>DASUPL010000083.1:0-14440 GCA_036281155.1 Solirubrobacteraceae bacterium | reverse complement strand
TGAATGTGGTTTCCTCGGTGGTGGTGTCGAAGGCGTACAGGTTGGGCTTGACCGGGATCGCTGTCGCGCCCTGGGCGTTTGCGTTCGCCGCGAGAACGCCATCGGAGATGAAGTAGACGTGTGAGCCGTCGTTGGAGATTGCGGTCACCGATGCTGGGTGAACCCCATGTAGTTCGGTGCCTTCGGGGATGCCGTTCCCGGCGCCGTGCACGGGGAACGTTGTGGTTAGTTCGGTCGCGCTGGGCACCGAGGCTATGACTAGGGTAAGTCCTCCCTGGTGTCGTCCGCCGGTAACGGCGAATGATGCGAAAGCGATTGTTTCCCCGGCATGAAAGCCCGCGGTGCTCGTCACATTGATGGTTTCGCTGCCGTTGGAGTTGGGGGCTGTTGTTGTGGTCGCGGGTGTCCGGTCGCCTTCGAGCCCGACGGAGATGGCGTGCACAGACATTGGGGGAGCGGCCCCGATTTCGTGGCTCGTGGTGTTGAACTCGTAGATCTCCTTGCCTTTGCTCGCGCCGGCTAGTCCTTCATCAGATCGGAAGAACATGAGCGACCCGTCTGCGGCGGCGCCCTCGAACC
Organism: Solirubrobacteraceae bacterium; assembly: GCA_036281155.1. Taxonomy (GTDB): domain Bacteria; phylum Actinomycetota; class Thermoleophilia; order Solirubrobacterales; family Solirubrobacteraceae; genus Palsa-744. The sequence goes on along the minus strand of DASUPL010000083.1, from coordinate 13,861 downwards.
TGGCGGAGCCGAACGTGGTTTCCTCGACCGGGAAGATCCCCGCGATCGTTGTGCCGTCCGCGGCGGCGCCGGCGATCTTCACGGTTGTCGTGTTGTTTTGGCGCATGTAAAGGCCTACGGGTTTACCGCCAGCTGGGTTTGGGCTCTCGAAGAACACCTTCGACCCATCGTTGGAGATAGCGTTCGTGGTAGAGCCGCTTCCGGCGTTCGCTGGCAGGTATTCCCCCGCCGGCGGGGGGCCGGATGCCAGGTGTCCCCCGTCGCCGAGGATCGACCCTTCAGAGGCGTGCGTGACCGGGGTGCCTTCCGGGTAGGGGTTGGGTAGCCCGCTTCCGTTTCCGACGACGAATTTCTCGTTTGGTCCTTCGGTGAACGGGATGTGGGAGATCTGTGTCGTTTCTGCTTCTGGCCCTTCTCCGATCGTTACGAACTGTCCTGGGAAGAACCCTTCCGCACGCGCCACGGTGATTTCGCCGTTCCCGGGCGTATAGGCAGCCGATAGGACGGTCGCGGCGGCCCCAGCGGGCTGACCTGTGCTGTCGAGGCTCAACAGGCTCGTCTGGCCTCCAGCTACGTCACGCTGATACAGAAACTCGGGTTCCGGAAACGCTTCCGGGTTCAGTCCCACGGCTTCCGGTAGCAGAGACGCACTGGAGCTGAACACCACATGCCGTCCGTCCGGGGTCGCCGCGTCGAACGTCACCTCGCGAGGTTCGCTGCCGCCCTGAGAGCCCTGAGAGACCCATGTCAACCCACCAGCCGCGTTCCTCGCATACAAGCTCAGAGCGCCTTCGTCCTGATCTCCCGCAGCATAGGATGCCGGGGTCGTAAAGATCGTCTGCGACAAGTCACTCGAGAACCATACCGGTGCCTGCAGCTCCAGCGCACCCAGCGGCGCTGAGGGCGTGGGCGTAAGCGCAGCTGTCTGCCAGCCACTGCTCGTACGAGTCGCCTGATACAGATTCAACGAGCCCGAAGACGCGCCCGCGAAACTACCGCGCGCCTGAAAATCCACAACGCCACCATCAACCGACGGGATCGCCGCATACGGGCTCACACCATTCTTCACCACCGGCGAAACAAGCTCAAACCCCCGACCATCCGGCAACACAGCCAACGCACCACCCACCACCACCAACGACACCAACCACACCACCAAGCCAGCCAGCGCCACCATGGGTACAAGCCCTCGCAAATGACACCCCACGCGACAAACCTTCACCACGCCTACCCCTTCCCCTCTTCGTGAGCCTGGTGAAACCACTCGGCTATTCACCAGTCCACCCATGTTCAAGAACATTTTCAGCAGGTGCCTGCTCGGCGATCGCGCTGATGGCAATCATGTTCTTCCCCGCAGGGGACGGCAACCCCAGCTTATGATTGATCGACGCATCTACCACACCCCCAGTGGTCGTACCACAGCCAGTAGCAGCCGGAACCGAAAACGAATTGTTCACAAACGTGAAGCCCACCGCCTGTTGGTAGAAGGGCGAAATAAACGTTAGGAATTCCAGGGAGCTGCCATGAATCGGTTTAGCTGGTGGCGGCGGACTCGTGACCCCCGTCGTCAACGCGATCACGATCGGATGCGCCGCCGAACCAATAAAACAAGACGAACCCAAAAACGGGCTCAGCAAATGAATCTTCGCTCTCAGCGTAACCGCAGTGCCAGCCTTAGCTTTGAGAATCTTGCAAATATCGAACGTGACCAATGGGTTCGAGCCGCATGGTTCTGTGAATCCGAACACTGTGCTGGGCGGCGTAGATGCCGCCCACTCAAGCCTCGCAGTGACCCCAGTCAACTGCACATTTCCGATCGTACCCAACAAACCACCCGGCACAGGCTGCGCCGGACCATTCAAAATACCATGTGGAGGAGACATCACGACCCCTGGGCCCCCGGGAGTGGTGATACCCACATCGAATGTGTCGCCGGGGACCGAGATCGGCACGGTTGAATGTCCGATCTGGACCATCCCACCGGTTGCATACGAATGCTCGCACGCGCTGCGGCCGAGCAACACGATCACTTTGGCGGGACAATTCGCGAAATCACCCCACGTCCCCGTCAACCCGGGCTCGGTAAATGCAGAGGTGCTCGCCGAGGAGATCGACAGCGCAGCGACACTCGACAGCCCAACCATCACCAGAACTCTGCGCAGTCTAACATAAGCAAAAGCGATCACGTGCATTCATCTCCCCTAATTAGGCCTAAACAGCCAGCAGACGATCGAACTTGTTTCACAACAACTACGGAGCGGGGGCCGACCATCGATCGGCCCCCGCTGACCAGTACAAGCTACGTGTGAGTCAAATCCTTTCCTAAATTATTTCCTCCACTGCAGGATTCCTCCATGAACAAACGCTAACAGTAAGCCGGCATACGTGCCTTCTGGGTGCTCGACGCCTGCCGCACCACATGGGTCACCAGAGCTTAATGAGGTGAGGTTACGTACATCGGAGTGTACTAATAGATCTTCTTTTCTATTTAAGAATAAGAGTAATCTAAGATTGGTATTTGCAGTATTATTGGCGAGTTTGAGACTGCACCCAAGTTCTGGGACAGTGATCACTATTGGGTTTAGTATTGTTATCGAGCCATCGGCATTAAGTAAAAACGCCACTGGCGAGACTGTCGCGGGGAAAAGGTTCGCAGCGAAACATTTAGTATAAACGCCAGTCAGTGTTACCTCTTTAGTGGTCATCGCTTTCCCGTTGGACGCGAAAGCATGACCGCCAAAGTGTTCACATTCGATTGGCGGACCACCAGGTTCGGAGGTGAAGATCTGTTCATTGTCGCTTAAAACTAAGACTAATCCTGGTAAAGGTCCCGTCCATAAGAAGAACGAGTTCGGTCCGCCGCCTGCTGAAGCCGACCCGGCGAACACGCCGAGCACTAGCATCGCAGCAAGGGCGAGCAGCCCTGTTGCTGTCGTTGTGCGTTTCATGGTGTTTCAACTACTCCTTTGCTGTTGGACTTATGAAGTCCGCGGAATAGCGTGGAACTCAGTTCTAAGACATCCCTAGCACGCGCCACACCACGAGTGCGTGGGGGCAACGACGTGCTGCGCACAAGAGTACGTCAGCTACCAGTCCGATTTCAAGGGCCGTCTCCAACTCGTAGGGTTCATCAGTCTCGCGTTCGACTGACGAAACGCTCCGCCCAGACCGCTCGCTAAGCTGCGCTCACGATGGCCGTCTCCACCACTCCTGGGCAGGAGGATCTCGAGCTCCAGGAGACCGCGTGGGACCTCGAGCCGCTTGTCGACGGCGAGGGCCAGGAGGGCGTGGAGCCGCGGATGGCCGAGGCGCTCGCGCGCTCGCAGGCGTTCGCCGAGCGCCACGCCGGCAAGCTCGGAGATCTCGACGGTGTCGGGCTGCGCGAGGCGATGGAAGAGCTCGCGGTGATCCACGAACTCGTCGGTCGCGCCGGCTACTACGCGGCGCTGCGCTTCTCCACCGACACCGCCGACCCGGCGAATGGCGCGCTGCTGCAGCGGGTGCAGGAGCAGGAGACCGCGATCCAGACCACGCTCCTGTTCTTCGAGCTCGAGTGGGCGGCGCTCCCGGACGCGCAGGTCGAGGAGCTGCTCGCCGAGAACGGTCTCGACTTCTGCCGCCATCACCTGCGCAACGTGCGCCGCTATCGCGAGCATCTGCTGAGCGAGCCCGAGGAGAAGATCCTCGCCGAGAAGGGGCTCACGGGCGCGGGCGCGTGGACGCGGCTGTTCGAGGAGCTGACCTCCGCGATCGAGGTCACGCTGCCGGCGAGCGATGGTCAGGACGAGGGCGACACGCTCGCGCTGGACGTCGCGCTCAGCCGCCTGTCGCTCGCGGACCGCGAGACTCGACGCACAACCGCCGAGGCCGTCAGCGGGGCACTTGCTCCGGGGCTGCGCACGCGCGCGTTCCTGTTCAACACGCTGCTCGCCGATAAGGCCACCGACGACCGGCTGCGCAACTACCCGCACTGGCTGGCCGCGCGCAACGTCGCCAACGAAGCCAGCGACGAGTCGGTGCAGGCGCTGATCGAGGCGGTGCGTGGCCGGTATGAGATCGCGCGGCGCTGGTATCGGCTGAAGGCGAAGCTGCTCGGCGTGGAGCGTCTCGCGGACTACGACCGTATGGCGTCCGTGACCGAGGATGAGGTCGCCTTCCCGTTCTCTCGCGCCCGCGAGATCGTGCTCGACTGCTACTCCTCCTTCTCCCCCGAGCTGGGCGCGCTCGCGGGACGGTTCTTCGACGAGCGCAGGATCGACGCGCCCGTGCGCCCGGCAAAGCGCGGCGGCGCGTTCTGCGCGGCGGCCGTGCCGTCGGTATTCCCTTACGTGCTGCTCAACTACACCTCGCGCAGGCGCGACGTGCTCACGCTCGCGCACGAGCTCGGCCACGGCGTCCACTTCGCGCTCGCCGCCCAGCAGGGCGTCTTTCACCAGCACACGCCGCTCACGCTTGCCGAGACCGCGTCGGTGTTCGGCGAGACGATCGTGTTCGGACGGCTGCTCGCGGAGGACTCCACGCCCGCCTCGCGCCTGGCGCTGCTCGCGGAGAACCTCGAGGACACGATCGCCACGGTCTTCCGCCAGGTCGCGATGAACCGCTTCGAGGACCTCGTCCACACCGCGCGCCGCGAGGAGGGCGAGCTGTCGGTCGATCGCTTCGGCGAGCTGTGGGCGGAGAGCCAGGGGGAGATGCTCGGCGACTCGGTCGAGATCACCGACGGCTACCGCACGTGGTGGTCCTACATCCCGCACTTCATCGGCAGCCCCGGCTACGTCTACGCGTACGCCTACGGCCAGCTGCTCGCGCTGTCGGTCTACCAGCGCTACGAGCAGACCGGCCCCGAGCTCGTGCCCCGCTACCTGGAGATGCTCGCCGCCGGCGGCTCGCGCACCCCCGAGGAGCTCGGAGAGATCGTCGGCGTCGACCTCTCCGACCCCGGCTTCTGGGACGCCGGCCTCGACCTCGTAGAGCGCCAGCTCACGGACGCCGAAGCGGCCGCTGAGGCGGCTGGGCGGGCTTAGGGCAGCCGGGTAAAATGATGCTCATGATCAGGGAAAAACTGATGCTCATCCTTCGCAAACCCAAGCCGCAACCCTCCCCAGCGAAAGGTCCCGGGCCTCAGCCGGAGCGCCCGAGCCCAATGGTGGGTCAGCTGTCGGGTCTTCCAAGCAAAGCTCGCTCCTGACCTAGACGGATAGCCGATTGAGCCGTGGCCGGTTCTTGCCGACCATGGAGGGATGCCCCACGCTCGCACGCGCGGCTCGTCACGCCGCGGGTCCCATACCTCGCACGCGGCTCTGCCCGTGTACTCGGGAAGGTTCGGCGTCGAGCAGGCCGAGCGACTGCTGTGGCGCGCGGGCTTTGGGCCGAAACCGGGCCAGGCGGCGGCGCTCGCGCGGCACGGGCTCCGGGGCGCGGTCCGGACGCTGACGCGTCCCTCGACGCGCACGCTCGTCGGACCCAAGCCGACGCTCCAGAACGGCGAACAGATCTCCCCGTATGACGTGTGGGGCCACGAGGTGCTGTGGTGGCTCGACCGCATGGTACGCAGCCGCGCGCCGCTGATCGAGCGCATGACGCTGATCTGGCACGACTGGTTCGCGACGAGCAACGCGCTCGTGAGCTCCCAGCGGCTGATGATCGCGCAGAACGAGACGCAGCGCGCGCTGTGCCTGACGAGCTTCCCGCGGATGCTCACCGCGATGACGACCGACCCGGCGATGCTGCTGTGGCTGTCCGGCGCGGGCAGCACGAAGGAAGCGCCGAACGAGAACTACGCGCGCGAGATGCAGGAGCTGTTCGCGCTCGGCGCGGGCGCCGGCTACACCGAGCGCGACGTGCGCGAACACGCCCGCGCGCTCACCGGCTGGGCCTACACGTGGAACGAGGCCACCGGGCAGCCCGAGGGCTTCCACCTCGACGCGAGCAAGCACGACGACGGCGTCAAGGTGATCTACGGCAAACGCGGGCGCTTCGGCTGGAAGGACAGCCTGCGGCTCCTCCTCGACCATCCCGACCACCCCCGGCACTTCGTCACCAAGCTGTGGTCCTACTTCTGCCCCGAGCCGCTGTCGAAGCGACACACGCGCGCGTTCGAGCGGCTGTATGTGTCGCGCTCGAAGCAGATCCGCCCGGTGGTGGAGGCGATGCTGATGCACCCGCACATGTACACGGGGCCGCGCATGGTGAAGCCGCCGATCGTGCAGATCGCGGGGATGCTGCGCGGGATCGGACGCTTCGTCGACACCGACGCGTGGGTGTGGGAGTCGAGCATCGCCGGGCAGATGCCGTTCTACCCGCCGAACGTCGCCGGCTGGGAAGAAGACCGCTGGCTGAACACGGGAACGTGGCTGGCGCGCTTCAACCTCGCCGCGCAGATGATCGACGACAAGCGCGCCGTGAAACTGGGCAAGAAGAAGCCCGGCACAGTCGACCCGAAGGCGCTGGCCGCGCAGGCGCTCGCGTTCTGGGGCGGGCCCACCGTCAGCCGCGCGACCCACCGCGCGCTCGTCTCCTACGCGAAGTCCGCCGCGATCGACTCCGCGACCGCCTCGTGGGAGCGCGAACAGTTCCCCGCGCTCGCCCTCAGCGCCCTGCGCGCGCTCGTCGTCGCCACCCCCGACTACCAGACGTGTTGAGATGAGCCCGCATCCCTCCAGCCGCGCGTGCGCGTGCCAGGACTTCAACCGCGCCGAGCTGCTGCGCAAGGCCGCCGCGCAGGCCGGGCACGGGCTGCCGTCGATCGAGCCCGGCATGCCCATGCCCGCGGGCACCGGCCTGTCGCGGCGCGGCTTCCTGCTCGCCTCCGCCGGCATGGCGCTGTCCGTCTACGGCGCCGGCCGCCTGCTCGACCCGTCGAAGTTCGACGAGGGCATCGCGCGCGCCGCCGAAGCGACCAACCAGCCGGTGCTCGTGAGCGTGTACCTGCAGGGAGGCATCGACGCTATGTCCGTGCTCTACCCCGCGGGCGACCCGCTCTACACCAAGTATCGTCCCGTGCTCGCGCTGGCGCAGGACGCCGGCCCAGCCTTCACCGAGGACCCGCGCCTGCACTGGCATCCGCTCGCCACGCCGCTCGCGCAGCTGCACGGCGAGGGCAAGCTGAGCGTGCTGCCCGCCGTCGGCTACTCCGACGCCGACCAGTCGCACTTCACCAGCCGCCACTTCTGGGAGGTGGGCGCCACCCAGGCCGAACTGCTCACCGGCTGGATGGGCCGCTACCTCGACCTCGTCGGCGCGGCGGACAACCCATTGCAGGGCCTGTGCCTGGACGAGTCGCTGCAGCCCTCGCTCGCGACCGCGCGGATGCCGGTCGCGGCGATCGACACGCCCGCGTCCTACTCCTTCTACGCCAAGGAAGTGTGGGGGCCGCCCGAGGCGATCATGTACGACTACTTCGACGCGCTCGGGCGCGTCGGCACGCGCTCGCGCGACGCCGCGATGGCGCAGTCCGGCCAGGCGGCGCTGATGTCCAACACGCTGCGCCGCCAGCTCGCCCCGTTCCAGCCGCGGTCCGGGTCCGACGCGCCGGCGCTGCCCGCCGGCTACCCCAGCTCCAGCGACGCCAACTCCAGCGACGCGTTCCCCACGCGCATGGCGGGCGTCGCCCAGATGCTCGCCGCGGGGCTGCCGCTGCACTGCGTCAGCGTGTCCTCCGAGTCGGTGTTCGACACCCACGACGACCAGGTCGCCGCGCTGAACGCGGGGCTCGGCCAGGCGGCGCAGACGCTGTACGCGTTCCAGTGCGATCTCGAGGCGCGCGGTCTGGCCGATCGCGTGCTCACGCTCGTGTGGTCTGAGTTCGGGCGCCGCCCGCAGGAGAACGGCTCCGGTGGCACCGACCACGGCGCGGCGGGCTGCGCGTTCGTGATGGGCACGCGCGCCGCGGGCACCATGCTCGGCGAATGGCCCGGGTTGGCGACCGGTCTCGATGCGCTCGAGAACGTCCGCGCCACCGCGGACTTCCGCGGGCTCTACTGCTCGCTGCTGGAGCAATGGCTCGGGCACGAGGCCGCGCCGATCATCCCCGGGGCGAACGCGCTCGCGCGCATGAAGGTCGTCAGATGAGGCGCGCGGGTGGCGCGGGGCTCGGCGGAGTCGTCCTCGCGCTTGTGCTCGCGATGGCGCTCTCCGGCAGCGCCGGCGCACAAGCGAAATCGCACCACGTAGGCCGCACCGCCGCGCGCGGGCACCTGCAGGTGATCGAGGTCGAGTACCGGCTGATGCTCTCGCGCGGCGCGGTCAAGGCCGGCCTCGTGAGCCTGCAGGCGATCGACCGCGGGATGGACCCGCACGACCTGCGCCTGCGGGCGGTCGGCTCCAAGCGGGAGCTCACCGCGCCGCGGCTGACAGCCGAGCAGAGCTGGGGAGGGGTGGTGAGGCTCAAACCCGGCATCTACCGCCTGTGGTGCTCGCTTCCCGAACACGCCAAGTTGGGCATGCGCGCCACGCTCAGAGTCGTGCGCTGAGGGTCAGCGACGCGGCCCACCCGCCGCTCAAATTCGGCTACTTGGACACACGGAAGGCCAACTTTATATTGTTTCGTGGTCGTAATTTGGCTCTATAGAGCCAAATGATAATCCTCCAGGTCGAGCTTGACGACGCTCGGCCGCCCAGGCCCCGTCCGGGGCTAGCCTGCCTCGTTCAGGACGGCTCGCGGGATTGGAGTGTCCTTGTCACAAGGGGGCGACCAGGTATGGGTACTCGCTTCCTTCTTGAAGGGGGTATGTCATGAAACGAATAGATCTTGCTGGGGTCTGCGTCGCCGCAGTGGCCGCGACCGGCGTTATGGCCGCGTCGGCGTCCTATGCCGCCGCGCCGAACTGGGGGCCATTGTTGGTCTCCCCGATCCCGGCATCTCGAGTTGGTGCATCCGCATCCGCGAACTCGCTCCTCGCTCGCGAGATCGGTGTGCTCACGGCGCAGGGGATCTCTCCGGCGCGCGCAGAGCAGGCGATTGGCGTTCAGGGCGTGATCGCAAACACCGGTCTCGTGGGTGCTGTGGAGTCCGCCATGGGCAGCAGATTTGCGGGAGTGTGGTTTGAGGCCGCGGCTGCGCGGCTGCATATAGGGGTGACCTCGGCGGCGAGCCGCAGGGTGGCCGAAGGGGTTGTCAGACGAGCGGGCCTTTCGGCTCATGTGGTCGAGACGCCGGTTCGCTCGACCTGGGCCCAACTCATGGCTGCGCAGAATCGATGGAGCAGCAGGTTGGGTAGCCGCCAGGGCGGCGCCGAGACGGCGCTTCTGCCTCAGAGCAACGCCGTGTCGGTTCGGTTGAGCGCGTCGGTGTCCGCGTCGGAACGCGCCGCCATCGCACGTGAAGCCGCGCGCGCCGCTGTCAACGTTCTGGTGAGCTTTGTTCCAGGCTCGCAGCGTCGGCCCACGCCAGATGCACAGACTTCCTGCGATAAATTCGCATCTGACAAATCCAATTGCAACAAGACGATCACGTCTGGTGTGGGGATCGAAGGCGAAGCGAAATCTTTATGCACGGCCGGACCGCTGGCGATATTAAAAGGGTCGAGCAAAAGCGAAACATATCTGCTGACATCAGGGCACTGTGCCACCAAGAAAGGCGAGACTTGGTCCGCGTTCGACCGATCCGGGAAAAAGACGACGCTCGGCAAAGTCGTAGACTTAGTTTACAGCTTAGCGGGCGATTACTCAGATATTCTGATTGAAAATGAAGCCTGGAAGCACACCGGCAAAGTCCCCGTGTTAGCCGTGACTGCCGAGTGGAACACAACGGAAGAAAAGTCGTTCCCGGTGAAAGGTGAACGGAAACCCACGGTGGGCAACACAAACTGCCACGAGGGGATATCCACCGGTCACTCGTGCGGCTTAATCGAGGCTCTCAATGTGGAGGTGACATTCTTAGAGATAGGCACCGAGAGGTTCACCTCGGTCAAAGGACTGGTCGAAGACAAAGGAGCTCTGAGGGAAGGCGGCGACAGCGGCGGTCCGTGGCTTTTCATCGAGACCAGCAAAGAAGTCTTAATGGAAGGCATCCATTCTGGCGGTAGTGGAACCATTTCGTACTACGAGCCGCTGGGAACCGCTCTCGGCTCGTTGAAACTCGAACTGCTCACGACCGCGAACGAAGTCAGGCCGTGATAGAGGAGGAAAACCAAGACGTCAAAGCAGCCCGAGGGCGCTGCCGACGTGGCTGACCAGATCGAACAGCGGCTGCGGAAACACGCCGAAGAACAGCGTCGCCGCGCCGGCGATGATCGCCACGAACGCGACCTCGGGCTGCAGGCGTGAGAGTTGCTCCTGCTCATCCAGCTCCGGCGATCCGCCGGCCAGCGCCGGCAGGCCCGTGCCCGTGCCCGCAGGCGCCGGAGATGTCGCCTCGCGCATCCACATCGCCGCGATCACCGGCAGGTAGTAGCCGAGTGAGATCATCGAGCCGACGACGATCGCCACGCCCAGCCACGTGTAGCCGCCCGAGACGGCGGCGTCGATCAAATAGAACTTGCCGATGAAGCCAGCGGTCGCGGGGATGCCCGCGAGGCCGAGCATCGAGAGCGTCATCGGCCACGCCAGCCACGGCCGCTCGCGGCCCAGCCCGGCCAGGGCCTGGACGCTGTCCCCGAGCCCAGTTTCGCGCTCGCGCGCGACGATCACCGCGAACGAGGCCATGTTCATCAGCAGGTACACGATCAGGTAGAGCACCGTCGCCTGCACGCCCAGCTGGCTTGCCACGACGACGCCCGCGAGCATGTAGCCGGCCTGCGCGACGGAGGAGTAGGCGAGCATCCGCTTTAGCGAGGACTGCCCGAGCGCGCCGACGTTGCCGACGAGGATCGTGATCGTCGCGAGCGTCGCCACCGCCGGGCCCCAGTTGCTCTGCGCGCCGATCAGCGCGACGTCGAAGAAGCGCAGGAACACACCGAGCGCCGCCACCTTCGTCGTGACAGCCATGAACGCCGTCACGGGCGTCGGCGCGCCCTCGTAGACGTCGGGCGTCCACTGGTGAAACGGCGCCACGGACGCCTTGAAGCAGAGGCCCGCCACGCACAGCGCGATGCCCGTGAGCGTCAGCGGGTCGGTCGCGAGGCCGCTGCTCGATAGCGCCGTCGCGATCGCGGCGAAGTCCGTCGAGCCGGTCGCGCCGTAGATCATCGCGAGGCCGTAGAGCAGCGTGGCTGAGCCGACCGAGCCGACGATCAGATACTTCAGCCCCGACTCGAGCGAGTGCTCGCGCTTGAGCTCCGTCGCGCACAGCACGTACAGCGGGATCGACAGGAGCTCCAGGCCGACGAACAGGATCACCATGTTCTGCGCGCTCGCCAACAGCGACATGCCGCCGATCGACGTCAACAGCAGCGCGTGGAACTCGCCGTGCGCGGCTTCGCGCGCGGCCAGCGACCGCCATGCCAGCAGCACCGTGCAGGCGCCGCCCGCGATCAGGATCATGTTCAGCGCGAGCGACAGATCGTCGATCCGCAGCGCCCCCGCGACGATCGACTTCTGCGCGTGCCACTGCCAGATCGTCAGGCCGAGCGCCGCCGCGAGCGCTCCCAGGCTGAGCGCGGGCACGACCTGCGAGCGGATCCAGCGTGAGCCGAACAGGCCCACGAGCAGCACGATCGTCGCGCCGCCAAGCAGCGCGATCAGCGGCGACAGGCCGGCGAAGTCGACGTGGGGGCCTTTCAGGTGGGCGGTGGCGATCATTTGCCGCTCCCGATATGACTGCTTGCCACCGCGGCCTTCACCGAGCCTTCGCTGCGATGCAGCGCGAACTGCGGATACAGCGCCAGGAGCAGGATCACCGCGAGCACCGGCGCGAGCACCGCGCCGTCGAGGATCGAGATCTCGTGTGAGTCGACCGACTTGCCCACGCGGTTGTGCATCGCGCGGATGAACAGGCGCAGCGCGTAGACGCTGGCCATGACGACGCCGCTGAACGCGATGATCGCGATCACGAGCTTCGCCTTGAAGACGCCGAGCAGGATCAGGAACTCGCCGACGAAGTTGGAGGAGCCGGGGATCGCGAGCGTGGCGAGCGCGACGAGCAGGAACAGCGTCGCGAGCACGGGGGCGCGGAACGCGATGCCGCCCATCTCGCGGACGTCTTCGGAGCCACCGGCGCGCTGGGCGAGCAGCGCGACGATGAACAGCAGCGGCGCGACGACGAGTCCGTGGTTGACCATCTGCAGCAGAGCGCCCTGAGCGCCCTGGGGGTTCAGCGCGAAGATGCCGAGCGTGATGAAGCCGAGCTGCGCGACCGAGGAGTATCCGGCGATCAGGCGTGCGTCGGTCTGGCTGAACGCCTGCGCGGAGCCGTAGAGGATCGAGGCGAGCGCGATCAGCAGCATCAGCGTCTGGAAGTGCACCGCCGCCTGGGGGAAGAGCGGCAGCACGATCGCTAGGAAGCCGTACGCGCCGACCTTCGACAGCACGCCCGAGAAGACCATCAGCACCTCGATGGGCATCGCGCGGTAGCCGTCGGGCATCCAGCCGTGGAGCGGGAAGGCGGGCATCTTGACGAGGAACGCGGCGGCGAAGAACAGGAAGATCCACTCCTGCGAGCCGGTGCTCAACGGCAGCTGCTGCAGCGCGGAGAGCACGAACGTGATGTGCCCGCCGCCTTCCTGGGAGGCGAGCACGCCCGTGGCGATCGCCGCGGCGAGCATCAGCAGCGAGCCGACGAGCGTGTAGATGACGAGCTTGATCGTCGCTTTGATGCGATCTGGCTCCCTGCCCCACCCACCGATGAGGAAGTAGAACGGGATCAGCATCAGGTCGAAGAACGCCACGAACAGCGCGAGATCCTGGGCGAGGAACGCTCCGAGGACGGCGGACTCGGCGAGCATGAAGTGGAAGTAGAAGAGGCGCGGGCGGTCGAGCGGTGACTTCGCGGCCCTGACATTGGACGCGAGCAGGGCGGCGACGAACAGCAGCGTGGTCATGCCCACGAGGAACACGTTCAGGCCGGTGACGGCGAGCTTGTAGTGGATCCCCAACGTGGAGATCCAGACCACATCGGTGACGTGCTGAAGCCCGGCGCCGGTCTTGTAGTCGACGATGTAGCCGATCGCGAGACCCAGCGCGACGAGCGAGCCGACGAACGCCACGAGGCCCGGAGCTCGCGTCGAGCCGCCCGCGGCGCTCGCTCGGCGCGAAGAGCCCGCGGACAGCAGCGCACCCAGCAGGCCGAACGCGGCGGGCAGCCATATGAGGATCGAGAGCGGCGCCATCACGCCTGCAGCAGGAAGTAGAAGCCCACGCTCGTCACTCCGAGCACCAGTAGCGCGGCGTAGTAGCGGACGAACCCGCTCTGCGCGGCGCGCACCGCGGCGGAGCCCGCGCGCACGAGGCCGGTGCTGCCGCCGACGATCGTCTCGTCGATGACGAGCTTCTCGAACGTGTCGCGGGCGAAGCGGCCGGTTGCCGCGACCGGGCGCACGACGACGAGGTCGATCAGCTCGTCGAAGAACCACTTGTTGACGAACAGCTCGTACAACGGCCGCGCGCGCGCCTGGATCGCCGCGGCCATGCCGGGACGCTCGACCCAGACGCGGTGCGCGAGGGCGATGCCGAGAAGCGCGATCACGGTCCCGAGGCCGAGCCCGAACACGAGCAGCCCGTCCTTGGTATGCGGTTCGTACAGCTTCGACGTCGCGAAGGATGGGCGCAGGAAGTCCTCGATCACGAAGTCGACTTTGGGGACCTGCACGAGCCCGGAGCCGATCGCGCCGAGCGCGAGGATGCCCATCGCGACGCGCATCGGCAGCGCGCGCTCGGCGATCGCGTGCACGGGGCCGGGGAAGCCGACGTCGGTGTCCTCCTGCTCGCCCGTGGCGGGGTTGCACGGAACCTCGGCGTGGTGCAGGTGCCCGCCTTCCAGCTCGCG
>DASUPL010000082.1:0-3339 GCA_036281155.1 Solirubrobacteraceae bacterium | reverse complement strand
GCAGCCGCACGCGATCGGATGGTGGCCCGGCCGGCGGGCTACGGTGCTCGGATGTGGAGAAGGACACGTCGCTTGCGCTCAATTCGCAATCGTAGCGCGGCGGATATCCGATACTGCGTCGGATAACCGATGATGGTCACGTGCAGAGCCCCTCGCAAGCCCAGATCGCGCCCGCCCGCGACTGTGCCTACACCGTCCTGCGCCGCGTGTTCGAGCGCGGCGCGTACGCCGACGAGGCGCTGCAGGCCGAGTCCAAGGAGCTCGACGCGCGCGACCGCGCCCTGGCGATGCGACTCGTCTACGGCGCGGTTCAGCGCAAGGGCACGCTCGACCACCTGATCGAGGAGCTCGCGGGACGCCCGGTCAAACGGCTCGACGCGCCGGTGCTCGCCGCGCTGCGCCTCGGCCTGTACGAGCTGTTGTACCTCAGCGGCTCCCCTGACTACGCGGTCGTCGGCGACGCGGTCGAGCTCGCCAAGCGCGACGCGCGCGCCGGGCACGGCCTCGTCAACGCGGTGCTGCGCCGCGCCGGACGTGAGGGCGCCGACGCGCTCCTCGGCACGCTCGGCGATGACACTCCGGAGCGTGCGGCGATCAAGCACTCCCACCCGGAGTGGATCGCGCGGCTGTGGTGGCGGGAGCTCGGCCCCGAGGACGCGCTCGCGCTGATGGCCGCCGACAACGAGTCCGGGGAGGTCGCGCTGCGCGCGAACACGCTGCGCACCGACGCGGCGACGCTCGCGGCGGAGCTCCCCGTGCGCACCCACCACGATCCGCTGATCCCCGAGGCGCTCGTGCTCGATGAGCCCTTCGACGCGCACGCCTCGCCGCTGTGGAAGGCGGGCGCATTCCACGCGCAGTCGCGCGGCGCGATGCGCGTCGCGCGCACGCTCGACCCGCAGCCGGGCGAGCGCGTGCTCGACCTGTGCGCCGCCCCCGGCGGCAAGAGCACGCACCTGGCCGCGCTGATGAGCGCCAGCGGCGAGGTGCTCGCCGTCGAGAGCAACCGCCGCCGCGCCGGCTCACTCGTGCGCACGGCCGAGCGCCTCGGCGCGAGCAACGTGCGCGTCGAGCGCGCCGACGCCGCCACGCCAAGGCCGGAGGGCCCCGTGTTCGACCGCGTGCTCGTCGACCCGCCCTGCTCGGGGCTGGGCACGCTGCAGGCGCGCCCCGACCTGCGCTGGCGCGTGAGCCCCGCCGCGATCGAGGAGATGGCGCGCGCGCAAGCGGCGATTCTCGCCGCCGGCGCCGGTGCTCTCCGTCCGGGTGGCGTGCTTGTCTACTCTACGTGCACGATCTCTTCTGTTGAGAACGAGCACACGATCGCAGCCTTCCTGGACTCCCACCCCGACTTCGGCCTGGACGAGATGCTGAGCACGCTGCCGCACCGCGACCACACGGCCGGATTCTTCATCGCCCGGCTACACCGGCGATAGCGCGATGGACGGCGAGCGGGAGACCCCGGCCAAGACGGCCATCGACCTCGGTCCGCAGTGCCCGAACTGCGGCGAGCCGTGGCTGCGCCCCACGAACCTCCCCGGCCGCTACCGCTGCGTCTACTGCCTGCACCGCTTCGAGCTGACGTCCGTGTGCCCGAACTGCGGCGAGCACTCCACGATCGTGCGCATGTCCTCGACCGCGATCCTGAAGTGCAACAACTGCGGCGACTCGATGCTCCAAGCCGTATGAGCACGAGCACGCCGCGTGAGCTGCTGCGCGAGGTGCGCGTCGCGCCGTCGATCCTGTCGGCGGACTTCGGGCGGCTGCGCGAGCAGGTCGCGGATGTGCTCGAGGCGGGCGCGCGCGTGATCCACGTCGACATCATGGACGGGCACTTCGTGCCGTCGCTGACGGTCGGTCCGCTCGTCGTGCAGGCGCTCTCGGAGACGGTGCGGGAGGTGGGGGGCGTGCTCGACGTGCACCTGATGGTGGAACGCCCCGAGCGCCACGTCGCGGAGTTCGTGCGCGCGGGGGCGCACTCGATCACGTTCCACACCGAGGCCACGCCGCACATCGCCTACACCGCCAACATGATCCGCGAGAGCGGCGCGTGCGTCGGCGTGGCGATCAACCCCGGCACGCCGGTGGAAGCGCTGACGGAGGTCGTGGGGCTGCTCGACATGGCGCTGTGCATGACCGTCAACCCCGGCTGGGGCGGGCAGGCGTTCATCGCCCACTCGCTCGCGAAGCTGCCACGGCTGCGCAAGCTCGTGGGCGAGGACGTGGCCGTCGAGGTGGACGGCGGGATCGACCCCGAGAAGGCGCCCGCCTGCCGCCGCGCGGGCGCGAACGTGTTCGTCGCCGGCTCCGCGATCTTCAGCTCCGCGGATCCCGGCGAGGCCTATCGCGCGATCGTCGACTCGCTCGCGCCGAGCTGAGGGGGCGCCGAGCGCTCCCCGTGAGCGGGCGCGGTTCAGCCGAGCGGCGCCGGACTCAGCTGAGCGGCTCGCGAGACTCCAGGCGCCGGCTGCCCTGCCGGTACAGCGCGGCGAGCGTCAGCACGAGCAGGCCGGTGGCGCCCGCGTAGCCGATCTCCGCGCGCAGCAGCTGGTCTGAGACCGCGGGAATCAGCATCCAGGCGAGGAACGCCGCCGCCGCCGCCAACCAGCAGCCGGCCGCGGCGCGCGCGCGATCGCGCGCCAGCGCCGCCTGGTTGAGCGCGCCCGAGGCCAGGTGCAGCCCCATGCCGACGCCGATCAGCGCCAAGCCGAAGCGGTTGTACTCATACACCTGCCCGAAGAACACGTGGCGCAGGGCGAACGGTCCGACCGCGAGCAGCCCTAGCGCGACCGCCGCGGCGAACGCGCCGATCGCGAGGATCGTGGTGCGAATCGCGCGCGCGAACGCGTCGTGCCCAGCGGTCGCCTCCAGGCCCGTCAGGTGCGGCAGCAGCGAGGTCTGGATCGCCTGGAACAGCTGCAGCGGCGCGCGCGCGATCAGCAGCACGTTGAACACGATCCCCGCGAGCGCCCTGTCGGGAGAGGTCGCGTCGACCGTCAGCACCGCGGCGTTCAACAGCGTCTGCTCGGAGAGCATGATGCTCGACACCCACACCGCGAAGCCGCCGCCCCGGCGCAACGAGAGCTCCTCGTGCGCGCTCACCTCCTGGACCCCCTCCGCGCCCGGACCGGCCAGCGCCGCGTCGGCCTCGTCGACGGTGATCCCCCTCCAGGGACGATGCGGCGCGGCGAGCGCCGCGTCCGCGTGAGATGTGTCCGCTGCCGCACGCTCGGTCCCTCGGCGCGCGAACGCCGCCGGCACGACGACGAGCGAGACGAATGGCGCCGCCGCGATCCCGAGCGCCACCGCGGTCTGTCCGCTGGCGATGCCGAGCGCGAC
>DASUPL010000081.1:0-13602 GCA_036281155.1 Solirubrobacteraceae bacterium | reverse complement strand
CTGTACGGCAACGATCTGAGCGTCGAGCGCGGCCCGATCGAGGCGGGGCTGGGGTGGTGCTGCAAGGAGGACACGGGCTTCGTCGGCTCTGACGCGGTGCGCGCCGTGAGGGCGAGCGGACCCACGGAGAAGCTCGTCGCGTTCGAGCTCGACGGCCCCGGGATCGCCCGCCAGGGCAACCCGATCCTCGGCGGGGGGGAGGTCACGAGCGGCACGCTCTCGCCGTCGCTCGGGAAGGGCATCGGCATGGCCTACGTACCGGCCGCTCGGGCGGCCGTGGGGACCCATCTCGAGATAGACGTTCGTGGCAAGATGCGCGGCGCCGTTGTCAAGGACAAGCCGCTCTACAGAAAGGGCTCATGAATGGCCCAGGCCAGCTACCCCGAGGACCTGCTCTACCACTCAGAACACGACTGGGCGCGCATCGACGCCGAGGACCCGACGCTGGCGACGCTCGGCGTCACGTGGTACGCGCAGGACGCGCTCGGCGAGGTCGTGTTCTTCGAGCCCCCCGCGGCCGGCACGACGCTCACGAAGGACGCCTCCTACACCGAGGTCGAGTCCGTGAAGGCCGTCTCGGACGTGATCGCGCCGCTATCGGGAGACATCGTGGAGGTCAACGAGGAGCTCGCGGAGAACCCCGCGACGATCAACGAAGACCCATATGGCGACGGCTGGCTCGTGAAGATCCGGCTGTCGGATCCTTCCGAGCGCGACGCGCTGATGGACGCGGCCACGTACAGAGCCACGCTCGCTGGCTAGGCTGACTCCTAGTTGAGCCGCTACACGTCCATCACTCCACGGGATCTCGACGCGATGCTCGACGCGATCGGCGTCGGCTCGCTGCGGGAGATCTTCGACCGCCAGATACCCGAGGCGGTGCGACTCGGACGCGCCCTCGAGCTGCCGCGGGGTCAGCCGGAGCAGGACGTGTTCGAGCACCTGCGCGCGCTCGCGGCGCGGAACGTCTCGAGCGACGACGAGCTGAGCTTCCTCGGGGCGGGCATGTACGACCACTACGTGCCCGCGCTGATCGACATGCTGATGGAGCGCTCGGAGTTCCTCACCCCGTACACGCCCTACCAGCCGGAGATCTCACAGGGCGGGCTGCAGGTGATGTTCGAGTACCAGACCGCGATCTGCGAGCTGACGGATCTGGCGGTGTCGAACGCGTCGGTGTACGAGGGACCCTCGGCGGTCGCCGCGGCGGGCTATCTCGCGAAGCTGCACAACGGCGGCAGCCGTTTCGTCGTGAGCGCGGGGCTTCACCCGCACACGATCGAGACGCTGCGCACGCTCGCGCACGGCTACGGCATGGACGTCGTCGAAGTCCCGCTGCGTGACGGGGTCACCGACCCGGACGCGTGGGTAGACGCGATCGACAGGGAGACAAGCGCGGCGATCTTCGCGCAGCCGAACTTCTACGGCGCCGTGGAGGACGCGGCCGCGCTGAGCGCCGCCGCCAAGGGCGCCGCGCCGGAGCGCCCCCCCGTCGTCGTAGCGCAGGTGGACGCGCTCACGCTCGGGATCCTCGCGCCGCCGGGCGCGTGCGGCGTGGATGTGGCGGTCGGCGAGGGTCAGCCGCTCGGCAACCGCCTCGACTTCGGCGGGCCGTCGTTCGGCTTCTTCGCCGCGCGCGAGGAGTACCTGCGGCGCATGCCGGGACGGATCGCTGGGGAGACGCTCGACGTGGACGGCCGGCGCGGGTTCGTGCTGACGCTGCAGACGCGCGAGCAGCACATCCGCCGCGAGAAAGCGACGTCGAACATCTGCACCGCGCAGGCGCTGAACGCGCTCGCGGGCGTCGTGTACCTCACGTGGCTGGGCCGGCAGGGAATCGTGGAGCTGGGTGAGCTGCTGCTCGCCCGCACGCACTACGCGCGCGAGCGGCTCGCGGGCCTGGAGGGCGTGGAGAAGCTCCATGAGCAGCCGGTGATCCGCGAGTTCGCGCTGCGCCTCGACGCGGACGTGGCGACGGTGAAGCGGTACTGCGCCTCCAAGGGCGTGAACCCCGGTGTGGACGTGCACGAGCTGACGGGCCGCGCGGAGGACGAGGGTGTGCTGCTGGTGGCGATCACCGAGCGGCGCTCGCGCGCGGACATAGACCGCCTGGCGGACGTGCTCGAGGCGGCGCTCGCGGCCGAGCGCGCGACGCCGGCCGAGCGTTTGAAGGCGGCGGAAACGGCGGTACCGGCGTGAGAGCCTGGCGACGACAGGTTGCGCGATGAACGCGAACGCGACCACGGAGCTACCGCTGCAGCGCGAGCGCGCGCGGACGATCTTCCAGAAGGGCGCGCCGGGACGCCGCGCGTTCGTGTGCCCGGAGCTGGACGTGCCAACGGTCGACTCGCACGCGCTGCTGCCGGCGCGCCTGCGCCGCGCGGAGCCGCCGCGGCTGCCGGAGGTGTCAGAGCCGGAGATCGTGCGCCACTACGTGGGGATCTCGAAGCGCAACTTCGACCTCGACTCGGGCTTCTACCCGCTGGGGTCGTGCACGATGAAGCACAACCCGCGCCTGCACGAGCGCGCGGCGGCGCTGCCGGGCCACGCGCGGCTGCACCCGCTGCAGGACGCCGAGCGCGCGCAGGGGGCGCTGGAGCTGATGTGGAACCTGCAGGGCGCGCTGGCGGAGATCTCGGGCCTGCCGCACGTGTCGCTGCAGCCGTCGGCTGGCTCGCACGGGGAGCTGGCGGGAGTGCTGCTGACGCGCGCCTACCACGAGGACCGGAACGAGACGCGGCACAAGGTGCTGACGCCGGACACGGCGCACGGGACGAACCCAGCGACGGTGACGATGGCGGGCCTCGAGGTGGTGAAGGTGGCGACGAACGCGGACGGCGGCGTGGACATCGATGATCTGCGCGCGAAGGCGGACAAAGACGTGGCGTGCCTGATGCTGACGAACCCGAACACGCTGGGCCTGTTCGACCCGAACATCGTGGAGATCGCGGAGATCGTGCACGGCGTGGGCGCGACGCTGTACTACGACGGCGCGAACCTGAACGCGGTGATGGGCATCTCGCGCCCCGGCGACATGGGCTTCGACATCGTGCACTTCAACCTGCACAAGTCGTTCACGCAGCCCCATGGCGGCGGCGGTCCGGGCTCGGGCCCGATCGCGGTGTCGGAGCGCGTGGCGCCGTTCCTGCCGGTGCCGGTGGTGAGCAGGCGCGAGGCTGAGGCGGCGAGGCGCGAGGACGAGGCGAGCGGGCGCGAGCGCGTCGTGACGGACCGCGCGCCGACGTTCGAGCTGGACTACGGCAGCGGCCGCGTGGGGTCGAAGACGATCGGCCGGCTGCGCGGGTTCCACGGCAACTACGGCTGCTTCGTGCGCTCCTACGCGTACATCCGCTCGCTGGGCGCGGACGGCCTGAAGGACGCGTCGGAAGTGGCGGTGCTGAACGCGAACTACCTGCTGGCGCTGCTGAAGCGCAAAGGCGTGGCGGAGCACCTGCCGCTGGCGTACGGCGAGCTGTGCCTGCACGAGTTCGTGCTGTCGGGCGGCCCGATGAAGCGCGAGCTTCAGATCAAGACGCTGGACCTGGCGAAGCGCCTGCTGGACTTCGGCTTTCACCCCCCGACTGTGTACTTCCCGCTGCTGGTGGAGGAGGCGCTGATGGTGGAGCCGACGGAGACGGAGACGAAGGAGACACTGGACGCGTTCGCGGACGCGATCGCGGCGATCCTCGCGGAGGCGGCGCAGGACCCGGAGATCGCAAGGAACGCCCCGTACACGACGCCGGTGCGCCGTCTGGACGAGGTGGCGGCGGCGAAGCGTCCGATCATCCGCCAGGAGCTCTAGGCCGATGACGGCCGCGCGCATCTTCTCCGGCATCCAACCGACGGGCCGCAAGCACCTGGGCAACTACATCGGCGCGATCGCGCAGTACATCTCCAGCCAGGAGCGCGGCGAGGGGATCTTCTGCATCGTGGACCTGCACGCGACGACGGTCGCGTACGACCCGACGGAGCTGCGCGAACGGCTGTACGACACGACGGCGATCCTGCTCGCGGCGGGCCTGGACCCGCAGCGCTGCATCTTGTTCCGCCAGAGCGACGTGCGCGAGCACACGGAGTTGAGCTGGCTGTTGTGCAGCGTGACGGAGCTGGGGCGGCTGCAGCGGATGCACCAGTTCCGCGACAAGTCGATCGCGCAGCGCGAGCTGGTGTCGGCGGGCCTGCTGCTGTATCCGGTGCTGCAGGCGGCGGACGTGCTGGCGTACCGCGCGCAGGAGGTGCCGGTGGGGGAGGACCAGCGCGAGCACCTGGAGCTGATGCGCGACGTGGCGCGCCGCTTCAACAGCCGCTTCGGCGGCGAGGAGGAGGTGCTGGTGGTGCCGGAGCACCGCATCCCGACGGTGGGCGCGCGGATCATGGACCTGCAGGACCCGACGAGCAAGATGTCGACGACGAGCGGCAGCGAGCAGGGCACGGTCTACGTGCTGGACGAGCCGAAGGCGATCGAAAAGAAGATCGGCGGCGCGGTGACGGACTCGGGCAGCGAGGTCCGCCGCGGGCGGGAGAAGCCGGGGGTGACAAATTTGATTGAAATCGTGGCCGCCGTTCGCGGTGTCGAGCCAGGCGCGGTGGAGGACGACTTCGCGGAGTCTCGGTACGGCGACTTCAAGAAGGCGGTGGCGGCGGAGGTGATCGCGTACCTGGAGCCGGTGCGCGAGCGCTACAGCGAGCTGCGTGGGGACGAGGCGGCGCTCGAGTCGGTCCTGGAGCGCGGGGCGGGGCAGGCGCGCGTGATCGCCTCCCAGACGCTCGCGGACGTGCGCGAGTGCATGGGCGTGGGAGCCCCGTCGGGGTCGAGCGATACGGTGCCGAGGTGAGCCTCGCCGCCCTGGAGCTGGACCTGGACGTGTTCAGCGGCCCGTTCGACCTGCTGCTGACGCTGGTGCTGCGCGAAGAGGTGGACCTGCTGGAGCTGCAGCTGGCGGAAGTGGTGCTGGCGTACCTGGACCACCTGGAACAGCGCGGTGAGCTCGACCTGGAGACGGCGACGGAGTTCATCGTGCTGATCGCGGCGCTGCTGGAGCTGAAGTCGCGGCTGATGCTGACGGGCGATGAGGAGCAGCTGCTGGACATCGAGCCGGAACAGGCCGCGGAGGAGCTGCTGGCACGGATGCTCGACGCGCGCCGCTTCCGCTCCGCGTCGACGTACCTCGCGGGGCTGCTCGCGGCGGAGGACGGCGTGCGCTTCCGCGCGGCGCCGCTGCCGCCGAGCTTAAGGCGCACGATCGTCCCGCCGGCGGACGGCTCGCAGAGCCCGGAGCTGCTGGGCGCGGCGATCGGCCGCCTGCTGGCGATGCCACCCGCGATCAACCTGCGCCACATCGGCGTGGTGCGCGTGAGCGTCACGGAGCGCCTGGCGCACCTGCGCGGCCTGTTGCGCCGCGGCGCGTTCAGCTTCGACGAGGCGGTGCGCGGCGCGGACCGGATGACGGTGGCGGTGACGCTGTTCGCGCTGCTGGAGCTGTACAAACGCGGCGAGGCGCAGTGGGAGCAGCAGGAGAGCTTCGGCGAGATCGCGGTCCGCGGCCTCTCCCAGCAGGCGCCCGCCCCGCCGCTCGCGCTGGCCTCCGCGGGAGGATCGGCCGGGTGAGCGGCCCGGTCGAGGAGATCCAGCCCGCGCCCGACGCGCCCGCGCCGCCCTACTCGACGGAGGAGCCGGTCGCGCCCGGAGGCGATCCGGTCGCGCTGGCAGAGAACCCGGTCGAGAACGATGATGCCGTCCCGTCGGTCGCCCGCACTGTGGAAGCGCTGCTGTTCCTGTCGGCGGACCCGCTGAGCCCGGCGGAGCTGGCGGACGCGACGCAGGTGGGGGAGGGCGCGATCCACGCGGCGCTGGCGCTGTTGGCGGAGCAGTATGCGCCGGGCCTGCGCGGCATCATGCTGCGTGAGCTGGGCGGCGGGTGGACGCTCGCGAGCGACCCCTCTACGGAGGACGCGGCGAGGCGCCTGTTCAGCCGCCCGCGCATCTCGACGCTCACGCCCGCGCAGGCGGAGACGCTCGCGATCGTGGCCTACCTGCAGCCGATCTCCCGCCCGGAGATCACCCGCATCCGCGGCGTGAGCGCCGACTCCGCCTCGGCGACGCTGCTGGAGCGCGGCCTGGTCGAGGAGGCGGGCAACTCCCAGTTCGGAGCGGTCCTCTACCGCACCACGACCCAGTTCCTGAAGCTGTTCGGCCTACGAACCCTCGACGAGCTCCCCGACGTAGCCCGCTGGGACCCCACCCCCGAGGAGCAGAGCGAGCTGCGCGAGCGGCTCTTGCGGGCGGGCGAGGCCAGAGCGGGTGGCGGGCCAGCGCAGGAGTAGGCCTAGAAGAGATCAGGAGACCAAGACGCGATGGGCCGCGCGCGCCGAACGGAGTCGAGCGGCCTCGAAGCTCTCCTGAAGCGAGGGATCGTCGATCGACAGTCGGCCGTCGATCGACCGCATCCATCCGATTTCCTTGCTGGTCAGCTCGGTACGTGCCGCGCGAGGATCGTCGAGGAGACTGAGGAGCGTGACGAGATCGTGGCGCTGGTCCTCGGGGCGCGAATGGACACGCAGTGAGCGGGCCTTGAGGAGGATCGCTGCGATGAGCGTCGGCCGTCGCAGTGCGACGGCGTTGTCTTCAACGACTATCTCGACGATTTCGGTGCGGGCGAGCGCCTGCGTCCCGCCTGGGATCTGGATCGTCTGGAGTTTGCCTGACGTGGTCGCGCCGGCAGAGCCGAGGCCGTCGGGCGCGAGAACGTCGACGATCTGCCCGTCGAGATCGAAGCGAAAGCCGCGCGCCGGCTTTGATCGTTGAATCTCGTGGACAGTTGCACCGAGAGCCCTGAGGCATCCGGTGGCCCACACCGTCCCGCTCGGACGCGCGCGGGCATCCGCGAGCACGTCGATGTCGGTTGTCGCCCGTTGGATCTGCTGTGCCTCGATCGCGAATAGAGCGACCATGAGTCCTCCGACGAGACACCAGCGGCGATCCTCGCCGAAAGCGGCGGCGACCTTAGCCACGGTGCGCCACATCGCCATCGCGTCCGGGTCGCCCAGCTCGATGCGGATGGGCACGACGGACTTGCCTTCTTGGATGTGCGGTGCCGTCACGCGGCCCGCAGGCCCTCGTCGATGCTGGCGAGGACATCGGCACCGATGCGCGCAGCCCGCGGGTCGGCGTACGAGCGAAGGTCGACGGCGACCGCTGCAAGGGGAGCGAATCGTCGTCCGCCAAGGAGCCATGCGCCAGCGGGGACCGCGCGAAGGATGACGTTCGACTCGGGCCCGGACATCCGCTCCAACGCGTGTTCGCGTTGCAGCGATGCGATGAGGCTCGCGGGTAGGTACGCGTCGATCGCGTCAGAACCCACGAGACCAAGGTCGTACGCAGCAGCCGCCGACGGACCGCTGAGCACCAGATCGGAGCGCTCGCGGAGAGCTCGTAGCTCACCAGTAAGTGCCCAATACGAGGAAGTCTCGGCGCGTCGAGCCAGGCGTGGGCGCAGGGTGTCCAGGTCGTAAATCGCGAGCGCCCGACGAATCCGCCAGCGCGCAGATGGTTCCAGCCCGGGTGGCAACTCCTCACCGGATGCCGCGAGCAGCAGAGCCCACGCATTGCCCGGCGAGAGCGGACGTCCCGCCGGAGTTTGCTGGCGATTGCGGCCGGCGACGCCGACAGGATCGACCAGCCAGACCCCGCCGACCTTCTCGGCCGCGAGGTCACCAGAGGCGATCAACGCGCGCACCCGCGATGGAACGACGCCGAGAGCATCGGCGGCGTCAACAACAGATAGGGGTGAGTCCATACGTTATTTATAGCAGAGAAACTATAGTTTTGCTATTTATAGTGTCAGCGTCACGATTATCAAAGTAGCCTCAGCCAGTAGGTAGCTCGACTGGGCCCGTTTGAGCCGCGAGCTGTCCGCACGCCGCCGCGATGTCGCGCCCGCGGGTGAGGCGCACCGTCGCGGGGATGCCGTTCGCTTCGAGCGTCGCGCGGAACGCCGCGATCGACTCGCGGCTGGAGCCGTCGTACTCGGAGTCGGTGGGGTTGTACGGGATCAGGTTGACCTTGAAGATCGCCTGCTCCTCGTCGCGCTTTCTCAGCGCGCGCGCCAGCGCGATCGCCTGCTCGTAGCGGTCGTTCACACCGGCGAGCATCACGTACTCCACGAACACGCGCCTGCGCTTGCGCGCGTAGAACGCGCGGCACGCCTCGATCACGTCAGCCAGCGGGTAGCGCTCGTTCACGGGCATCAGCTCCGAGCGCAGAGCGTCCTCCGCCGCGTGCAGCGACAGCGCCAGGCGGACTGGCATCTCGCACTTTGTCAGCCGCTCGATCCCCGGGATCCAGCCCACCGTGGAGATCGTCGTGCGCCGGTGCGTCACGCCGATCGCCGGCAGCCGCTCGCACGCCTCGAGCACATTGTCGAGGTTCAGCATCGGCTCGCCCATGCCCATGAACACGCAGTGGTCGATCGCTTCCGTGCGCCGGAAGTGCAGCGCCTGCTCCACGATCTCCGACGCGGTCAGGTTGCGCGCGAACTTCATCCTGCCCGTCGCGCAGAAGCTGCACGTCAACGGACAACCCGACTGCGAGGAGACGCAGATCGAGCGCCGCCCGTCGCGAAAGCGCATCAGCACCGCCTCCAGCGGGCGCCCGTCGTGCGTCGCGAACAGCGCCTTCACGGTGCCGTCGTCGGAGTGCGCCTCCTCACGCAGCTCGAGCGCGCTGAACGGCACCTCCAGCTGCAGCTGCTCGCGCAATGTGGCAGGGATATTCGTCATCTCCTCATAGCCGCGCGCCCCGCGCGCCACCCACGCCCAAACCTGGCGCGCGCGAAAGCCCGGCTCGCCACGGGCGGCGAGCGTCTCGTCGAGCAGCTTCAGATCCATCGGCCTATGGTGGCAGCACATGCGCCTCGTCAAGTACCTCGCCCACGCCGGCGTCGCGTCCCGGCGCTCCGCCGAGACGCTCATCGCCGCCGGACGCGTCAGCGTCGACGGCGCGCTCGTCACCGACCCCGCGCACGACGTCGGACAGGACGCGCGCGTCGCGCTCGACGGGCGAGCTCTCGACGGCCCCGAGCCGCGCGTGCTCTACGCGCTGCACAAGCCCGTCGGCGTCGTCTCCACCGCGCGCGACACGCACGGGCGCAAGACCGTGCTCGACCTCGTCCCCGCGCGCGGGCTGCGCCTCTACCCCGTCGGGCGCCTCGACGCGGACAGCAGCGGCCTGATCCTGCTCACGAACGACGGCGAGCTCGCCAACCAGCTCACGCACCCGCGCTTCGAGGTGCCCAAGACCTACCGCGCCAAGCTCGCCGGGCCGGCGCTCACCGACAGGGCGCTGCGCGAGCTGCGCGCCGGCGTGCGGCTCGAGGACGGCGTCACCGCGCCCGCGCGAACACGCCGCGTCAGCCAGCACGTGCTCGAGCTGACGATCCACGAGGGCCGCAACCGCCAGGTGCGGCGCATGTGCGACGCCGTCGGGCGCCCCGTGCTCGAGCTCACGCGCATCGCCTTCGGCCCGCTCGCGCTCGGAGACCTCAAGCCAGGGGCGCACCGGCGTCTCGGCGACGCGGAGGTGCGGCGGCTGCGCGCGCTCGCGCCGTGAGCGCCTGGCCGGCGTAGAGCGCCTGGCCAGAGACGTTCTGACACAATCGCCGCCAATGCGACTCTTCGCCCTGCGCGGGGCAATCAGCGTCGAGCGCAACGACGCCCAGGACATCCTGGGGGCGACCACCGAGCTGATGCAGGCGATCATGGATCGCAACTCGCTCTCGCCGACGAGCGTCGTCAGCTGCATCTTCACCGCCACGCGCGACCTCAACGCCGAGTTCCCCGCCGTCGCGGCGCGCGCGCTCGGCTTCGAGCTCGTGCCGCTGCTGTGCGCGCAGGAGATCCCCGTCCCGCGCTCGATGCCGCGCGTGATCCGCGTCCTGATCCACTACCACGCCGCCGAGGGCCACAAACCCGCGCACGTCTACCTCGGCGACGCGCGCGAGCTGCGCGCGGACCTGCACGCGGCACAATAAGCCGGTGGCGATCGAGTTCTCACAGCGCATCCGGCGCATCCCCACGTATCCCGCCGCCGGCGGCTACGCCCAGCAGGAGCCTCTCGTGAGGCTCGCCTCCAACGAGGCGCCGTTCCCGCCGCTGCCCGCCGTGCGCGACGCGATCGATCGCGCGATGGAGACGCTCAACCGCTACCCCGACCCGTCCAACTCGCTGCTGCGCACCCGCCTCGGTGAGCGCTATGGGCTGCCCAGCTCGCGCATCGCGATCGGCAACGGCTCGTGCGACATCCTGCTCGCCGCCGGCGAGGCGCTGCTCGAACCGGACGCCGAGATCGTCTACGCGTGGCCGTCCTTCTCCGTCTACCCGCACCTCGCCGCCGCCTCCGGCGCGCGCGCCGTCACCGTCCCGCTCGACGCCCAGGAGCGCCACGACCTGCCCGCGATGCTGCGCGAGATCACCGTCGCCACGCGCCTCGTGATCGTGTGCAACCCCAACAACCCCACCAGCACCGCCGTGCCGCTCGCGGAGATCGCCGAGTTCGTCGCAGAGGTCCCGCCGCACGTGTGCGTGATCGTCGACGAGGCCTACTGCGAGTTCAACCTGCTCGAGGACCCCGACGCGTCGATCGACCTGCTCGCCGCGCACCCCAACCTCGCGCTGCTGCGCACGTTCTCCAAGGTCCACGGCCTCTGCGGGCTGCGCGTCGGCTTCGCCCTCTGCGGCTCGGAGGACCTCCCGCGCGCGCTCGACCAGGTCCGCCAGCCGTTCTTCTGCAACGCCCTCGCGCAGGCCGCCGCGGTCGAGGCGCTCGCCCACCAGGACACCGTCATCGACCGCGTCGCGCACACCGTCGCCGAGCGGATCTCCATCGACGAGCGCCTGCGCGCGCTCGGCCTGCGCGCCGCCGAGTCGCAGGCGAACTTCTGCTGGGTGCACCTCGGCGAGGATCGCGACGAGGCGCAGGTCATGAAGGGCCTGGCGGAGCGCGGCGTGCTCGTGCGCGCCGGCGCCGCGCTCGGCAGCGACACCCCCGCGCTGCGCGTCACCTACGGCCTCCCGGAGGAGAACCGCCGCTTCCTCGACGCGCTCGCCGAAGTGCTCTGAGCTCGCCGCGCCATCCACCACTCCCTTTACCTCGTCCCGATTGTCTGCTACAACGCAGTGAGGACGACCATGAACGCACCGGCTCCCGCAACTTCACGCCCCACCCTCGCGTATGCCGCTTGGTCGCTCCGCTACGCCTGGCGATTTAGCTAGGCGCTTCGGCCCGCACCCGTCCGTGAGTGGGTGTGAGCGGCCGCAACGGGTCCCCATCGGGGCCGAGCGCCACCCGAACGGGTGCTTTCAGCGCCCTCCCTCACGGAGCCGGACGAGCGTGAGCTCAAACCCGGACGCGCAGCACCTCTAACATCTCCAGGCGTCAGTGAAAGGATGAATAGATGATGATCGTCATGAAAGAGACCGCGACCGAGGAAGACGTCGACGCGGTCATCGCCAAGATCGAGCGAGCCGGCGCGCGGGCGCACCGCAGCTCCGGCGCCCGCGTGACCGTGATCGGAGCGATCGGCGACGTCGAGCAGGACGCGAATATCGAGAGCCTCGGCCTGGAGGGCCAGCCCGGCGTGGACCGCGTCGTGCCGATCCTCAAGCCCTACAAGCTCGCCTCCGCGCAGATCACCCAC
The DNA here is from genome assembly GCA_036281155.1 of Solirubrobacteraceae bacterium. GTDB lineage: Bacteria > Actinomycetota > Thermoleophilia > Solirubrobacterales > Solirubrobacteraceae > Palsa-744. The sequence continues at coordinate 1,909 of DASUPL010000081.1, read as the reverse complement.
GGCGAGCGCACCGTGCTCGACATCGACGGGCGCAAGGTCGGGGGAGACAACTTCGCGCTGATCGCCGGGCCGTGCACGGTCGAGTCGCGCGAGCAGATGCTCACGACCGCGCGCGTCGTGCGCGACGCCGGCGCGACGCTGCTGCGCGGCGGCGCCTACAAGCCGCGCACGTCCCCCTACGCCTTCCAGGGACTCGGGCAGGAGGGGCTGCGCCTGCTCGCCGAGGCGAAGGCCGAGACGGGCCTGCCGATCGTCACCGAGCTGATGGACATCTCCGACCTCGACGCCGTGCTCGAGGTCGCCGACGTGGTCCAGATCGGCGCGCGCAACATGCAGAACTACCCGCTGCTCGCCGAGATCGGCCGCTCCGGGTGCCCCGCGCTGCTCAAGCGCGGGCTCTCCGCCACGCTCGACGAGCTGCTGATGGCGGCGGAGTACATCCTCAAGGAAGGCAACCCCAACGTGATGCTGTGCGAGCGAGGCATCCGCACGTTCGAGACCGCGTACCGCTTCACGCTCGACCTGATGGCCGTGCCCGTGCTGAAGGAGCTCTCGCACCTGCCCGTGATCGTCGACCCCAGCCACGCCGCCGGGCGGCGCGATCTCGTCGGTCCGCTGTCGCTCGCCGCCGCCGCGGTCGGCGCGGATGGGATCATCGTCGAGGTGCACCCCAACCCCGACGAGGCGATCTGCGACGGACCACAGGCGCTCAGGGCCGAGGGCTTCGCCGAGTACGCGCAGATGGTCGAGCGCGCCGCCGCACTGGCGGGCAAGGCGCTCAGCGCCGTCTGATGGAGGACCGGCCGCCGGCATTCACCGCCGTGCGGCCGGCCGTCCCGTTGGGGCGCGCGCGTTGAAGATCGCCGTTCTCGGCGTCGGGCTGATCGGCGGCTCGATCGGTCTCGCCTCGCGCCAGCGCGCAAACGCCGAAGTGTGCGGGTATGACCCCGACGAGCGGGTCCGCGCTCGCGCGCTCGAGCTCGGTGCGCTCGACACGCAGGCGGCGGACATCGCCGGTGCGGTTGGCGACGCGGATGTCGTGTTCGTGGCAGCGCCCGTGGGCGCTCTCGCGGAGACCGTGCGCGCCGCGCTCGCCGCCGCGGGACGGGAGTGTGTCGTCAGCGACGTCGGCTCGACCAAGCGCGTCCTCGCCGACGCGGGCGCCGACGAGCGTTTCATCGGCGGGCACCCGCTCGCCGGCGCCGAGACCGCCGGCGTGGAGCACGCCCGCGCGGACCTGTTCGACGGCGCCACCTGGTATCTCACGCCCGCCATGGGCAGCACCGCGGGGGCGCTGTACGAGCGACTGCACCGTCTGCTCGTCAGCTTCGGCGCGAACCCCACCGCGATCGACGCCGACACGCACGACCGTCTGATGGCGTGCGTGTCGCACCTGCCGCACGTGCTCGCCAACCTGCTCGTCTCCCAAGCCACGGGGCTGCTCGGTGGCGATCAGTCCGAGCGCATGCCAGCCGTCGGTCCGAGCTTCCGCGACGCCACGCGCGTCGCCGGAGCGAACAGCGCGATCTGGACGGACATCTACATGGCCAACGGCGACGCGCTGATCGCGGCTATCGACGAGCTCGTCGGACGGCTGGGGGATGTGCGTGAGATGCTCTCGCAAGGACAGGCCGCGGAGCTGACCGCGTGGAACGAACGCGTGCGCGCCGAGCGCGACACGCTGCTCGGCGCCTCTGTCGTGCAAGCATGAGGGGCAAGCGATGAACATGCGCTTCGAGCCAGCAAGGGGACTCACAGGCCAGCTGCGCGCGCCGGGCGACAAGTCGATCTCCCACCGTGCGGCGCTGCTCGGCGCGATGTCCTCCGAGCCCGTCCACATCGAGGGCTACCTGCACGCCGCCGACACCACCTCGACGCTCGACGCTGTGCGCGCGCTCGGCTCGCTCGT
>DASUPL010000080.1:0-2171 GCA_036281155.1 Solirubrobacteraceae bacterium | reverse complement strand
CCCCCACCACCCCCAACCCCAACCCCGGCGGCGGCACCCCCGCCCCAGGCGTCGGCGAAACGCCGCCCGGCGGCGGCGAACCGGGCGAAGGAGCAGGCGGAAACGGGCCCGGGGGCCGCGCGGGGGGAGCGAGCGAAGGTGCCGGGCAGGAAGGCGGCCCGTGAGCACCCTCGAGATCGCCGGGCGCTACCGCCTCGACAGCCGTCTCGGCTTCGGCGGCATGTCCACCGTGCACCTTGCGATCGATCAGCGCCTGGAGCGCCAGGTGGCCGTCAAGCTGCTCGCCGAGCACCTCGCCGACGACCCCGCGTTCGTGTCGCGCTTCCAGCGCGAGGCGCAGGCCGCGGCCCGGCTCGTGCACCCCAACATCGTGCAGGTGTTCGACTCCGGGCGCGATCAGCGCACCGGGCAGTACTTCATCGTCATGGAGTACATCCAGGGGCACTCCTGCGCGGAGATCCTGCGCGACGACGGCTGGATGGAGGTCGACGACGCCCTGCGCATCATCGAGCAGGCGTGCGAGGGACTCGACTACGCGCACCGCCACGGAGTCGTGCACCGCGACGTCAAGCCCGGCAACCTGCTGCGCGCCCGCGAAGGCGAGGTCAAGCTCGCCGACTTCGGCATCGCCAAGGCCACCGAGCAGTCCTCCATCACCCAGATCGGCTCCGTGCTCGGCACCGCCGCCTATCTCGCGCCCGAGCAGGCTCGCGGCGAGGAGGCCGGGCCGCCCGCGGACCTGTACGCGCTCGGCGTCGTCACCTACCAGCTGATCTCCGGACGCCTGCCGTATGAGGCCACCTCGCTGACCGAGCTCGCGCTCAAGCAGCAGCATGAGGCGCCGCCCACGCTCGACACGCTCGTCGCCGCCGTCAGCCCCGAGCTCGCCGACGCCGTCGCCGTCGCGCTCGCCCTCGACCCGAGCGAGCGCTACCCCACCGCGCGCGACATGCGCCGCGGGCTGAGCAACGGCGCCAAGGGCATAGCGCCCGAGCGCCAGCGGCGCACCACCGCCGCCCGCGCCGCGCCGGCCACGCACGCCACCACCGTGCTGCCCGCCGCCGGTCGACGGCCGAGCGCCCCCGCCGCGGCCCCCGCTCCCGCCGCCGTACGCCGGCCGCGACCCGGGCCCGCGCGAGTCGATCCCGCGCTCGCCCAGCCCGCGGCGCTCCGACCCACAGCCAAGCAGCGAGGCAGAAACCGCCTCACGATCGCGCTGCTCGCGGTGCTCGCGCTCGTGCTGCTGATCGTCGCGATCGTCGTCCTCACCGCCCCATCCTCGACCAGGGTGGTGCTGCGCAACGTCGTCTACAACGACGTCCAGCGCACGTCCGCCGCGCTCAAGCAGCTCGTCTCCGAAAACACCCAGTAGCGCCCATCTCCGGACGCGCCCGCCGACTACGCCATCCTTGATGGCCATGCCAATGCCCGACCTCGCCGCGCTGATCGACGTCGAACACCTCGTCTTGGTCTCCGGCTACCCGCTGCTGTTCCTGATCGTCATGGGCGAGTCCAGCGGCGTTCCCGTCCCCGGCGAGACCGCGCTGATCGCCGCCGCGGTGCTCGCCAGCCAGGGCAAGCTCCAGATCGAGACCGTCATCGCCCTCGCCGCGGCCGCGGCGATCATCGGCGACAACATCGGCTACCTGATCGGGCGCAAGGGCGGGCGCTGGCTGCTCGAACGCCCCGGACGCTTCCACTCCCAACGCCAGCAGGTTCTCATCACCGGCCAGCCGTTCTTCGAACGTCACGGACCCAAGGCCGTGTTCTTCGGACGCTTCCTGCTCGGCCTGCGCGTGTGGGCATCCTGGCTCGCCGGCGCCACGCACATGCCATGGCGATCGTTCCTGCTATGGAACGCGCTCGGAGGGATCACCTGGGCGACCGCCATCGGCCTGATCGCCCACTTCCTCGGCGACTCCGCCGACAACGTCGTGCAGGCCTTCGGCCTCTATGGCCTCGCCGCGTTCGCGATCGCCCTCGCGGGCGTCTTCCTCGCGCACCGCCGCCGTCATCGCCGCCTCGACGACGGGAGACCCGTCGAGGACGCGTGAGACTCGTGACCGCGACTCAGCAGCTGGCACAGGGAGCGATCCGCTCCCACATGTCCGCCAGCACGCTCAGCTCGCTCTCGGAGAAGCGCGACAGGAAGTGCTCCCGCACGACCGCCA
>DASUPL010000079.1:0-8232 GCA_036281155.1 Solirubrobacteraceae bacterium | reverse complement strand
ACCCGCCCCTCGATCAGCGCGACGGTTCCGTGATCGGCGGCGTGAGTGACGGGCATGACGTATGAGTGACTCTCACCCCACGGCGTATTGGTGACGTGCGCCACGACCGCGCTCACGCGCCCGTCGACGCGCTCGTGGCAGTAATAAAAACTCACAGGGTTGAAGCAGTGGCCGAAGTAACGCAGGTGCGTCAGCAGACGGATCGGACCGTCGGGGCGCACGCCCGTCCGCTCCAGCACGAGTGAGCGCACCTCATCGGCCAGCGGCAGGGCCGGATCGCCGAGGTGGTCGCGGCGGCGGAACCACGCCACGGCGGGCCTGCGCGCGGACCACAGCCAGCGCCCGTCGAACAGCCGCGGCAGCTCGTCCAGGTCGAGATACACCATGAACAGCCGGTGGTGAAACTCGTCGTCCACCTCGCGGTGGCGACGGTGACGCACCGAGCCCTCGTACAGGCAGCTGTTCACAGCGACACCCCAAATGGCTCGCACGCGCGCAGGGCGCTGCGCACGCCGTCCTCGTGAAAGCCCCAACCCCAGTACGCGCCGCAGTAGTGCGTGCGGTTCGCGAGCGCGCTGATCTCTCCGTGGCGCGCCTGCGCGGCGACGCCCGCGGGCGTGTACACGGGGTGGGCGTAGGTGATCTTGCGGATGATCTTCGCGGGGTCGATCGCGTCGCTGCGGTTGAGCGTCACGCAGAAGTCCTCGCGCGCGTTCAGGCGCTGGAGGTGGTTCATGTAATAGGTAACTGTGCTCAGCGGCCTGGGCTCGCGCAACAGGTGAAAGTTCCACGCCGCGCGTGCCGCGCGCCTGCGCGGCAGCAGCGCGCTGTCGGTGTGCAGCACAGCCTCGTTGTCCTGGTAGGGGATCGCGCCGAGCGTCTCCGACTCGCGCGCGCTCGGGTCGCTCAGCAGCGCGAGCGCCTGGTCGGAGTGCGTCGCGAGGATCACGTGCTCGTAGCGCTCCGACTCGAAGCCCGCCGCGCTCACCTCGACGTGGTCGGCGTGGCGCGCGATCGAGCGCACGGGCGTGTTCAGGCGGATGCGACCGCGAAACGGCGCGGTGAGCGCCTCGACGTAACGCGCCGACCCGCCCGTGACGGTCGACCACCGCGGCCGGTCGCGGAAGCCGAGCATGCCGTGGTTGGCGAAGAACTCCGCCAGGAAGCGAACCGGGAAGCGGCGCAGCTGACGCGGGTCGGCCGACCACACCGCGGAGGCCTGCGGCACGATCAGCCGCTCGACGAACGTGCGCGAGAAGCGATGGCGGTCGAGGAACTCGCCGAGCAGCTCGTCGCGATCGGGCCCGCGCTCGCCCTGCGCGAGCAGCCGGCGCAGCTCGCGGTTGAAGCGCAACAGGTCGAGGATCATCCGCTGGAAACGCACGCTCACGAGGTTGCTCCGCTGGCAGAACAGGCCGCGCGGCGTGCCGCAGTACTCGAAGTCCTCATCCTCGCCCTTCACCGAGAAGCTCATGCGCGTCGGCTGCCGCGCCACGCCGAGACGGTCGAGCAGCTGGGTGAAGTTGGGGTAGTTGCGGTCGTTCATCACGATGAAGCCCGTGTCCACGTGGTGGGTCTCGTGTGCGGTGTCCACCCGGATCGTGTTCGTGTGCCCGCCCGCGTAGGCGCCCGCCTCGTACACGACGATCTCGTGGTCGCGGTGCAGCAGGTGCGCGGCGACCAACCCGGACACGCCCGCGCCGACGATCGCGATCCTCATGCGGTGAGTTTGGCGGCTTTCCGCATGGGTTGAGCTTATGTACGCGTCGTGCGCCTGGGTGGATCATTCGCACGAGCTGCACGTGTTGGGGAGGAGTGCGATGTGCACACGTCGAACAGAACCGCCGATGAAGCGAGCAGCCACCAAGACACCAGAGCGTCCGCCCGCCAACGGCACGAGCGAGCACCAGAGCCTGTCGAAGTACATCCAAGCGCGCTTCGACGAGTGCTCGCGCTCGCAGAAGGACGTCGCGCAGTACATCGTCGACCACCTCGACGAGGCCGCCTTCCAGACCGCCGAGGAGCTCGCGCGCCGCGCCAACACCTCCAGCTCCACCGTCGTGCGCTTCTCCCAGGCGCTCGGCTTCGAGGGCTTCCCCGAGCTGCAGGCCGCCGCGCGCGAGGAATACCGCCGCGTGAACGCGAAGGCCGCGCAGGAGAGCTCCTCGACGTCCTCCGCGCCGCTGTTCTCGCTCGACCAGAACGAGTTCGAGGGTGCTTTGGCGGCGGACCACCTGAACGTCGAGGAGACGGCGCGCAAGGTCTCACGTGCCTCCGTCGACGCGCTGATCGAGGCGATCGTCAGCGCGGACAAGGTGCTCGTCGCCGGCACCGATCAGATGGCGTTCTTCGCCAGCTACCTGCGCCACCTGCTCATGCTCCTGGATCTGCGCGTGGACGTCGTCGCGAGCCCCTCCCAGGAGGCGCTCAGCCGCCTCGGCCGCATCGACCCCGGCACGCTCGTGATCGGGCTCTCCGCCGGGCGCCCGCACCCGCTCGTCGTGCGCGCCATGAAGCTCGCCCGTCACCGCCAGGCGCGCACCGCCGCGATCACCGACGCGACGCTCTCCGAGGTCGCGAAGCTCGCGCATATCAAGCTCTACTACTCCTCCAACAGCCCCGCGTACGTGCGCTCGCACACCGCGTTGCTGAGCATCATCCAGGCGCTCGCCTACGGCGTGTACGCGCAGGACACCGCGCAGTACGACGACCGCATCAAGGCTTTTCGGCTCAAGTAGCGCTACGCCGTAACCGGAGCGGCTTCAGATTCGCACCGGCCTCAGAACACCTGGCGTTGCAGGAACCCGGCGATGAGTAGGAGCCAGCCGCCGATCTCGGTGACGATCAGGCTGGTCATGAATACGTGGGTTCCAGGCAACGGGTCTCGCCACTGGTTGTCGGTCTCGGCCCGCCAACCGAGCACGATGTAGCTCGTGACGGCCGCGAAGAAATGGAAGATCATCGCTCCCGCCGCGATCAGGTTCACGAGTTCGCTCCAGTCGCTCAGGCTGACGAACGTCGCGACCAGCAGTATCGCGAAGCTGTAGAGCAGCGCTGCACGATGCGCCGTGTCGACGTAGGGGTGCGCGAGGTGCGTCTCGGATTTGGCCATCTGGTGGTACTTCCAGACCCCGAGGACGAGCGCCCACAGGAACATGACGGCCGCGGCCAGCAGAACGGCCTTCGTGTCGCTGCCGAGTTGCGCAGTGCGTACCACGCGTGCAACTGTGCCAGAGCGAGCAATCGAAGGGGTTGAAACGTGGCCGAGCGATGTGGGCGAGGCCCGCGCGTAGATAGACTGAGCCCCATGCGCGACGAGGCGACATTTCGGGTCAAGACCGGCCTGGCGGAGATGCTCAAGGGCGGTGTGATCATGGACGTGGTCACGCCGGAACAGGCCAAGGTCGCCGAGGACGCGGGCGCCGCCGCGGTGATGGCGCTCGAGCGGGTGCCCGCGGACATCCGGCGTGACGGTGGCGTGGCGCGGATGTCCGACCCGGAGATGATCGCCGGCATCCAGGAGGCGGTCACCATCCCCGTGATGGCGAAGGCGCGGATCGGTCACTTCATGGAGGCGCGTGTGCTTGAGGCGCTCGAGGTGGACTACGTCGACGAGTCCGAGGTGCTCACGCCCGCTGACGAGGCCAACCACATCGACAAGTGGGACTTCAAGGCGCCGTTCGTGTGCGGCGCGACGAACCTCGGCGAGGCGCTGCGCAGGATCGGCGAGGGCGCGGCGATGATCCGCTCCAAGGGCGAGGCCGGCACGGGCGACATCGTCGAGGCGGTGCGGCACATGCGCCAGATCACCGGCGAAATCCGCCGCCTCGCGACACGCGGCCCGGATGAGGTGGCGACCGCGGCAAAGGAGATCGCCGCGCCGCTCGATCTCGTCCGAGATGTGGCCCGAGAGGGCCGCCTCCCCGTGGTGCTGTTCTGCGCTGGCGGCATCGCCACACCCGCGGACGCCGCCCTGATGATGGCGCTCGGCGCCGAAGGCGTGTTCGTCGGCTCAGGCATCTTCAAGTCCGAGGACCCGCCCACGCGCGCCCGCGCGATCGTCGAGGCGACCACGCACTGGCAGGACGCGGCGCGTGTCGCGGACGCCTCGCGTGGGCTCGGTACACCGATGGTGAGCCTCGAGAGCTCCAAGCTCGAAGGTGAGCAGCTCCTCTCTTCGCGCGGTTGGTAGCGCCAGCCGCGGTTGACGATGGTGGCTGATGCACCGCTGATCGGCGTTCTGGCGCTGCAAGGCGGCTTCGAGGCGCACGAGCGGATGCTGCACGGCCTTGGCGCGGCTACACGACAAGTGCGCATTCCGCGCGACTTGGAGGGTCTGGATGGTCTGGTGGTGCCGGGCGGTGAGTCGACCACGATGACGCTCGGCGTCGAGCGCGAGGGGCTCGCCGAGCCGCTCCGCGCGTTCGCCGCGGCGAGCGGGGCGGGTGGGATGCCGATCCTCGGCTCGTGCGCGGGCCTGATCATGCTCGACCGCAATCACCTCGGGCTGATGGACTTCGAGGCGCAGCGCAACGCGTTTGGCCGCCAGATCCGCAGCTTCGAGGCGGACGTCGACATGCGCGGGCTGGCGGGAGGACCGATCCACGGGATCTTCATCCGCGCGCCGTGGATCGCCGAGCATGGGCCGGGCGTGGAGATCCTGGGGGAGGTGGACGGCCACGCGGTGGCAGCGCGCGAGGGCAGCATGCTCGCGGTGGCTTTCCACGCGGAGCTGGGGGAAGATGACCGTCTGCACCGTCTGTTCCTGGAGCTGGTGAGATCAAGGCCGCCGATGATGAGTTCGGCTGGGGAGGGTCGCTGATGCGAATCTCGGTGTCCGCGGACGAGCTGACGGGCATCGCGCCCGCGCTCGTGGCGGAGCTGGAGCGCCGCGGACACGAGACGCTTGCTCACGGAGCGCTGGCCGACGGCGAGCGCGACGACTGGGCGTGGGCCTCGGAGGCGGTCGCCCGCGATGTCTCGGCAGGGCGCGCCGAGCAGGGAATCGTGTGCTGCTGGACGGGCACCGGCGCGTCGATCGCCGCGAACAAGGTTGACGGCGTGCGCGCGGCGTTGTGTTGCGACGCGGCGACCGCGACAGGCGCGCGTAGGTGGAACGACGCGAACGTGCTTGCGCTCAGCCTGCGAACCACCTCGCAGGCGTTGCTCGGCGAGATCCTCGACGCGTGGTTCGCGACGCAGCCGAGCGTCGAGGCGCAGGACCGCGGGAACGTCGCGCATGTTGAAGAGATCGAGCGCGGCTGACAGTTGCCCGTGGCCAGCGTCCCGAAGGCGCTAGCGCGGCAGTCGCAGCACGGCACAGCCTGCTCGCCCGGTCTCCTCGAGAGTGGCTTCGTGATCGGACGCGGATTCGTTGATGGAAGCCCGGGCGAGATTGGCCCCTCCCTGCACTTGCAGCGAACCACAGGGACCCGCGTGGGGTCCGCTCCACGCCTCGACGCTCACTGCCTTGTAATTACCAGGTACCAGCGGAAGGGTGACAGTGTCTTCGACGTTGCCTTGACTGTCTGCGCCGAGTTGGGCCTGATAAAGCGGAGTCCCCAGCTGAGCGTACCTGCCGGCGGCGCCTTCGCCTGTGCTCTTAACAAATTTACGCGCGTCGATCTCGACCCAGTATTGACTGCTCTCCGGAATTCCCGTCGCTTTTATCTTGGCCACTAGCACGAGCTGTCCCGAGGAGATACTGAGGGTGGTGTCGATGCTGGGGGCCTTCGCAATGGCTGGGGCGGCGAGGGCCGCATATCCTGTAACGCCGATCCCGAAGAACAGGAGCAGAGTGCCCACTACACCGAGGATGCTGTTGATCACAGCGGACTTGAGTTGGGCCGCGAGGACGAGTGCACCGGTGAGCATGGCGAGAAGCACGGCGCTAAACCCGATGGTCACCAAGGTGCGGTGATTGATCACCATCGCCGCGACTCCGCCATTACTGACTCCGACCGCGGTCAATGCGGCTTGCAGCACCCCAGCGCCGCCCAAGAGATACTTAAGTGATTCGGGCGAGCCGGCTGCGTTGTTGCTCTCGCTCGCTTTGCTAGTAGCTTTGCTATCGGTAGCTTGGGCCTCGGCGGGTATGATCATCGCTTCAGTCTTACGGGTGAACCAAACCCCCCGAGGGCGTTTCAACATCTGGCAACCATATCGAATCTAAATGTTGGAATCTACCTTTCCCTGAAGCTGGTTGACCCGGAAACGCACGACGCCGTCGTCCTCGTCTTCAACCACGCGCCCGTCGTTCAACAGCAGATCGACGTGCCCAAGCACCTCCGAGAGCGTGAGGTAGGCCTGGGTCACGGCGACGTTGCCCCACAGCTCCTGCGCCACCTCGTGCGCGGTGAGCGGCTCGACGGCGATCAGGCGGTAGATCTTCTCCGCGCGGCGGACGTGCAGGCGCAGGCGCTCGTCTATCAGCGCCGCGTGGTCGACGATCGGCTGGCCGTGGCCGGGGAGCACCAGCTGAAGATCCATCTCGCGGGTCCGCTCCAGTGAGGCGAAGTACGTGACGAGCGCCTGCGGGCGCGGGCCGTCGTATTCGGCTCCCGCATCGAGCGGCCGGGCGAGCAGCGGGTTGGAGGAGATGTGCGCGATCAGGTGGTCCGCGGCGAACATGATCTTGCGTGATTCGTCGACGAACACCGTGTCCGAGGGGCTGTGACCGGGGCGGTGCAGCACGCGCAGCGTGCGGTCGCGCAGCTGGAGCTCCGAGCCGTCGGCGAGCGGACGTGTCACCTCGACCGCGGAGCCCCAGCCGCGGAAGCTCGCGGCGACGGAGCGCAGCGCGGTGACTATGTCAGCGGGGATGCCGTGACGGAGCATCGTGCGCTGGGCGAAGCCATCGTCGAGATCGGCCTGCTGGCCGAACCGCGCGAGGAACGGCGCGACACGATCGAGCGCGGCGACGTCCGCGCCTGAGCGGCGCGCGAGGATCGACGCGAGACCGAAGTGGTCGATGTGCTGGTGGGTGATCACGAGCAGCTCGAGGTCCTCGACCGCGTGCCCGCGCGCGTTCAATGCCTGCTCCAGCTCGTCCAGCGCCTTCGCGGAGTTGGGACCCGAGTCGACGAGCGTGAGCGGGTCGTCCTCGATCACGTACGCGTTCACACGGCCGACCATGAACGGCGTGGGGATCGCCAGGCGGTGGATGCCCGCGTCGGCGGCGAGCGCGAGCGCCTCCTCGGCGAGAACGCGATCGCGCTCCGCCGCCTCCTCGGCCTCGCTCACGACACGGCGGGCGTGGCGGAGCGAATCAGCGCGAGCACCTCGTCGCGACGGCGCTCCATGTCCTCATATGAGACGAGCGACTCGAGGCACAGGCGTAGCAGCGGCTCGGTGTTGGAGGGGCGCACGTTGAAGTGCCAGTCGTCGTAGTCGATCGAGATCCCGTCGAGGCCGTCCTGGCGAGCATCCGAGTAGCGCGCCGCGATCTCCTCCATCTTCGCCAGCGGGTCCGGCACCTCGGAGTTGACCTCGCCGGAGATGAAGTAGCGGCCGCGATAGGCGGCGAGCAGTTCGGACAGGCTCTTGCCCTCGCGCGCGAGCAGCTCGAGCACGAGCAGCGCGGGGATCGTGCCGGAGTCGGCGCAGTAGAAGTCGCGGAAGTAGTAGTGCCCGGAGACCTCGCCGCCGAACAGCGAGCCCTCCTTGCGCATGCGCGTCTTGAAGAACGCGTGTCCCACGCGGTTCACATACGGCGTCCCGCCAGCGGCAGTGACGGTGTCGGCGACAGCGCGCGAGGCGCGCACGTCGTACAGGATCGCCTCGCCAGGGTTGTTGCGCAGCAGCGAGTCCGCCAGCAGCGCGGTGAGGAAGTCGCCGTCGACGAACTCGCCGGTGTCGTCGATGAAGAAGCAACGGTCCGCGTCGCCGTCCCACGCGATGCCGAGATCGGCGCCGCTCTCGCGCACCTTCGCGATGATGAACGCGCGGTTCTCCGGCAGCAACGGGTTGGGCTCGTGGTCGGGGAAGTTCCCGTCGGGGGTCCAGTACGTCTCGATCAGGTCGAGGCCGAGGCGGTCGAGCAGCGGACCGACCATCGGGCCGGCCATGCCGTTGCCGCCGTCGAGCACCACCTTCAGCGGCCTGCCGCAGCTGCCGGCGCGAATCGCGTCTGGGTCGACGAAGCGCAGCGCGGCCTCCTGGAACTCCGCGTACAGGTCGACCTCCTCGAAACTGCCGCTGGCCGCACCGGCGCCGCCAGCGGAGCGCCCGTCG
>DASUPL010000078.1:0-5212 GCA_036281155.1 Solirubrobacteraceae bacterium | reverse complement strand
GCCTCGACCGCGCGCTGCTCTGCCTCTCCAGCCCCCTCGGCGTGGAGTGGCTCCCGCGCGCCCAGTCGCAGGAGTTGATCGATGCGTATCTCGACGGCGCGCTCGCGATCGAGCAGCCGTTCGGGGTGTGGGGCGCGCTCGCGCTCGACCGCGCCGACGCCGCCGATGTCGACCGCGCGCTCGCGCGCGGTTGTGTGGGGATCTCGCTGCCCGCGGGCGCGTTCGCGAGCGTCGAGGCGCTCGCGCGTCTGCGTGCGGTGCTCGCGCGCCTGGAGCTGCGCGGAGCGCCGCTGCTCGTACACCCTGGACCCGGAGCGAGCACCGCGGCGCCGTGCGTGATCGGCGACGCGTCGTTCGAGGATCCACTGTGGTGGCCGGCGCTGACGAGCTACGTCGCGGGGATGCAGGCCGCGTGGCTGGCGTTCCTCGCAGCCGGTCGACCGAGTCATCCGGAGCTGCGCGTGGTCTTCTCGATGCTCGCCGGGCTGGCTCCGCTGCACGCGGAGCGCCTGGCCTGCCGCGGCGGGCCAAGCATCTCACCGCGCGACCCGCTCATCTTCTATGACGTCTCCTCCTACGGCCTTCGCGCGATCCGCGCGATCGGGGACGTGGTCGGAGCGGGGCAGCTGCTCTACGGATCCGACCGACCGGTCGTGGAGCCGGCGTCGCTCGGGATGCCCGCACGGCTGGACTGGGCGGCGGTGATCGACGGGACGCAGCGCGCGCTCGGCGCCCCGCGGGGGACGCTCGGGCGATGAGCGCTCCAGGTGTGCCCCGCCCACGAGGGCGCGACCTCTCGGGCGCGGAGCTGCAGGCGTTCGTCGTCGAGCTCGCGGATCGGCCGGAGCTGTGGATCGATCTGGTCAAGCACGACACCACCCAGCGTGTGTATGAGGAGATCCTCAGCGACGAGCACGTGACGGCGTGGCTGATCTGCTGGATGGACGAGCACGACACGGGCTTCCACGACCACGACGTCTCGGCGGGCGCGGTGGCGGTGCTCAGCGGGGCCGTGTGCGAGGAACGCCTGGCGATCGGTGGGCCGCCACGGAAGCGCGCGTTCCGGGCGGGCGCGAGCTTCCACTTCGCCGCGACAGACATCCATCGCGTATGCCACGCCGGCTCCGATCCGGCGGTCACGTTGCACGTGTACTCGCCGCCGCTGCTGCGCATGGGTGCTTATGCGATCGGCGAGGACGGCGTGCTGGCGCGCCACCCGATGTCCTACCGCGAGGAGCTGCGCCCTGCGGCGCCGGGCACTGGAGTCGCACCGGCCGCGCTGACCGCGTCGCCAGCACCGGCCGCGTCGCTCACAGCGGCATAGCTCAGCTGACGGACTTGGCGCCGTCGCGGCGCTCGACGCCGCGCTCGCCGGCGATCAGGATCAGGCTCACGAGCTCGGGAGCGAACAGCCCGTGGTCGATCACGCCGGGTGTGCCGCTGAGCCATGCGGCGAGCTCGCGCGTGTCTCCCACTGGGCCGAGGTAGTCCGCGATCAGCCCGCCGTCGGGGCTGTGCTCGACGGCGCGCAAGCGCGCGGGAGCGAGCGTAGCGAGCGTGCGCTGCACGCCGAAGCGCAGCAGCTCGAGCGGGATGGGCGGCGTCAGCTCGTGCACGGCCTTCTCGGCGGAGGCGATCACGACGAAGCGCGCGGCGGCAGCGGCGACGATCTTCTCGCGCGTGTGCGCGCCGCCGCCGCCCTTCACGAGCCAGCCGCGCGGGTCGATCTGGTCGGCGCCGTCGATCGCGATGTCCAGCTCGCGGAGCTCGTCGAGCGTGTGCACCGCCAGGCCGAGGTCGCGCGCGGCGCGCTCGGTCGCGGGCGAGGTGGCTACGTAACGCACCTCGCTCATGCCGCGCGCGGCGATCGCGGGCAGCAGGTGCGCGACGGTGGAACCGGTGCCGAGGCCCACGCGCATGCCGTCCTCGATCAGCTCCGCGGCCGCGACCGCGGCGGCGCGCTTGTGGCGCTCGACGGCCTCGGCGCCGCTCAGCGCCGCTCGCTGCCGCTCAGTCGCACCAGAGGACGCCATGGGGCGGACGTTACCGATCCGACGGTATCCCTGAGGCGAACGCGCTCGGGCGTGGTTGGACCGTGCAGCAGGAAGCCCTGGCCGACGGCGCACTCGAGCTCGCGCGCGAGCGCGAGCTGGCGGTTGGTCTCGATGCCGACCGCCACGGCGGTCAGGCCGGCCTCCTTGGCGAGCGCGATCGTGGCGGCGAACATCGCGCGCCGGTCCTTGTCGCGGTCGAAGCTCGACACGAGCGTGCGATCGAGCTTGACGACGTCGAGCGGCAGCTCGCTGGGCAGTCCCAGCGAATATTGCCCGGAGCCGAATTTGTCGAGCGCGATCGACACGCCGAGGCGCTTGACGTCCTTCAGTGCGGAGCGCGCGCGGTCGGGATCGCGCAGCACCGCGTCCTCGCTCACCTCCAGGCACAGGGCGCGGCCTGGCAGCCGGCAGTAGGCGAGCTCCTCGCGGACGCGCTCGGCGAGATCCATCTCGGTGAGCTCGCGCGCGGAGACGTTCACCGACACGGGGATCGCGATGCCGCCGCGACGCCAGATCTCCGCCTGCGCGAGCGCAGCGTGGAGCACCCAGTTGCCGATCTGCACGATCAGATCGCTCTCCTCGGCGGGCGGGAGGAACGTCGCGGGGAGCAGGTCGCCGGTGCTGCTCGTGCGGTCGGCGTCGCGCGGGCGCCAGCGCACGAGCGCCTCGCAGCCGATCGCCTGCCCGCCGGCGAGCGGGAGGATGGGCTGGTATTCGAGCAGCAGCTCGTGGCGGGGCAGCGCGTCGCGCAGGCGCCCGCCGATCTGCATCTGCTCGCTGACTTCCCGGCGCAGGCGCTCGTCGAAGATCTCGAGGCGCCGCCCGCCGGCGCCCTTGGCGCGATACATCGCGAGGTCCGCCTCGCGGAGCATGCTCTCGGGGTCTGTGTCGGGGCTGTGGGAGACCGACACGCCGATGCTCGCGAGCATCGCCAGTTCGGCCGAGCCGACGGGGAAGGGCCGCTCGAGCGCGTCGAGCACGCGCCCTGCCAGGGCGAGCGCCTCGCCGTCGCTGTCGATGTCCTCGGCGAGGATCACGAACTCGTCGCCGCCGAGGCGCGCGACGGTGTCGCTGTCGCGCATCAGCTCGGACAGTCGTTCGCCGATCCCAACGAGCAGGCGGTCGCCGACGCTGTGGCCGAGGTTGTCGTTGACGGCCTTGAACTTGTCGAGGTCGATGAACAGCATCGCCACGACGCCGCCCGAGCGGTGCAGGCGCGCGAGCGCCTGGTGGGCTCGATCCATCAGCAGCAGGCGGTTGGGCAGGTGCGTGAGCGGGTCGTGCAGCGCCTGGCGCTCGAGCAGCATGCGGTCGGTGACGTCCTTCGCGGAGGCATACCACGTGTCGCCGTCGCGGCGTGCGCTCCACAAGAGCCAGCGCCACGAGCCGTCGCGGTGGCGGTAGCGGTTGCTGAAGCTCTCGAGCTCCTCCTGCTCGGTCAGGTCCTCGTTGCCCGTGCGGATCAGCAGCATCGTCTGCTCGGCGTCATCGGGGTGGATGAAGTCCTCGATCGGGCGCGACTGCAGCTCGTGCAGCGTCCAGCCCAGCAGGTGCTCCCAGGCGGGGTTCAGGAGCGTGAAGCGGCCGTCGAGCGAGATCGTCGCGAGCAGGTCACTGGTCATCTCGAACAGGCGGGCGATCTTCGCCTCGCCGCCCGCGGCAGAACCGTTGCGCCCATTTGCAGGGGTGCTCGTCAGATGTTCATACATTCCTGCCCAACACGTCGGTCCGCGAGCCCGTGTGCTCGGGTCCTTCGCGTCCCACTGGACGTATTGTCTAGGGGTGTTTTCCGATTGTCGGAGCTGTGCTCAGGCGGAGCTCGCGCCGAGCTGCGCGCCCGGCTCGGACGCTTCGTCCGGGGGGGCCGTGGGCAGGTCCAGCCCCGCGGGGTCGCTGCGCAGGAAGCGCCATACGGACAGGCACATCATCACGGTCATGATCCCGGCGCTGGATGCGCACCACTCGCAGATCGCGTGAATCGAGAACAGCTCGCGGTATGTGAGATAGGCGCTGAAGCCGAAGCCGACGAGCGTGAACGTCATCGTGGCGAGGCGGCTGTTCTCGTTTTCGCGCGCCAGCAGCGAGCCGAGGATGGCGATGTAGCCGAGCAGGCCGATGAGCGCGACGGGCACCCCGGCGAGCTTGGAGTAGATCGAGGACTGCACCTTCAGGCAGCTGCCGCCCGCGGTGCACACGGGCTTGATGCCCGCGTAGTGGATGTAGGTGAGGTAGCTCGCGACGCCGAGGCCGAGCACCGCGAGGACGGTCAGCGTGATCCTCAGGGTGCGGGCGCTCATCGGGTCTCAGCTACTTCTTGAGCAGCTTTTCGATCTCTTCGTTGAAGTCGGCGGGGTCGGTGAGCGAGCTGTATTCGAATTTGGGCTTCGTGCCGCCGGACTTGCCGATGAGGAACGACGGCGTGCCCGTGAGGCTGGCATTGGCGGCCGCTTCGCCGTCGCCGTCGATCTGCTTGGAGAGCGAGAGTTCGTTGCGGTCGCTGGTCCACTTGGCGAGGTTCAGGCCGGGCACCTGTTTGGCGATGCCCTGGAGGTAGCTCTCGGTCACGTAGCCCGAGTCCTCTTCTCCCTGCTCGTGGTAGAAGGTCTCGATGAAGTTCCACAGCTTGCCCTGAGTGCCCGCCGCGAGCGCCGCGATCTGCTGCGTTTTGAAGACTTCCTGTTCACGCGTGGCTGTCTCCAGCGCGCGGTATTCGATCCGCAGCTTGCCCGATCGCACCCACTTCTGGATCAGCGGTGCGAGCGCGCCCAGCGTGAAGTCCTTGCAGATCGGGCACTGCAGGTCGCCGAAGTACTGCATCGTCACGGGCGCGGTGGGGCTGCCGAGCACGTTGCCGCTTTGGGGGATGCTCGCGAGCAGCGACGTGACGGTCTGCTGCGTTTCGGCCGCGGGCTTGCTCCCCGGGGTGACCTTCTTGGAGCCGCTGCCGCCGGTCGCGACGAGGATGACGACGATCGCGACGACGACCACGGCCACGACGCTCGCGAGTTGGGTCAGTCGCCTGCGGCGCGCCGCGCTCGCCGCCTCGGCTTCCTCCAACGCTCGGCGTTGGGAGCGCGCCTGCTCGCGGCGTTCCTTGCGGGTCAGATCCTCTTCGTCGCTCTCAACCGGGCTCATGGGGGGAACTTTTACAGATTTCC
>DASUPL010000077.1:0-4822 GCA_036281155.1 Solirubrobacteraceae bacterium | reverse complement strand
GCGCGAGGCCGACCCGATGGTGCTGTTCGCCGCGCGGTTGATTCCGGAGAAGCAGGTCACACTCGGCGTGGCCGCGATGGCGCTCGCCGCGAAGCGAATCGACGGGCTGAGCGGGGAGTTCCTCGGCGAGGGCCCCGAGCGCGGTGCGCTCGATGAGGCGATCGCCGAGCACGGCCTCGAGGGCGTCGTGAGCGCGCGCGGCTTCACCGAGGCGAGCACGCTCGACGCGGAGATGCGCCGCGCGCTGTGCATGCTGCTGCCCTCCCGCCGTGAGGGCTACGGCATGGTCGTCGTCGAGGCCTCCGCGCGCGCCACCCCGAGCGTTGTGGTCGCGGGCGAGGACAACGCCGCGAGCGAGCTGATCGAGGAGGGCGTCAACGGCACGATCGCCGAGCGCTCCGATCCGCAGTCGGTCGCGGATGCGATCGTGCGCGTGTACGAGGCGGGGTTCGCGCTGCGCGAGAGCACCGCGCGCTGGTACGCGCGGAACGCGCGCGCGCTGTCGCTCGAGTCCTCGCTGCAGACGGTGCTCGACAGCTACGACGGCGGAGCGGGCGGCGACGGTCCGCCGAGCGGGCGCGGGGACGCTCCGGGCGCGGGCGGGATCGCGCCGAGAGCGAGCGCGTAGCTCGCGAGCGTCCCTTCGGCGGTGCGCTCCCACGTGAAGCCCGCGGCCCGCTGGAGGCCGAGGCGGCGCAGCCGCTCGCACAGCTCCTCGTCGCGCAGCAGCCGCAGCAGCGCGTCGGCGATGGCGTCCTCCGAGCGCGGGTCGAACAGCAGCGCCGCCTCGCCCGCGACCTCCGGCAGCGAGGACGCGTCCGCGCACGCCACCGGCACGCCGCGCGCCATCGCCTCGAGCACCGGCAGCCCGAAGCCCTCGTACAGCGACGGGAACAGAAACGCGCGCGTGATCTTCCACAGCCCCTCGAGCTCCGCCGCGGACACCCAGGCGGGGAAGCGCACGTCGCCGTCCACGCCGAGCGTGCGCGCTTGCTCGCGCAGCTCCGCCTCGTGATCGGTCGCGTAGCCGGGCAGCACGAGCACGGGCCGCTCCGGCACGGGGATGCGCGCGAGCGCGCCGATCAACGCGAGCAGGTTCTTGTGCGGGCGCTTCGCCGACAGGCTCAGCAGCACCGGGCGCTCTCCCAGCTCGAACTTCGCGCGCACCTCGCGCTCGCCCAGCGGCTGCTCGCGCTGGACCGTGCCGAGCCCGAGCGGAACGACGTCCACGCGCTCGGGGCGGGCGCGCGCGAGCTCGAGCAGATCCTCGCGCGTGCTCTGGGAGTCCGCGATCACCCGATGTGAGCGCCGCACCGCGAGTGGCACGAGCAAGCGCATGCCCTTGTCGCGAATGCCCGCGTGGGCGTCGGGAAAGCGCGCGTAGATGAGGTCGTGCACCGTCACCACGCGACGGAACGGGCCCCACGCGGGCGCGGTGCTCGCGAGGCTGTGCATCAGCTTGACGCCCGCGCGTGCGGCCATCGGCGGGAGCAGCGTCTGCTCGCCCAGCACCCACTGCTTGCGGTCGCGCGCGTTCACCGGCACCGTCACCGCCGGCAGCAGCTCTCCCCACGGCCCGCCGCGGGCGCTGGCGGCCTCGCGGTTGACGAACGCCGTGAAGCGCATCCCCGCCGGCGCGGCGGCGAGCAGCGCGGGGATCAGCTCGCGCGCGACCACCTCCATCCCACCGGTCTCACCGGGGACGAGAAAGATCAGGTTCAGGCCGACGTGGGTTGCTCTCGCGCTCAAGCGTGAAAGGCTAGTCGCAGAGGAGCGCTTCTCAGCCGTCGAGGGCTACGATGGGCTCAATGTCTCCGACTATCGACGTCGTGATCGTCGCGTACGGGCGCTACGAGTTGACCGATAGCTGCCTGCGTCATCTGCGCGCTCAGAGGCCGGAGCACAGGGTGATACTCGTGGACAACGGCTCCACAGACGACAGCGCGCTGCGCGTCGCGGCCGAGTGGCCCGACATCCACCTGGAGCGTTTCGCCGAGAACCGCGGCTTCGCCGAGGCGTGCAACCGCGGCGTGGCGGCCGGCACGGGCGATGTCGTGGTGCTGTTGAACAACGACGTCGACGTTCACCCCGATTTCCTGGAAAGGCTGAGCGCGCCATTGGAGGAGGAACCCACGGTTGGCTCGGTGGCGGCGTTAATGCTGCAGCCCGGAGAACAGCTGATTGACAGCGCCGGGCTCGCCGCCGACGTGACGCTCGCCGGGTTCCCACGACTGCAGGGGCTGCAGGCGTGGCAGGCAGAACGCGAAGACCCGGTGCTCGCCGGCCCCGCGGGCACCGCGGCGGCCTATCGGCGCGCGGCGTGGGAGGAGGTCGGCGGCCTCGACGAAGCGATCTTCGCCTACATGGAGGACTTCGACCTCGCTCTGCGCCTGCGCTGCGCGGGCTGGCAATCGGTGCTGGCGAGCGACGCGGTGGGTGTGCATCTGGGTTCCGCCACGCACGGTCACCGCTCCGCGTGGCAGCGCCGTCACGGCGGCTTCGGGCGCGGCTACATGCTGCGCCGCTACGGCCTGCTGCGAGGGCGCGCCGCGATGCGCACGATCGCCACCGAGGCGACCGTCGTGCTCGCCGACATCGCGATCTCTCGCGACCTGGCCGCCCTGCGCGGTCGGCTGTCGGGGTGGCGCGCGGGATCGCCCGCGCCAAGGCTGTTGCCGCCGCCCGACGACGCGGTCGATCACACCATCACCTTTCGCGACTCGGGCGCATTAAGGCGAGGGGTGTATGGACGGCGCGCGGCCTGAGCCGAGCGCGGCGACCGCGGGCAACCAAGCCGCTCCCGCGCACAGGCCCAGAGTGCTGTTCATCTGCGCCGACCCCGTCGGCGAGCGGATGGCCGGCCTCGGCATCCGCTGCTGGGAGCTCGCCCGCGCGCTGTCGGACCGCGCATCCGTCACCATCGCCCACGGCGGGACCGAGGAGATCGCGCGCGACGGGGTGCGCACCGTCGCCTTCCGCCCGCACGCGCCCGGCGCGCTGCGTGGCGAGATAGCCGCCGCCGACACGATCGTCGCCCACCCGCAGTGGCCGCTCGTGAACCGCTGGCTGCGGAGCGCATCCGCGCGGGTGGTGATCGACCTCTACTGCCCCGAGACGCTCGAGACACTCGAGCTGCTCGCCGACGGCGGAGCTGGCAGCCGGGCATCGCTGTCGCGCCGCCAGCGCACCGCGACGACCCTCGACCGCCTGCACGCGGCACTGCGCACGGGCCACCAATTCATGTGCGCGAGCGAGACACAGCGCGACCTGTGGCTCGGCGCGATGCTCGCGCTGCGCCTGATCGGCCCCGACGCGTACGACCGCGACCCGAGCCTGCGCGAGACGATCGACCTGGTGCCGTTCGGCGTGCCCGCCGAGCCGCCGCAAGCGAATGGCGCAGGCGGGCCGGCGCAGGCGAATCGCGCTGAGGGACGGCGCGAGGCAAGCGGCGCTGGGGGGCCGCGTGAGGCGATCCCTGCGCTGGGCGCCGACAGCGAGATCGTGCTGTGGAACGGCGGCATCTGGCGGTGGCTGGACGCGGAGACGGCTATCCGCGCGGTGGCCGCGCTGATCGAGCGCCGGCCGAACGTGCATCTGGTGTTCATGGGCGGCGCGGCCGATCATCCCGCGGCGAAGGCCAGCACCGAGGCCGCGCGCCGACTGGCGGGCGAGCTGGGCCTGCTCGACTCGGTCGTGCACTTCCACGAGCGCTGGACGCCGTACGCCGAGCGCGGCGCGTGGCTGACGCAGGCCGCGTGCGTGATCTCCGCGCACGCCGATCACCTGGAGACCCGTTTCGCCTACCGCACACGCCTGCTGGACTGCTTCTGGGCGGGCGTGCCGGCGGTGTGCACGAGCGGCGACGATCTCGCCGAGCGCATCGAGCGAGAGGATCTCGGCGCGCTCGCCCCGCCCGGCGACGCGGACGCGCTGAGCGCGGCGCTCGAGCGCGTACTGAAGCGCGGGCGCGACGCGTACGCGCCGGTCCTGCGCGCGGCCGCGCAGGACCAGACGTGGCAGCGCGTGTCCGCGCCGCTCGCGCGCTGGATCGCCGATCCGTCCCCGCCTGTCCGCCCGGGCGACGCAGCAGGCGTCATGAGACCGCCGCTGCCCCAGCGCGCGCGAGAAGCCGCCTACCTCGCCGGCGGACGTATGTTGCTCGCGCGTCGCTGAGCGCGCCTGCCTCCGCGTTTACCCCCGCTGCACGAGCAGGAATTTGTTGCCGTCCTGGTCGCGGAAGAAGAACATCGGCGGCACGGGGTCGCCCATGCGCATGACCTCCTCGTCGACGTCCACGCCGGCGGCCCGCAGGCTCGCGTGGTCGGCGTCGATGTCCTCGGAGGAGAACGCGGTGTGCGTCTCGATGCCGACCGGTTCACCCTCGCGCGGCGGGATCAGCGCGATCGTCGTGGCGGCGCCGGGCGGTGCGACTTCGACCCAGCGGTCGCCTGCGCCGAAGGGGATGTCCGTGCGCTGCTCGAACCCGAGCTTGTCGCGATAGAAAGCGATCGCACGGTCCTGGTCGCTGACGGGGACGATCACCGTCCCAACCTGGGTGATGGTGGTGTTGGTCGTTGTGTTTGCGTCGGCCATTTTTTGCTCCTCTGTCGATATGTCGGTGGTCTGCTCTAACTGAGACCGTCGGGCGTGGACAAACTCATCGGTAACCGCTCTACCCTGATCCAGGATGACAGCAACTCCAACAGGCGGGACGACTGGCGAGAGCCTGCTCGAACGGGCCAGCGCGGGCGAGGAGCGGGCGTTTGGGGAGCTCGTTGACCCCTACCGTGGCGAGCTGCACGCCCACTGCTACCGCATGCTC
>DASUPL010000076.1:0-4271 GCA_036281155.1 Solirubrobacteraceae bacterium | reverse complement strand
GGTAGTCGCCGCGCGCGAACACCGCCGTGGGCACGCCCGCCGCGTCGGCGCGACCAAGCGCGGCCACGCCAGCGACGCTGGAGGCGACCGCGACGATCCGCGCCTCCGTGCCGTGCACCGTGTCGAGCAGCGCCTGCAGGTTGGTGCCCGCGCCGGACACAAGCACGGCGATGGGAAGAAGCTCAGTCACGCGGCCCGCACGATAGCTGTGACCCAACTCACAGAGCGCGCCCGCTTCGTCGGCTTGAATGATTCCCAGGGTGGAGAGTCCTAAAAATCGGACTCATAGGAAGAGCCATGTTTGCATCCATATTCGTCACCCTCGTCATCGTCGCGGCACTCGGGCACGGACTGCTTTCGGAGCGGGACGGGGTGCTGATCTCCCACCGGCCGTACAACAACCGCCACAACGACGCGTCAGGCGCTCGCGACTACCACTTCATCTAGCTGCTCGTCAGGCTCCAGGGAATACTTGCCCGCGGCCCCATCGCTCCCCGCGAGCGGATAGTTGCCGCTGAAGCACGCGTCGCAGTGTGTTGCGGGCTTGCCGCGGACAGCCTCGTAGACGCCCCCGAGCGATAGGTAGTGCAGCGAGTCGCAGCCGAGCTCGATGGCTACCTCCTCGGTGGTGCGCCCGTGGGCGATCATCTCCTCGCGGGTTGACATGTCGATGCCGTAGTGACAGGGGTGCTTGATCGGCGGCGCGGAGATGCGCATGTGGATCTCGGCGGCGCCGGCGTCGCGCAGCATCTGCACGATCTGGCGGGTGGTGTTGCCACGCACGATCGAGTCGTCCACCACAACCAGCCGCTTGCCCTGGATGACCTCGGGCAGCGGGTTGAACTTGAGCCGCAGCCCGTGCTTGCGCAGCTCCTGTCCGGGCTGGATGAACGTGCGCGCGACGTAGCGGTTCTTGACGAAGCCGTCGTCCTGGGGCAGGCCGGCGGCGCGCGCGAGGCCGCGCGCGGCGGGGTTGCCGGAGTCGGGCACGGCGATCACGAGGTCCGCGTCGACGGGCGCCTCGCGCCAGAGGATCTCGCCCATGCGCCCGCGCGCGACCTGCAGGACCTGCTCGTTCATGCGCGAGTCGGGGCGCGCGAAGTAGATGTACTCGAACACGCAGAACGCCCGCCGCTCGCCCGGCATGACCATGCGGCTCTGCAGGCCGTCCTCACCGAGCGTGACCATCTCGCCTGGCTCGACGTCGCGGAGGTGCTTGGCGCCGATGATGTCGAACGCGCACGACTCGCTGGCGACGCAGTAGCGCGTCTCGCGGTCGGCGTCGTCGGGGTGGGTGGGGTCCGGATAAATCGCACCGATGGCGAGCGGGCGCAGGCCGTGTGGGTCGCGGAAGGCGACGACGCGGTCCTTCGTCATGACGACGATCGAGAACGCGCCGCGCAGGCGTGGGAGCACCTCGGCGATGGCGTCCTCGACGTGCTCGGCGGGGTGCGTGGCGATCATCGCGGCGATGATCTCCGAGTCGGATGTGGAGCTGAACGTGACGCCGCGCTCGAGCAACTCCTCCTGCAGCTCGACGGCGTTGATGAGGTTGCCGTTGTGCGCGAGCGCGACCTCGCGCTTGGAGCCGTTGGTGCCCTCGGAGCGCTGCACGGGCTGGGAGTTCTCCCACGCGTTGGAGCCGGTGGTGGAGTAGCGCACGTGACCGATCGCGAGCTCGCCGGCGAGCGTGCGCAGGTCGTTCTCGGTGAACACCTGGTTGACGAGCCCGAGCTCGCGGCGGGTGATGATGTGCGCGCCGCGGTCGGCGGCCGCGATTCCGGCGGACTCCTGGCCGCGGTGCTGGAGCGCGTACAGGGCGAAGTACGACAACCGGGACACCTCGTGACCGGGGGCGTACAAACCGAAGACTCCGCACTCATCGCGCGGTCCGTCACGCATTCTCAACAAGCTAGCAGGGCGGGTTGGGGACATCTTTATTTAGAAGAGCTCGGCGAGCGCGCTGTGAGCGTCGGACAGCTCGGCGAGCGTTGCGCCGAGGCTCACATCGGCGCCCGAGTGAGTTATCTCCAGCTCGCGGCCGCCCACCGCTCCGAGCGTGCGCACGGACGTTTGGCCGCCCAGCTCGTGTAGCGCGTCGGCGGGGCCGCTGACGAGGAACCCGCCGGGGCCCTCGCCGAAGAGCATGACCGTCACGTCAGGTGAACCCGCCGAGGCGAGCGCGGTTGTCTCCCAAAGGTCATCCGCGAGGTGAATCCGCGCGCCGACGTCGCCCGCGAGACAGCACTCGGCGAGCGCGACCGCGAGGCCGCCCTCGGCGATGTCGTGCGCGCTCGAGAGGCGGCCCGCGCGCACGGCTTCGCGAACGGCTGCGTGCGTGGCGCGGATCGCGTCGATGTCGATGCCGGGCAGCCCGTCGGGGAGCGCGTGGCCGAGCAGCTTCGCGAGCTCGCTCGCGGGGAGCGTCGGCGCGAACGGGCCGACGAGCGCGATCTGATCGCCCTCCTTCGCGAAGCCCAGCTGTCCGGCGCGGCGCGCGTCGGGGAGACGACCGACCATGCCGATGACGGGCGTGGGGTAGATCGGCCCGGTGGCGCCCTCGTTGTACAGCGACACGTTGCCGCCGACGATCGGCGCGTCGAGCGCGCGGCACGCCTCCCCCAGCCCGCGCACCGCTTCGGTGAGCTGCCACGCGATGTGCGGCTTCTCGGGGTTGCCGAAGTTGAGGTTGTTCGTCGTGCCGAGCGGCTGCGCGCCGACGCACGCGAGGTTCGCGGCGCACTCGAGCACCGCCTCGATCGTGCCGCGATACGGGTCCGCTGCGACGCGACGGCCGTTGCAGTCGATGGACACTGCGAGCGCCGCGCGAGCGCCGTCGGTGAGGCCGTCACGTGCGTCGCCCGCGAGCGGAGCAGGAGCGCCGTCGCGGGCGCTGTGCTCGTCGCCCGCCAGCGCGAGCACTGCCGCGTCGGCCTGCTCGGGACGGCGCACCGTGCGGGACTGGACGATCGAGTCGTACTGCTCGAACAGGGGACGGCGCGAGGCGATGTTGGGGCTCGCGAGCAGCGCGAGCAGGAGGTCGCGGGGGCCCCCGTCGAGCGACACGCCGGGCGTGGCCGTCGGCGCGGGGTAGATCGGCTCGCTGGGCTTGACCGGCTCGAGGTCGTACAGCGGGCAGTCGTCGACGAGCGCGCGCACGGGCATGTCCCCGACGAGCACCCCGTCGTCGAGCACGCGCATGCGGCCGCTGTCGGTGACGGCGCCGATCGCGGCGCCGTTCACCTCCCACTTCTCGCACAGCGCCATCACAGCGCCGACGTTCGCGGGCTCCACCACGCACAGCATCCGCTCCTGGGACTCGCTGACCATCACCTCGAATGGCTCCATGCCCGGCTCGCGCAGCGGCACCTTGGCGACGTCGATGTCGATGCCGACCTCGCCCTTCGACGCCATCTCCGACGCGGATGAGGTCAGGCCGGCGGCGCCGAGGTCCTGCAGCGACACGATCAGCCCGCGCGCGAGCAGCTCAAGCGAGCACTCGAGCAGCTTCTTCTCCTCGAACGGGTCGCCGACCTGAACGGTGGGGCGCTTGTCCGCGTCCGCGTCGCCGAGCTCCGCGGAGGCGAGCACCGACGCGCCGCCGATGCCGTCGCGGCCCGTGGAGGCGCCGAACAGGATCAGCACGTTGCCGGGGCCGGTGGCGGCGCTGCGCACGAGCTGATCGCGCGTGGCGAGGCCGAGCGCCATCGCGTTGACGAGACAGTTCTGCTCGTACGGCCCCTCGAAGTAGACCTCGCCGCCGACGGTCGGCACGCCGATCGAGTTGCCGTAGTGGCCGATGCCCGAAACAGCGCCGTCGAGGAGGTAGCGCGCGCGGGAGCCCGTCGCGGCGGCGCCAGAACCGGTCGCGTCGACGGAGCCGCCTGCGCGCCCGCCCCCCGGCTCGCCGAAACGCAGCGAGTCGAGCACCGCGATCGGGCGGGCGCCGAGCGCGAAGACGTCGCGGAGGATGCCGCCGACGCCGGTGGCGGCCCCCTGGAAGGGCTCGACGGCCGAGGGGTGGTTGTGCGACTCGACCTTGAAGGCGACCGCCCAGCCGTCGCCGATCGAGACCGCGCCGGCGTTCTCGCCCGGCCCCAGGAGCACCTGCGGGCCCTCGGTGGGCAGGCGACGCAGCAGCTTTCGCGAGTGCTTGTAGGCGCAGTGCTCCGACCAGAGCAGTGAGAACATGGCCAGCTCGACGCCGTTCGGCTCGCGCTCCAGCAGCTCGCAGATCCGCGAGTACTCGGTCTCGGTGAGGCCCAGCTCGA
>DASUPL010000075.1:0-2260 GCA_036281155.1 Solirubrobacteraceae bacterium | reverse complement strand
AGGCCCAGCTGCGGGCGCTGGAGGAGAACGCGCTCGGCGGCCTGGACCTGATCGTCGAGCAGCTCGACCGCGTGCTCGAGGCGCTCGAGCACCAGGACGTGGAGCTCGCGCAGATGGTGATCGCCGACGACGACCGCGTCGACGGCCGCTACCTGGAGGTGCACCAGGGCATCCTCTCGCTGCTCGCGCTGCAGGCGCCCGTGGCGGGCGACCTGCGACTCGTCGCCGCCCTCCTGCACACGATCAAGCACATCGAGCGCATGGGCGACCAGTGCGTGAACATCGCCAAGATGATCCCGCTGTCCGGCTACGAGCCCCCCGTCCACGGCGAACTGCTCGAAGCGCTCGCGAAGATGGGCGCGTTCGCGCGCTCGGAGGTCATCCAGTCGAAGGCCGCGTTCGCCGGGCGCGACATCGCGCTGGCGGAGGACCTCGTGCGCCAAGACCGCGAAATCAACCGCCTCAACCGTGAGATCTTCCGCTTGGCGATCGAGATCGGCGACGACCCGGACACGCGCGAGTGGGCGATGCACATGACGTTAGTCGCCCGCGCGCTGGAGCGGATCGGGGACAACGCCGTCGATATCGGCGAGCAGGTCGCGTTCGTCGTGACCGGCCTCTTCCGCGAGTTCTCCGACTCCTCGCGCCCCACCGACGCGCCCGCCGGCTCCTGAGACAGGGCGTTTTCGCGGCGACAGGGGCGTTTCGCGGCGGCGCGGGGCGCGAGACATCTGGGCGCCCCGCAAATAGCGAAATCGCCCTGTGAACATCCTGTTATGTTTGCTCGCAATCCTGTCGCACGTCCATCCGATCGCCTACACTCGGCCGCGATGACGGCAAGCGTGCGCGCCGAAGCCATGGGAGGCTCATCAGCTTCTCCCGACGGATCGGCCTCTTCCTCAACATCGCTGCGGATCGCCGTGCTCGACCGCGACAGCGGCTTCATCCAGGTTCTCAGCAAGCGCCTCGACCGCCTCAGCTGGGAGCACCGTGTGCTCGCCAGCCCAGTCCCGCCGGAGGCCATCGTGGCGATGCGCCTGAGCGCCCTGGTCGTGGATCTGACGGTGCTCGGCCCGCAGGCGTGGACGTGGCTCGAGCGCCTGTGCGAGACGCTGCCCGAGCTCGGCATCGTCGTCTGCACTCCCCCTTCCACCGTCGCTCAGCGAGTACGCGGGCTGCGCCTGGGAGCGGATGACTGGATCACCAAGCCCTGTCACCCAGAGGAAGTGATCGCGCGCGTACAGAGCGTCGTGCGCCGCCGTCGGCGCGCCACCAGCCGCACGGAGGCCGCTCCGGTTCAGGCGGGCGAGGTCGAGATCCGCGCGGACCGTTTCCAGGCGTTCGTGGGCGAGCAGAGCATCGACTTGACAAGGCGCGAGTTCGAGCTGATCGAGCTGCTCGCCTCGGCCGAGGGGCGCGTGCTGGAGCGCGAGGAGATCTACTCGCGTCTGTGGGGCTACACGATGGTGCGCGGCGACCGCTCCGTCGACGTGTTCGTGCGCAAGCTGCGCCAGAAGCTCGAGAAGGCCTCGCCGGACTGGCGCTACATCCACACGCACTTCGGCATCGGCTACCGCTTCGCCGCGGAATCGCTCGAGGTCGTCGACCCCAACGACGTGCCCTCCTCACTCCCCGTGGATTGGAACCCCGCCCACCCCACCGGCGATCAGGGCGAGCTCGACAGGGCGCAAGAGGACGGCGAGCTCTCCGCTCGCACCCTGTAGACGCACGACCGCCAGACCACCCTTCTTCATCTCCACCTGGCCGCCGGTGAGTTCGCCCACCACACCCGACAGGTCGGGCTCGTGTCCCACCAGCAAGAGGCGGCCGTCCGCCCCGATCGCGCTCGTCGCATCGATCGCCTGGGACGCGTCGAAGCCGCCCGCGAGCGGCTGGTGGACGCTCAGTCGCCCGCGCGCGTCCTCCCCCATGCGCTCCGCCACCAGTTCCGCGGTCTGGCGCGCACGCACCTTCGGGCTGAACAGGATCGCCTCGAAGTCAACCCCCATGCTCGCGAGCGCCGCGCCGGCCGTACGCGCCTGCCGCTCGCCACGCTCCGTCAGGCGGCGCTCGCTGTCCTCACGAGCGCCGTGTGGCTCCGCGTCCGCGTGCCTGAGTAGCCAGAGCTGACGAGCCATTCCCGATCGCCGCGCACACTAGCGCGTCGTGTAGCTTGGAGGAGAGCATGCAAGGAGACCGTGGACATCAGTTGCAGGATCTGAACGAACTCCACGAGCTCGACGGGCGCTCACCCGCCAGC
>DASUPL010000074.1:0-25616 GCA_036281155.1 Solirubrobacteraceae bacterium | reverse complement strand
CGAATTATCGATCGCACTGACCCCTGGCAGCAGGTCGAAGTTCTGCCGAATGAACCCCAACTGCGAGAGCCTGAAGTGCGAGGCTTCGCGCTCTGAGAGCGAGGATATGTCACGGCCGCCGATCAGAACCGCTCCCGATGTGGGCTCGAGCAATGTCGCGACCATCAGGAGCAGCGTCGTCTTGCCCGACCCACTGGGTCCGTACAAAGCCACCATCTCGCCCGCGTCCACTTTCAGCGAAACGCCGTCGACTGCCCGGACGGGCTCGCCTTCAACGGTGGGGTAATGCTTGACGAGCTCACGCAACTCCAGCATGGGTGTCTGAGGCCTTGATCGTCTCTGTTCAGTACGACAGCCGGCCGGTTACATGAACCGTGATAGCGTCGTTTGAGCGGGCAATCGTTCCGCTGAACCTCAAGCCCGAACCCTGGGCATGGCTGTAGGTTCCCGAGCGACGGCTGATCGACAACCTTCCGGAGAAGGTCGCCTCGGTTTCACCCTTGTGGTAGGTCGCCGTCCCAGACCCAGAGAGCGAGCCGCCTCGAGGGGAAATGGTGACTTCGGCGGTCACCCGGCTGGTGGAGACGATCTTCAGGTGAACGGCGATCCGGCCTTTGATCGTGCCCGAAGCGGCGCCCAGCTCGTTGAGTGTGAAGCCGTGTTTGCTGACGAGGTGAAGACGCCCGGTCTCGTTCAGCGAGACCGTTCTCGCGGGGTGCGCGGAGGGCGTTCGCACGCCGTCGGCGCCAACGGGCCCCGCCGCGATCGCCGCCGCACCAACGGATGCGGCTGTGGCTGTCAGAACGCTGGCGAGTCTTACAAAGCGACGATTTTGGCGGTGCATGAGTGGTCCCTGCTTTCGTTTCGTTGTCTTGGTTTGCTCATGGCTCATTGCGGACACGGAGCCGTGGCCAGGGCGCTGCCCGTGGAGCCGTCGGCGTAGGTGAATTCAGCCGCGAACGGGAAGCCCCCCACAGGGCAGCTGCCGGGCACCACGACCGTGTTCGAGTGGCGCGAGAGCCGGTGCCCGCTCGTGCCGATCGTGAGCGTCAACGCGGCTATCGACGCGTTCGGCTCGAGGGGCAGCGTGGGAACCGGGGGGACGTTCAGGGCCAGCGCTTCCCCGTACGGTGCGTGATCGGGAACCACCGTTCCGCTGAGCACAGCCTGTTTCTGTAGCGGCGTGTAACCCCTGCCGAGCACCTCGAAGGTTGGCTGGAAGTTATGCAGCGGGCCGAGAAAGACCCACAGCGCGATGTTCTCCGTTATCAGCTGGGAGCCGGCGTGGGCCTGCACGAGCGCGTGCCCGCCGCCGATCTTCGATCGCGCGGGGCAGCCGCGCGCCCCGCGGGCTCGTAGACGCGCCGCGCTGCAGCTGCGCAGGTTGGGGATGTCCACGCCCAGTTCAGCGGGCAGCTTCAACAGCAGCTTGCGCACCGGCGAGGGCACGCCGAATTCGCCTCCCGCGAAGCGAATCGTGAGCTTGAGCGCGCCCTTGGCGTGAAGCCGATTGGGGGAGAGCGACGGCGCGATCGTCGCAGTGCTCGGCGCTGCGCTGGCCGCTGTCGCGCAGACGACGGCCGTGCTCAGGGCGACCCCTACGGCCACCGTCAACGCCAGCGCTCTACGCATGACTATCGATGTGGACATGGGATGGTGGGGTTGACGGTGAGCGTGGCGCCGTCCGCGAAGTCGATCTTCCCTGCTGTGGGGAACCCTCCGCTTGGGCACCGCTTGGGCACGATCAGGCCCCTGAGATGAACCAGCTTCTTCTTGCCGTGCACCGACTCGTAGTAGGCGACGTGAGCGCCGCCGACCGAGACGAAGGCGCTTTCGATCGATGCGTTGGCGGCCCCGGGAATCGTGGAGATCGGCGGGACTTCCACGCTGAACCCGAGTCCGTAGGGCTTGGGCGCGGGGATTTCCTTGGCCACCAGAACGAATTCGATGGGAGCCGGTGAGGAGGCGCTGGCGTAGATGAGCAATCGCAGATGTCCATTCACTTTGGGGGCGAAGAAGAAGTCGAGGGTGTAAGGCGCGTGGATCGTTTCGCTGGGAAGCTCGAGCACTCCCACGCCGCCGCCGAAGCCGGCGCGTGAGTTTTCCGGACAGCCGCTGGGTCCCTTCCGTTCGAGTGTCGCCAGGTCGCAGGTGCCGGCGCCGCGCACGTCGATGCCCATGCCCGCGGGGGCGTAGAGCACGAACTTGGTGACCGGCGGTGGCGGGTGCGCGGTGCTGGAGAGGAGCTTCGCGTCGATCGAGAGGTTGGTCGAGGCGCCAAGCCTGTCGGGGCTGAAGCTCGCGTGAATGGTGAGCGCCGGTCTCGCCCACGCGACGGCGGCGGCGATCAGACACGCGCAACCAAGTAGCGCCGCGACGGCGATCGGCCACGCGCGCCGCTCACGCATGGCCGAGCGCCGCCCGCCGGTTGGCGAAGAACTCGTGGTCGAGCTTGCCCATCGCGGTGAACGGCTCCGCGCCCTCGAAGAACTCGGCGACGATCGTCTTCCAATGGTTCCGGGCGTGCAGCTCGGCGACCAACGACGCCCCGCCCAGCTCGATCCGACCCATGATCGCGTACTCCGGCGGGAAGGTGAGGTAACGGAAGGCCCTCGCCGAGGGCCCCGTCGGTGAGAATCGGCGTTCGATCCCTTTGGTCAAGTGCTCAGGGGTGAGCGTGAACGGCTGCTCGCCCCACCAGAGCTCCCACGGCTCGCGCCAGAAGGTGAAGACTTCCTCGGGGCTGACGGGATCGGTCGATCGCCAGAACCCGCCCTCCACGCTCGCGCGCCACGTCCCGAGCACGTCCTCTCGCAGGCAGGCGCGCCCGATCGCGTTCATGATCTCGACCTGCTCGCGCGCGAAGCGCTTCGCGCAACCGAAGTCCAGAAAGCTCACGCTTCCGTCGTCGTGAAACAGGTAGTTGCCGGGGTGCGGGTCGGCGTGAAACAGGCTGAAGCGATGATTGGTGCCGTAGACGAAGCGGTAGATCGCCTCTGCCCAGCTGTCGCGCAGCTCCTGCGTGGAGCTGAGCGCTTCGCTCCAGGACCTGCCTCTCACGAGCTCCTGCGTGAGGACCCGCTCGGTGCACAGCTCGGCGACCACCTCCGGGATGTGGATGAACGGGTGCCCGCGATAGATGTCCGCGAACGCCGTCTGGTTGGTGGCCTCGAGCCGGTAGTCGAGCTCCTCGCTTATGCGGACGCTCAGCTCGCGCGCCGCGCCGCGGATGTCGAGGCTGGCTCGCTTCGGGAACAGGCCGAGGATCAACGCGAGGAGCGTGTAAAGCAACTCGTTGTTCTTCAGGTCCGCGCGGATCGCCGCGGCGACCCCGGGGTACTGGATCTTCACCGCAACCTCCCGACCGTCGTGCAGCTGGGCGGCATGGACCTGCCCGATCGAGGCTGCCGCGAGGGGGCGCCAGTCGAACTCCGCGAACACGCTCTCGGTCCGCTGACCGAGCTCGCGCTCGAGCACGGCGCGCGAGAGCTCGGGCGCCATCGGCGGCGCATCGTCGCGCAGCCGTGCCAGCGCGGCGTGATAGATCGACTGGAACTCACCCGGTACCGCGGGACCGGCTGAGACGAATGACAGCATCTGCCCGGCCTTCATCAGAGCACCCTTGGAGCGTCCGAGCAGCTCAGCGTAGCGCTCCGCGGTGCGGACGTGAAACTCGGTGCTGTCGGCGCCCGTGAGCTTGCTGCGCAGCCCAACCACCACCGCCTCGCCCGCGGTGCGAGCGCTCAGCGCTACCAGCGGGGCAGCCCGCCGCAAGCGCCCATGGCCGATGCCATCGCCCTCTGGCGTCCCGTCACCCGTATCTGGGGGCAGCCCGGCATTGGACACCAGAAACACCTCCCTCTTTGTGTACTGACTTCAGCTAAGTGTATACTGAGGTGTGGCCATGTCAAGCACGACTCGCGAGCGCATCGTCGACGAGGCGATGCACCTATTCAGCGAGCACGGCTATGCCGCGACCAGCGTCGCCAAGATCGAGGCCGCCGCTGGACTCACGCCTGGAGCTGGCGGCATCTACCACCATTTCGCAAGCAAGGAAGCGGTGCTCGCCGCCGGCATCGAGCGCCAGCTCGCGCGACTGGGCGCGCTCCGCGAGATCCGGCACGTGCTCGGATCATTGGGAGACATAAAAGCCGAACTGACGCTGACGGCTCGCTACGTGCTCGCGGAGCTCGACAGCGAGTCGGAGCTGCTTCGCATCCTCGCCTCCGACGCGCGCAGTCGACCGCAGCTGCTGACGGCCGCCGTCGAGCAGCTCGTGAGCTCCACGTTCACGGGCTTCGCCACGTGGATCGGCGAACGCGCCGAACGTGAGATACCGGCCGAGGAGGCCACAGCCATCGCCGCCTTTGGGCTCGGATCGCTGCTCTCCTCGCGCCTACTGCGCGACGTCCTCGCCATCCCCGCCCCGGTCGACGACGGAGCGCTGGTCGATACGTGGGTGAAGATGATGGTCACAGCCCTTGCCGATCCCACGCCCGCCTCTTCCGAGTGAGCGTCCTCGGGGACGCCAACGCGGCCGGCAGTGCCGGCCGCGTTGTGAGGCTCTCATCGCCGGCTGTCAGAGGCGGGCCCGAGACTACGGATGGCCGCCCATCGTGTTGACGTCGGCGACGGTGAAGTCACTGTTGACCTGGACCTCGACCTCGGTTCCGTCTGACTTCCTGATGTGCGCCTCGTAGGGGGCGCTGCTGTCGACGTTCGTCTCGACGCGCTCGACGGTGCCTGACACCTTCGCGAGCGCGGCGGCCCTGACCTTGGCCGCGGTGTCGCCGCTGAGCAACGTCTCGGTCTTGCCGTTGGCCATGTGGCCGGCCTGCGACGGGTCTCGCGGCGCGGGCGGCCTGTTGGACGACTGAGGCGGCTGCGCGGTGGACGTCGACGAGGACGACGAGCCGCCGGTAGCGGCGGTGGCGATGGCGGCTGCGCTGATCGCGGCCGCGGCGATGGCGGCGAGCGTGATGAGCTTGCTGCGGAGGTTGGACATGTCTGACTCCTTGTCGGGGGGTTGACTGCCTGTCCAGCATCCTCGCCACGGCTTAATGCTCCCCACGCGGAAGCACAGATCAATGTAAGAGTTCGAGACGCGGTGCTGAACGCCGGTCGTCGTGCCGGCAGGCGCTCGCTAATATCGCTCTCCGGTTGACGGGGAACGCTCTGAGCGATGTCGCTGCGTGGCTTCGACCGGCGGGATGGCCGGCGCTGGCGGATGCCTCGCGCGAGCGCGTGCGTGCGTTGGCGTGGTTTGCGATCTGCGCTCAGGTGTTGTTCATCGCGGGCTGGATCGTCGGCTGGCTACTGGAACCTGGCTACTCGCCCGTGCGCATGTACATCAGCGAGCTGGGGCGTAGGGGAGCCGCGCACCCGTGGATCTTCGACGCCTCGATCGTCGTCTGGGGGATTGGGTTCATCGCGCTCGCGATGGCGTTGCTGCCAGCCCTGCGCACGCGTCCATGGGCACGCGTCGCCCCCTCGCTGTTCGCCCTGGCTGGCATCTTCGCGATGCTCGACGCGCCTCTGAGTCTCGACTGCGCCGACTCGGTGAGCCGCGCCTGCAAAGCACGCCAAGCCGCCGGCGCCCTCTCGTGGCACCACTACGGCCACCTGTGGGCTTCCCTTGGCATTCAAATCGCGCTCGTGCTCACCCCGTTCGCGCTCGCGCGTGCAACCTGGCCGAGCCGACTCGCCCGGCTGATGCTCATCGGAGGAGTCCTCGTCGCGCTGCTCCTGGGCGTGGCCTTCCTGGCCGACTTCGACCAGAACGGCTCCGCCGGGCTCGGGCAGCGCGTGCAGGTGCTGGTCGTGCACGGTTGGGTGCTCCTGTGCGCCGCCGCTCTCATCGTCGAGTCAAGGCCTGGCTCCACCTGAACAAATAGCGCGCTACGGCTCGAATGGCCAACGTGATCCAGTCGTCGCTACCGTACGCCCGTGCGCGTAGCGACGTGGAACGTGAACTCGGCCAAGAAAAGGGTGCCGCGGTTGCTCCCCTGGCTCGACGAGCGCAAGCCGGATGTCGTCTGCCTGCAGGAGACGAAGCTGACCGACGACGCGTTCGGCGAGTTGCTCGGTGAGGAGCTGGCCGGTCGTGGCTACGAGTTCGCCCATCACGGCCAGGCGCAGTGGAACGGCGTGGCGATCCTCTCGCGTGTCGGCCTGGACGACATCGTGGCCGGGGTCGCCGGCGCGCCGGGCTTCCCCGATCCAGAGGCGCGCGCCGTGTCCGTCACCTGCGCTGGCGTTCGCGTGCACTGCGTGTACGTCCCCAATGGCCGCGAGCCGGACTCCGAGCACTACCACTACAAGCTCGCCTGGCTGGCCGCGCTGCGCGCGCTCATCGCCGCCGGTCCACAGGACGCGATGGTGTGCGGAGACATGAACATCGCGCCCGCCGACATCGACGTGTTCGACCCCGATGCCTACGTCGGGCAGACCCATGTCACACCGCCCGAGCGAGCGGCGCTCGCGGATCTCCACGAGCTCGGGCTGCGCGACGTCGTGCGCGACCGCTGGCCGACCGAGCGCGTGTTCACATACTGGGACTACCGCGCGGGCATGTTCCATCAGGACCTCGGGATGCGGATCGACCTGATGCTGGCCAGCGCCACCGTCGCCGGCAGGGTTCGCGCCGCATGGGTCGACCGGCAGGCGCGCAAGGGCGCCGGTCCGAGCGACCATGCCCCGGTGATCGTCGATCTGGACGAGGCCCCGGACGGCGACATCGGACCGGTCGTGCCGCCGCCCTCGGCTCCCGCGGCCAAGCGGGGCTTGGCCAAGCTGCCGCAGGCGCCCTGACAGCGCCGTCTGCGGCCGGCTACGTCAACCCTGCAAAGGGTCACGGAGCAGCCGAGGGGTCAGCGAGCGCCCTCGACCACGCGCTTGAGCTCCCCCGGACGCCCGTTGACGAAGATCGCGCGCGTCGCCGCCTCTACCGGCCCGCGGATGAGCATCCCGAGCACGCGTCCCGGGTCGGCGTCGAGGCTGAACGTCGCTCGCGTGCGCCCAGCACCGAGATCCTCGAGCTCCCACGAGCCCTCGACCGACTTCATGTCGCCCTTCTCCTGCGTCCACTCCAGACGCGTCGGTCCGTCGTAGCGGAAGCGCACCTGCGCCTTCACGCGCCGGACCTTAATGTCGCTCTCGGTCTCCACCAGCGTCGGGCGGCCGGCCTCGTCGTGCTCGAGCGCCGTCATCCCATCGAGGCCACCCTGCCAGTCGGGCGCCGTGAGCACGTCCTCGACGACCGCCCACACATCCGCCAGGGGCGCGTCGATCTCTTCGCTTGCCGTGCCACCCAGGTGTGCCATCAGGAGCCCTCGATGCTACCGCGCTCAAACCCTCGGGCGCTCCAAATAGGAACTGGCCGCCGAGCCAAATTTTCCCGTTCGCATGTCCGCTGCTCCTGTATCGTGGATTCAAGAGGGTGAACTGCGCTGCGGAAGGAGCGGGAGACGGTGTTTGACTATGTGATCGTCGGAGCCGGATCGGCCGGGTGCGTGCTCGCGAGCCGCCTCAGCGAGGACCCCGACGTGCGCGTGCTGCTGCTCGAGGCCGGGCCGCCGGACACGAACGAGAACATCCACGTGCCGCTCGGCTATCTCAAATTGGGCGCCACGGAGATCGACTGGGACTATCACTCCGCGCCCGAGCAGGAGTGCCTGGGCAGGCGTATCACGCTGCCGCGCGGCAAGGTGCTCGGCGGCTCCTCGTCGATCAACGCGATGGTCTACATCCGCGGCAACCGCCGCGACTACGACGACTGGGGCGTTCCCGGCTGGTCGTGGGCGGACATGCTGCCGTACTTCGTCAAGGCCGAGGACAACGAGCGCGGCGCGTCCGAGTACCACGGCGTCGGTGGTCCGCTGCCCGTCAGCGACGAGCGCTCCCACAACCGCATCTCGCACGCGTTCGCGGACGCGGGCGAGCAGTGCGGCCTGGGGCGCAACGATGACTTCAACGGCGCCGAGCAGGACGGCCTCGGCCTCTACCAGGTGACACAGCGCGGCGGCATGCGCGCGAGCGCCGCCGTCGCCTACCTGCACCCCGCGATGGAGCGCGCCAACCTCACCGTGATGCCGTACATGCACGTCCAACGCGTGCTGTTCGACGGCACGCGCGCCGTCGGCGTGCAGGCGAGCCAGCTCGGCGAGGTGCGGGAGCTGCGCGCCGAGCGCGAGGTGATCCTGTGCGGCGGCGCCTACAACTCGCCCCAACTGCTGATGCTCTCCGGCGTGGGCCCCGCGGAACACCTCACGATGCGCGAGATCGACGTGCTGCTCGACCAACCGACCGTGGGCGAGAACCTGTCAGACCACGCCGCGACGCAGCTCGTGTGGACGACGCCCGAGCCGGAGAGCCTGCTGCTCGCGCTCGAGCCCGCGGCGCTGGAGCAGTACGAAGCGACGCGGACGGGTCCGTTCGCGTCGAACCTCGCCGAGGCGGGCGGCTTCGCGCGCGTCCAGCCCGACGCGCCCGCTCCGGACGTGCAGTTCCACGTCGCGCCCGTGCACATCGTCGAGGAAGGCCTCGCCGACCCGCAGGCCCACGGCGTGTGGGTCTCGCCGTGCCTGCTCACGCCGCACAGCCGCGGCTCGGTGCGCCTCGCGTCGAACGACCCCACCGCGAAGCCGATCGTGCACAACGCTTTCTACTCCGTCGGCGATGACATGCGGCGCATGGTCGCCGCGCTGCGCCTCACGCTCGACATCTGCGCGCAGCCCGCCATGACCCCGTACTGCGCCGAGCCGTTCAACACGCCCGCCGCGGACACCGACGAGGCGCTCACGGCGCACGCCGCGCGGACGACGTTCGCGATCTTCCACCCCGTGGGTACGTGCAGGATGGGAACCGACGCGGACGCGGTCGTAGACGAGCAGCTGCGCGTCAACGGCGTGCAGGGTCTGCGCGTGGTCGACGCGTCGGTGATGCCCGTCGTGCCGCGCGGCAACACGAACGCCCCCACGATCGCGATCGCCGAGCGCGCCGCCGACCTGATCCGCCACGGCCGCGCGCTGGCCGAGCCGAGCGCCCCCGCGACGCACGAGCAGGCTGTCGCGCACGAGCCGGCAGCGGCCGCATAGAGTCGACGAAAGGCGGGCTGTAGTGAACGTATCGCCGAGCGCGATCCACCACCTCAACTGCGGCACGATGTGCCCGCACGGCGCGCGGCTGCTCACGGGCGAAGGCGGCCTGCTCGCGAACGCGCGGCTGGTGTGCCACTGCCTGCTGATCGAGGGAGCCGAGGGGCTCGTGCTCGTGGACACGGGCTTCGGTCTCGATGACATCCGCAAGCCGCGCCGGCTCGGGCTGCCGTTCACGACACTGGTTCGCCCGCGCCTGCAAGAGAGCGAGACAGCCGTCGCGCAGGTCCGCGCACGCGGCTTCGATGCGGGGGACGTTCGCCACATCATCACCACGCATCTCGACCCCGATCACTCCGGCGGCCTCCCGGACTTTCCCGATGCGGAGGTTCATCTCATGGGCCGCGAGCTGGATGCCGCGATGCGTCCCACGTTCCACGACCGGCCGCGCTACCGGGCCGCGCACTGGGCGCACGGGCCGCGCTGGGTTCAGCACGAGGTCGACGGCGAGCAGTGGCTCGGATTCGACAGCGTGCGCATCCTGCCCGGCAGCGACGCCGAGATCCTGCTCATCCCCCTGCCCGGCCACAGCTTCGGGCACACGGGCGTCGCGATCAGGCGGGGAGACGGCTGGCTGCTGCACTGCGGCGACGCTTACTTCCACCGCGGCGAGATGGGGACGCCGCCGCACTGCCCGCGAGCCCTGGAAGCCTTCCAGTCCTTCGACCACATCGACGGCGCCGTGCGCCGGGAGAACCGCGACCGTCTGCGCGAGCTTGCCCACAGCCACGGCGGCGAGGTCGAGCTGATCTGCTCACACGACGCACCGACGCTCGATCGCTGCTCAGTCGCCGCCGCCAGCAGCAGCAGCTGAGCGCGCGTCGCGCACGATCCGGCGCATACCCTTCAGCCAGCGCTCCGGGTCGGAGCCCTTCAGCGCGAGGAAGCCCGCGACGTTCTCGTGCGGCAGGATCAACAGCCGCTCCGCGCGGATGCCCTCCACGACCGCGTCCGCGACGTCCTCCGGTTCGATCAGCCCGCCCGCCATCAGCGCCGCGGCGCCCGCGGGCTCGTCCATCGCGAGGTCGAGCATCGGCGTGCGCACCCCCTGCGGGCAGATGCACGACACGCGTACGCCCTTTTCGGCGTATTCGATCGACATCCACTCCGCCAGCGACACGGCCGCGTGCTTGGTGACGCTGTACACGAGCGATGACACCTGCGTGAGCAGTCCCGCGGCCGAGGCCGTGTTGATCAGGTAGCCCTCGCCGCGACCGATCATCTCATCCAAAAGCGCGCGCGAGGCCCACACGTGCGCCATCACGTTCACCCGCCAAGCCTCATCCCACGCCTCATCGGTTGTCTCCGGCCCGCCCATGCCGCCGGGCACGCCCGCGTTCGAGATGAACACGTCGATCGGGCCGTTCGCCGCTGTGGCCTCTCCGATCAGCGCACGCACGCTGCTCTCGACGCCCGCGTCGAGCTCGACCGCCAGCCCGCCCACCTCGCTCGCGATCCGCCGCGCGCCCTCGAGGTCGAGGTCGGCGACGACGAGCGCCCGCGGGCGCTCGTGCGCGAACCTGCGAATCAGCGCCCGGCCGATGCCGCCCGCGCCGCCGGTGACCACGACGTGCTTGTCCGCAAGCTCCACCTCGCGTACTCTACGGCCCCGTGACGCACGCCGATGAGATGTTGAGGGTCGCGCGTGCCCGCGCCGAGGAGCTCGCCGCACCGGGCCTCAGCCCGCGACCGCGACGCCGTGTGGCCGTGCTCGCGTGCATGGACGCGCGCATCGACCTGTTTCCGATGCTCGGCCTCGAGCACGGCGACGCGCACATCATCCGCAACGCCGGCGGCCTCGCCACGGACGACGCGCTGCGCTCGCTCAGCATCTCCCAGCGGCTGCTCGGCACCGAGGAGATCGTCGTGGTGATGCACGAGGACTGCGGGCTGCACGGCGCCTCGGAGGACCAGTTCGCGCAGGCTCTCGCCGCCGACGGCGTCCTGCCCGACTGGCGTCTCGGCGCGTTCGAGGACGTCGACGCCACCCTTCGCCACAGCCTCGCTCGCCTGCGCTCCAGCCCCGAGCTGATCGCCCACGATCGCATTCGCGGCTTCGTGTTCGACCCCGAGACGGGGATCCTGCGCGAGGTCGAGGCCCAGTCTCGCTGAGAGCCGTCAGGGACTCGGGCGCTTGGGGTACTCGTGGACGGACACCAGCCGCACCGGGCCATCGATCACCCTGTAGGTGTGCGGGCGGTCGGTGCGGAAGCTGATCAGGTCTCCCTGGCCGATTTGCTCGCAGAACATGTCGGTCGAGATCTCCACCGTCCCCGCCGCGACGGTGATGTGCTCGAACAGGCCGCTCACGTGGGCGCCCGCATGACGCACCGCGCCTTCTTCGAGCACCACCGTGTAGATCTCGAACAGGTCCCCGTCGGTGCGGGTGAGCAGATGGCGCACGATCATGCCGTCGGTG
Organism: Solirubrobacteraceae bacterium; assembly: GCA_036281155.1. Lineage (GTDB taxonomy): Bacteria > Actinomycetota > Thermoleophilia > Solirubrobacterales > Solirubrobacteraceae > Palsa-744. The sequence goes on along the minus strand of DASUPL010000074.1, from coordinate 14,042 downwards.
TCGAGCCCCGCCTGGTCGACAGCCACGACCGCCGCGTCGCGCTCGCGCACCACCGACAGGTCGTCCGCCGGCGATTCCTCGTGGAAAAGGCTCGAGAAGGGAATGTTCAACGCCGATGCGAGCGCCCACACCGTCTCGATCGAAGGATTTCCGTGACCGCGCTCGATCAGCGACACGGTGGACTTCGATATGCCGGCCTCTTCGGCGAGCGCCGTCAGGGTGATGCCTCGAGTCATCCTCAAGCGGCGCAGGTTGCGTGCGATCGGCAAGACGGACGCTTTCACGAGGTCAAGTTCTATCGCATTGACGCGTGCGTCTAAATAGAACTTTCTGGCGTTATCTGGCGGCGATGCTCGGTGGCGACCGACGGTCGGGCAAGTAGTAGGCTGGCGCCGCGATGCGTGCCGTCACCTTCCAAGCCCCCGGGATGGTCAGCGTCGAGGAGCGTCCCGAGCCCGAGCTGCTCGATCCCACAGACGCGGTCGTGCGGGTCGACGCGACGGGCGTGTGCGGCTCGGATCTGCACATCTTCCACGGCCGCGTGCAGATCGAACCGGGCTTCACGATCGGCCACGAGTACGTCGGCACGGTCATCGTCGCGGGCGAGGAGGTCACGCGCGTGGCCGTCGGCGATCGCGTGCTCGGCTGCTTTCAGACCGCCTGCGGGGTGTGCTGGTTCTGCAGGCGCGGCCTCTTTCAGCGCTGCGAGCAGTCGCGCACGTTCGGGCACGGCGCCACGCTCGGCTCGCTGCAGGGCACGCAGGCGGAGATGGCGCTCGTGCCGCACGCCGACCTCGTGCTCAGGCGCGTGCCGGAGGGCATGAGCCGCGACGTGGCGCTGTTCGCCGGTGACGTCATGGGCACGGGCTTCCACGCGGTCGACGCCAGCGGCATGCGTCCCGGCGACGTCGTCGCGGTGCTCGGCCTCGGCCCCGTGGGGCTGTGCGCCGTGCAGGCCGCGCGCGCGTGCGGCGCCGCGCACGTGCTCGCGATCGACTCCGTCCCCGAGCGTCTCAACGTCGCCGCGTCTCTCGGCGCGCAGCCCGTGCATCTCGGCGAGCAGGACGCCCGGGCGCTCGTCCGCGGCGCCACCGAAGGCCGCGGCGTGGACGTGTGCATCGACGCGGTCGGCGATCCCAAGGTGCTCGAGAGCGCCATCCGCCTCACGCGCGCGTGCGGGAGCATCCAGTGCATCGGCGTGTATGCCGAGCGCGCCGAGGTCCACATGGGCCTGTTGTGGCTGAAGGCGATCACGCTGCGCGGCGGGCACGCCAACGTGCTCGGCCACGTCGATCGCGTGCTCGCGATGATGGACGCGGGGGTCCTCGATCCCTCATCGCTCGTCACCCACCACATGACGCTCGACCAGGCGCCCGAGGCCTACGCGATCTACGATCGTCGCGAGGCGCTGAAGATCGTCCTCACGCCCTGAGGACGGGCGCCGGACGGTCTCGCCCGGTGGTCCCGCGGGCCAAGCCCCGCCTGCGAAAAAGTGCGCCCGGAGGGAATCGAACCCTCGGCCTGCGGCTTGAAAGACCGCTGCTCTTTGGCTCCCCGAAGAGAACCGTTGACCACTGAGCTACGGGCGCGCGTCTATAGATTTCTATCGACTCTATCGGCCGAACGAGCACCTTATCTAAACAAGGGTGCGGCGGGGAGGCGCTCGCGGCGCTGGTGGCGGCGATCGTTTCCGACTCGCCGTGGGCGCGCACGGCCCGAAAACCTCAATGCGCGCGGGCAACGTCGGGGTGTCATCCAAGAAGGCTAAAGTTTGACATTCTGCGTAAAACGTGATTTATATGTACGGAATGGGAATGACTGTGACCATCTGGAGCGCTTTTTCGGCCAGATTGAACAGCTGTCAAAGGGAACAGGGCTGGGTCATTTGGAACGAACTTGATCTCGGTGATTGTCCATCTTGGACAATCACCGGAGACGCGGAGTTGATGCCAGGCCAAGGAATCAGGATGGTGGACCTATGGAACTGAGAGTGCTCGATGGACATGAGCAGCGAATGCTGCGCACGCTGCACGGCCGCTGGCCGTACCGCCGCTCACACTGTCGCCACGACCTGCACTGGCTCGTGCGGGTGCAGGCCAATCGGTGCTGGTGCGTGAGCCCGCGGACGCACTCCACGTCCGCTCTACGCGCGTGTAGCCGCAGGCCTTAGCAGCGCCTGCTGTGCGATCGCGTCGAGCAGACGCGGCCAGATCGCGCGCGGAAGGTCGTGGCCCATGCCCTCGATCCTCAACAGCTCCGCGCCCGGTATCGCCCGCGCGGTCGCTCGCCCGCCCGAGGGGCCGACGAGCGGATCGGCCGTGCCGTGGATCACAAGCGTGGGCATCGCGATCCGCCGCAGATCGGCCGTGCGGTCCCCCGACGCGATGATCGCCGCGAGCTGGCGCCCCGGCCCCTGCGGGTCGTGGCCGCGGTCGTAGCTGATCGCGGCCAGCTCGCGGACATCCTCCGTGTCCTGGGGCAGGCCCGAGGATCCGATCGCCGCGAACAGGCCCTCCATGTGGTCGATGAACGCCTCGCGCTCGCGCGGCGCGCGACGTAGAAACACCGAGTAGATGCGCAGCGACGGCTGTCCGCTCCAGCGGTTGCCCGTGTTGGACATGATCGACACCAGCGAGCTGACCAGGGTCGGGTGGTTCGCCGCGAGCGTCTGCGCGATCATCCCGCCCATCGACGCGCCGATCACATGCGCGGGCGCGAGATCCAGCTCGCGCAGCAGCCCCGCGGCGTCGTCGGCCATGTCGGTGAGCGTGTACCGCGCGGCGCGCTTGGAGCGCAGCAGCAGCTGCGCGATCGTCGGCGGCTTACCGCTCATGTGCGTCGAGCGCCCGATGTCGCGGTTGTCGAAGCGCACCACGTGCAGCCCGCGCGCGGCGAGCTCGCGGCAGAAGTCCTCGTGCCACGCGACCATCTGCGTGCCCAGACCCATCACCAGCAGGGCCGTCGGGTCCGAGGGCTCGCCGAACGTCTCGTAGCAGAGCCTCACCCCCCGGCCAACGTCGCAGAACTGTTCCGACACGGTCCTCGGACTCTAGCTGCCCGCGCCGGTAGGATCGAGCGATGTCGAGCACCGAGCAGACCAGCGGCACCGGCGCTCGGGGCGGCGAGGCTGACACGGCCGCGATTCAGAAGCTCTCGATCGACACGATCCGCGGCCTGTCGATGGACGCCGTGCAGAAGGCCAACTCAGGCCACCCGGGCACGGCGATGGCGCTCGCGCCGTTGGCCTACGTGCTCTTCAACCGCGTGCTGCGCGCGAACCCCGCGAGCACCGACTGGCCCGACCGCGACCGCTTCGTCCTCAGCGCCGGTCACGCGTGCGTGCTGCAGTACTCGCTGCTGCACCTCACCGGCTACGCGGTCGGCCTCGAGGACCTCGCGCAATTCCGCCAGTGGGGCTCGCTCACGCCCGGCCACCCAGAGCGCGGCCACACGCCCGGGATCGAGGTCACCACCGGCCCGCTCGGACAGGGCTTCGCCAACGCCGTCGGCATGGCCATGGCCGAGCGCTTCCTGTCGGACCGCTTCAACCGCCCCGGGCGCGAGATCGTCGACCACCACGTCTACGCGATCTGCTCCGACGGCGACCTGATGGAGGGCATCAGCCAGGAAGCCGCCTCGATCGCCGGCCACTTCGGCCTCGGCAGGCTGATCGTCTGCTACGACGACAACCACATCACGATCGACGGCACCACCTCGCTGACCTTCGACGGCGAGAACCACCCCGATCGGTTCGCCGCCGACGGCTGGCACGTCCAGCGCGTGTCCGACTCCGAGGACGTCGAGGCCCTGCACGCGGCGGTCCTCGCCGCGCAGCGCGAAACCGAGCGCCCGTCGTTCATCGCGATCCGCTCGCACATCGGCTACCCCGCACCGAACGCCGTCGACACCGCCAAGGCACACGGCGCGCCACTCGGCGAGCAGGAGGTGCGGGCGACGAAGCAGGTGATGGGCTTCGACCCCGACCGCAGCTTCTGGGTCGACGACGCCGTGTACGAGCACATGTCGTTGAAGCGCCGCGGCGCCGCCTGCGAGCAAGACTGGCGCGAGCGCTTCGAGCAGTGGCGCGCCGCGTTCCCGGACATGGCCGAGGACTGGGACCGCGCCTGGGTCGGGCATCTGCGCGAGGGCTGGCGCGAGGCGCTCGCGACATTCAAGACGGGCGAGAAGATCGCGACGCGCTCCGCGGGCCAGAAGGTGATGGCGTCCTTCGCGGAGTTCGCGCCCACGATGATCGGCGGCGCCGCCGACCTCGTCGAGTCGACCAAGACCGTGTTCGACGGCGCGGGCGAGTTCTCCAAGGTTCACGCGGGGCGCAACGTGCCTTTCGGCATCCGGGAGCACGCGATGGGCGCGATCGTCAACGGCGCGGCCGCGCATGGCGGGATCGTCAAGCCCTACGGCTCGACGTTCCTGATCTTCTCCGACTACATGCGCGGCTCCGTGCGCCTTTCGGCGCTGATGGGGCTGCCGGTGCTGTGGGTGTGGACGCACGACTCCGTCGCCGTCGGCGAGGACGGCCCCACGCACCAGCCGATCGAGCACTATGCGTCGCTGCGCGCGATCCCGCACTTGTGGGTCATCCGCCCGTGCGACGCGAACGAGACGACGGTCGCGTGGCGGGTGGCGCTCGAACGCGAGGACGGCCCCGTCGCGCTGTTGCTCTCGCGCCAGAACATAGAGACGCTCGACCGTGGCGAGGTCGCGAGCGCTGACGGCCTGGAGCGCGGCGGCTACGTCCTGTGGGACTCCGCGCCCGTCTCCGCTGGTGCGCCGGAGCTGATCCTGATCTCCACGGGCGCCGAGGTCGGCGAAACGCTCGCCGCCGCACGGACGCTAGCCGCGGAGAGAACGCGCGTGCGTGTCGTGTCGATGCCGTGCATGGAGCTCTTCGAAGCGCAGTCGCGGGAGTATCGCGAGGAGGTGCTGCCGCGCGAGACGCGCGCACGCGTGGCGGTCGAGCCGGGTGCGACCATGAGCTGGTGGAAGTGGGTGGGCAGCGATGGCGATGTCGTCGGACTCGACCGCTTCGGAGCCTCCGCACCGGGTACTACCGTTCTAGAGGAGCTCGGATTCACCGCCGAGAACATCGCCGCCCGCGCGCGCGCGCTGCTCGAGTCAAGACACTAAGGAGACGACATGCCCTCCGACGCACTCCCGCCCCTGCAAAGCCTCTCGGCCCTCGGGCAAAGCGTGTGGGTGGACTTCCTCTCGCGCGACTCGATCCACGGTGGGCACCTGCAGGAGCTGATCGACGACCACTCCGTGGTCGGCGCCACGTCGAACCCCACGATCTTCCAGAAGGCGATGACCGCGGGCAGCGCCTACGACGAGCAGATCCACGAGCTGGCAAAGCAGGGCAGCGACGTGTCGGAGACGTTCTGGACGCTGGCCCAGCAGGACATCGCCGACGCGTGCGACGTCTTCCGGCCGGTGTGGGAGCGCAGCGGCGGGCGCGACGGCTACGTCTCGCTGGAGGTCGACCCGCGGCTGGCATACGACACGCTGGAGACGTTTCGCGAGGCGATGCGTCTGCACGAGGCGGTCGACCGCGAGAACCTGATGGTGAAGATCCCCGCCACCAAGCCCGGACTCGCGGCGATCGAGGACGTGATCTCGAAGGGCCGCTCGATCAACATCACGTTGATCTTCTCGCTGCGGCGCTACGCCGAGGTGGCGGAGTCCTACATGCGCGGCCTCGAGCGGCTCGTCGCCGAGGGCGGCGATCCAAGCACCGTGGCCTCGGTGGCGAGCTTCTTCGTCTCCAGGATCGACACCGAGGGGGACCGGCGCCTGGACGAGGTCGGCGGCCACGACGAGCTGAAGGGCAAGCTCGCGATCGCCAACGCGAAGCTCGCCTACCGCCACTACCTCGAAGTGTTCTCCGGGCCGCGCTGGGAGTACCTGGCGGGGAAGGGCGCCGTGCCCCAGCGCGTGCTGTGGGCGTCCACCTCGACGAAGAACCCCGCCTACGCGGACATCCTCTACATCGAGGAGCTGCTCGGGGCGGATACCGTCAACACGATGCCCGAGGAGACGATCCTCGCCTACCAGGACCACGGCGACCCGCAGCCGCGCCTGACGAACGGCCTCGACGACGCCGAGCGCCTGCTGCGAGAGCTGGAGCAGGCGGGCGTCGACTACGACGACCTCACCGACACGCTCGAGCGCGAGGGAGTCGAAAAATTCGCCGAGTCATTCGACGAGTTGATGGAGGCGCTGGACGCCAAGCGCGAGTCGCTCGCGCCGGCCTGAGCTTCCGCACCGCGCAGTGCGGTGAGATCTCTCATGCTGCGACGGGTCCAGTAACGTGACACGCGTGCCCGTAGCGTTGATCACAGGTGCGTCCACCGGAATCGGACGTGCGACGACGCTGCGCCTAGCGGGTGCGGGTTGGACTGTGCTCGCGGGCGTGCGCGATTCCACGGCGGGTGAGAGCCTCGCGCGCGAGGCAAGCGTCGGCAAGGTGATCCCGCTGAGCCTCGACGTGACCGACGCGGCGCAGATCGAGCAGGCGCGGGAGCGCGTCGAGCAGGAGACGGGCGCCGCCGGCCTGGACGCGCTCGTCAACAACGCCGGCATCGGCGTCGGCGGTCCGCTGGAGCTCGTCCCCCCGGAGGACCTGCGCATGCAGTTCGACGTGAACGTGTTCGCGCAGGTGGCCGTCACGCGGGCGCTGCTCCCGGTGCTGCGCCGTGCTCACGGACGGATCGTGTTCATCTCCTCGATCGGCGGGCGCGTCGCGATGGCGTTCACCGCTCCCTACGCCGCCTCCAAGCACGCGATCGAGGCCCTCGGCGACGCCCTGCGCGTCGAGCTGCGCACCTCCAATGTGCAGGTCGCGCTGATCGAGCCCGGCTCCGTGGCGACGCCGATCTGGGACAAGGGCCGCGCGCAGTCGGAAACACTGAGCGTGCCGCCCGAGCTGCAGCAGCAGTACGGCCACGTGCCCGCGGCGATGGACAAGGTGCTCAGCGACACCGCGAAGCGTGGCGTGCCCCCAGAGCAGGTCGCGCAGACAATCCACCGCGCGCTGACCGCGAAGCGGATGAAGGCCCGCTACGTCGTCGGCCGCGACGCCAAGGCGATGCTCGTGGCGAGGCGCCTGCTGACGGACCGCATGTTCGACGCGGTCGCGCGGCGGGCTCTTGGTGTCTGAGCAGGACTATCGTGGTGACAGCTGGCGTCTCTCGTCGTCAACGAGCCTTTTCCAGTTGGTCCGTAGCTGGTTTCGCTGGCGCCGATAGACCGCCGTTGGTATCGGCGGGGCGGTTGCTGTTGCGATCACCGAATCTATGAATAGAGGCAGTGCAGACCGAACGTCGGATGCGTATACGAGAGCATCGGTCACACGATCGAGCGTTGCGGCAGATGCTCGCCAGGCGCGATTCCGAGCAAACACATCCCAAAGCGGCAGGAAGGATGTGACGGCTACGATGGCGACGGCTGGCGACACTACGACGCCTGCGATGACGCTGTAGGCGAATGGCAGCAGGGGAGGAACGACTACGACGACTGCTAGCCAAACAGCCCGAGTGGCGGCGGTGTTATAGAGCGCCGCGGTAAAGAACGCTGTCTCACGGATGTTCGAGATGAGACGATAGTCACCCTTAGGAAGATCGGAGGAGTAGTAACTAGGTAGCCTTCCGGCTCGGTCGCGGGCACCGTCAGAAACGAGATTCTCAAGCTGAATTGCTCGACTCGTCTCTCCGCCGGAGGGCTCTAGTGCGTCGAGTATCAAGGCACGCCAGTCCGCCTCGTGGGCAACTGTATGAAGCCGCGTTGCTCGGAGTCGTGCGAGGGCGGCGATAATCTGCAATACAACGGCTGCGCCAGCGGCATACTGGTAGCGATGCCCAGCGTTATATACGTAGTAGGCAACCAAGGCCAACGTACCGGCAAGTATGTACAGACGAGTGACAACTGCATACCACAACTTCGCCTCGAGAAACTGGGCATCGGCGAGTGCACGCAACTGCTCGGACGTGGGAAGTGGCCACTCAGATGAGTCAGCCTGAACGATACGTCGGGGGAGCAGATGTCGATGCGAGAGCGGCAAATCACGAGGCCACCAGCGGGGGTCGCGGACGATCTGGAGCACCCCATTCCAAGTCCAAGACAGGTAGTTTCGACGCCGCCGAGCCGCGCGATCCTTAGAAAGAGGCGCTCTGGTGGGGGTATCTGGGGGAGAATCGTGCATTGGCTATTTTCGTCTTATCGGAACTACGTACTGATGTGGCGCCGATCATAGCCGCAGAGGGCATCGCCCATCAGCACGAGGCTCATGGGTGCCGCTGACATGTTCTGTCCGCACTGCATGGCGACATCGGATCCGCCCTGCCGCTGGGGTAGGCTCTTGCCACAATGATCGACGCTCTAGGCCATCTCTGGGCCGTATTCGCCTCTAAGGTCACTGGTGGAGCGCGGTGAGAGATCGCCTGCTTCGGCGTCCGATAGCGATGCTAAGTCGTCGTCGTGAACATCGTTCTGACCCAGAATGGAAGCATGCGAGATGGTCATACGCGAATGGGCTTACGGCGGGGCGTACAGTGATCGCCGTCAGCCTTCTAGGTCTTGCCATCTACGATAGCTCTCATCATCTCTTGGTGCTTGGTTTGGCGATGAGCTGGCTCGGTGACATGGTCGATGGCCACGTGGCGCGCGCCTACCGATGTGAGACAGTGCTTGGTGCGCAGGTTGATGGCCTCGCTGATCGCTTGACAGCCATGCTGGTAGTTATTGGCTCAATTGGGGTTGCGCATGGTTCAACGCTTGCGGTGGCTGCCGGCTTGACCGTTTGGCTCCAGTTTGGCGTGCTCGATCATGCGCTTTCGGCTCAGTTTCTGCGCTTTGACCGCTGGTCGCCAGATGAGTTTCACCTCGATGATGAGGATGCATGGCGCATGAACTGGGCTCCGCTTGCGAAGATTGTTAGCAATATCCCAGTAGGGCTCTTGGCATTCGGAGGCGTTGCGACCTGGGGTGCGCTTGCCGGTGCTGCCATGTTGTTCGTTGTGCGCTCCAGCGGTTCCTTGCGCTTGCTTGCCGGACTCACGCAGCGCGCACCGGAGGTCACCCCCAGACAGGACTCATTTGCCACTGGGTCAACGACTAGGGCGCGTTGGGAAGCCGAGCCTCATGTGACTATTGAGCACAATCGAGACGAGGCACGAGTCCCTGCGTCGGTGTAATGTCCTAGCGTCGAGCGAGCGGCGGGTGCCCTTCCGGCTGATCCGAAGGGTCTAGCTTCGCGGTCACGGCGGCGGATACACCGCCAGCCACGCGAACAGGCTCGTGGTGGCCGCATGCGTTTGCAGCATCCCTGGAACGGCGTTGCGTGCGGGCAGCGTCTGGCCGTTCCACGAGAGTAGGTAGAGGCCTTCGCCGTTGATGGCGTGTGCCTGTGCGTTGCGCGCGTTGTCCGCCGCGAGCGCGTACAGGGTGGGGTCGCCGTCGAGGGCATACAGCGCGAGCATCCACTGCAGGTAGATCGCGTCGTACTGCGGCGAGAAGTTCAGCAGGTGGCCGAAGCGGGTCAGCGCTCTCGTCTTCACCCGCTCCGCGAGAGCGCATTCCGACGGTTCTCGCGTGAGGCGGCAGAGCGTCGCCTGGGCGTAGATCAGCGGGCCCTCGATGTAGTCCACGGGGGTCGCGTTGACGCTGCTGCCCGCGTACAACCCGTCGATGGCACTGAACCCAGGGCCGTTCGCGTATCGCAGGAAACGGCGCGCCTGGGCTAGGTCGAAGCTCGAGCCGGTCAGCTGGTAGAGCAGCGTCGCCAGCAGCGTGTCCGAGGCGAGCGCCGGACCCGACTTGTATGGGTGCTTCGTGTTCCACCAGATGCCCCCGGCGCGCGAGTCCCAGCCGGCGCGGGCGATGTAGCGCAGCGCGCGCTGCGCGTCTGTGAGGTAGCGACGGTTGCCCGTGGCGCGGAACGCGTTGACGAAGGCGAGCCCCCACCAGCCGTTGTCGTCGAACCACGTTTCCGTGTGCGCCTCGCGGTCGCCGGGGTAAGGCGAGAAGCCGGCCACTGGGCGCAGGCCGCGGTTCAGGTAGCGCTCCGCCCCCGCCGCGAAGCGCGCCACGGCACGACGGTTCGCGGGGGTGGGCGACGCGATCGCGATCGCGTCGAGCGACTGAAACAGCGGCACGATGTCCCAGATCGTCGCCAGCGGATAGCGCGCATGGCTGTTCAGCCGCCCGTCATACCAGCCGCGCCGCCTGTCGCGCCAGCGCCGCTGCGCGCTTGCCACACCCGCTTGCGCGAGGGCGAGGTAGCGCTGCTGGGCGGCACTCAGCGTGGGCGCGGTGGGCGGCGCCGATGCGCCCGCACGTGCCGGGCCCGCGAGGCACAGCGCGAGTGCGAGCACCGATAGTGCCGGTGCGAGCTTGGCCATTGGGTACCGTTCTAGCGGACCATGAACGACCCGACTCCGTTCGCACAACCGCCTGCACCACCCTCCGAGCGCGGCGCGTGGCTGCTCGCGTGCACGATCGCGGCGGTCGGCGTGGCGGTGCTCGTCGCGGTGTTGAGCGGCTCGGTGGGGCAGACTCACGGCGTGGTGCGCGCCCCGGCGGCGCCCGCCGTGACGGTCGCGGCCGCCACGCCCGCACCCGGCTCGGCGCCGGATTTAGCCCACGTGGCGAGCGCTCCCGCGCCGATCCTCGCGAGGCCCTCAGCGGTGAAGCAGCGCCTCGACGCACGGCGCTTCGTCGACGCCACGCAGACGCACATCCCCAGATCGTGGATGGAAGGCTTCTACCCGATCTACGAAGCGGCGCAGAGCACGTTCGGCGTCAACTGGCTGCTGATCGCCTCGATCCACATGCAGGAGACCGCGTTCTCAACCGCGCCGAGCACCTATCACGGGCTCAACTTCGCGCACTGCTGCGGCGGGCCGATGCAGTTCAACGTCACCAACGGGGGGGCGGGCACCCAATCCACGTGGGATCGCGTGAGCGACTCCTACACGTACGCCAAGCGCCCCGCCGCGTATGACCACATGAGCGCCAAGCACCCCTCGCTCTACGACGACTTCGACGCGATCACCGCCGCCGCGCACCTGCTCTCCGCGGACGGCGCGGGCTACGCGCTGGACGATTCCGCGTGGGTGGCGGCGTACGGCTACTACGGCCACGACGCGACCGGCGTCACGTACGCCGATCAGGTGATCGCGCGCGCGATCGGGTGGTCACAGCACGGCTTCTGCATCAACTGCGTCGTCGAGTCGGAGCTCGTGACGGCGGTTCACGCTGCCTACGGCGCGCCAGTGGCAGCGACGCTCGAAGGAGCCGAAGCGACGCCCGCGACCGCCGATGCGAAGACGGCGGCCGCGAAGCGTGCCAAGGCCAAAAAACGCTAGGCGGCGTCCGCCTGCGTGATCAGCTCGCCCGCCACGCGGTCGGTCGCCTTGGCGGTGCCGCCGAGCAGCCGGCGCGAGAGCTGCGCGCGACGGAAGTACAGCGGCGCGTCGTGCTCCCACGTCGCGCCGATCCCGCCGTGCACGGAGATCATCGTGCGCGCCGCCGTGTCGAGCGCACGCCCGGCGACCGAGCGCACGGCGCTCGCCGCGAGCGGGAACTCGCCCGGCGAGCCGCCGCGGGCCCAGCCGGCGTAGTAGAGCAGCGAGCGGCCGTTCTCCAGCTGGCGCAGCACCTCTGTGAGGGAGTGCTTCACCGCCTGGTAGGAGCCGATCGCGCGGCCGAAAGTGAAGCGCTCCTTCGCGTACGCCACCGACACGTCCAGGGCCGTCTCCACGCTGCCGAGCGACTCCGCCGCGATCAGCGACTGCGCCAGATACCACGCGCCCGCGAGCGACTCCACGGGCGTGTCGAGCACCGTCGCGGGGGCGTCCTTCAACGAGACGTGCCCGAGCGAGCGGGTCGAGTCATAGCGGCTGACCGCCTCCACCGACACGCCGTCGGCGCCCGACTCGATCGCCACGCCCACGGGCTTGCCGTCCAGCAGCGCCACGCCCACGAGCAGGTCCGCGCCGGGCGCGTCGGGGACGAACGCGAGCTCGCCGCTCACGCGCGCCTGCCCGTCGCCACCGACCGCGGTGGGGGCGGAGGGGCGCCCGAGACCGTTGGCGGAGTCCACCGTCCAGCGCTTGTCGAGGTCGTCCGGCGGGCTGGCCGGCAGGTAGGCCGCACGGCGCTCGCCCGTCGCGAGCTCGCGCAGCATCGGCGCATCGCCGGAGGCGTCGTTCAGGATCGCGGTCGCGGGGAGGTGGCCGAGCAGCGGGATGCCCGCGATCACGCGGCCGCACTCGCCCAGCACCAGCATCGCGTCGAACGCGTCCAGCGCCGCTCCCCCGTGGGACTCGGCGATCAAGAGGCCCGGCCAGCCGGCTTCCCTCGCGGTCGGCCACAGGTCCGGCATCGCGTCCGCGTCGCCGTCGAGAGCCTCGCGCGCCGCCTCGAGCGTCTTGAAGCGCGACAGCGCGCCGCGCGCGGCCTCGCGCAGGAACACCTGCTCGTCTGAGAGTGCGAGATTCATGCCGCCGCCTTTTCCTTCGAGCGCAGCTCCGAGAACGGGATGCCCTTGTCGAGCCGCGGCTCGGGGGGCAGGCCGAGAACGCGCTCGCCGATCGTGTTCCTGAGGATCTCTTCCGTGCCACCCGCCGACTTCAGGCCCGGCAGGAACGAGATCATGTAGGACCACTCGCTGCTCGGGTCGAGCGCGTCGGGGCCGACCACGTCGGCGATCAGATCGCCGGCCTTGATCGCGCCGCTGACGATCGTGACCTTCGCCAACCCCGCCTCCGGGCCTGGAATCTGGCCCTTCTGGAGCGCCGTCAGCGTGCGGTAGCCGGTGAAGCGCACCGCGAGCAGCTCGCTCGCGATCTCGCCCAGCTGGTGGCGCACTTCGGGGTCGCGCCGCGCGTGCTCGTCGCGGGCGATCGCGCCGGCGAAGCGGTTGGAGTTGTAGCCCATCCCCTCGCTGCCGAGGCCGATCGTCACGCGCTCGAACATCAGCGTCGTCAAAGCCGTGCCCCAGCCGTTTCCGACTCCGCCCACGACCGCGCCCGCGTCGACCTCGAGGTCGTCGAAGAAGACCTCGTTGAACTCAGCCTCGCCGGAGATCTGGCGCAGGCCGCGCACCGTCACGCCCTCGCCGTCCATCGGCACGATGAACATCGTCATGCCCTTGTGCTTCGGCACGTCCGCGTCTGTGCGCGCGAGCAGCAGGCCGTAGGAGGCGAACTGCGCGTTCGTCGTCCACACCTTCTGGCCCGTCAGCCGCCAGCTGCCGTCGTCCTGCTGGCGCGCGCGCGTCTGCACCGCCGCGAGGTCCGAGCCGGCGGCCGGCTCGGAGAACAGCTGGCACCAGACCTCGTCGCCGTGGAGCATCGCGCCGAGATAGCGCGTCTTCTGCTCCTCCGCGCCGTGCGCGATGATCGTCGGCCCGAGCATGCCCACGCCGATCGCGTCGAGGATGCCGGGGACTTTCGCGCGCGAGATCTCCTGGTTGCAGATCACCTGCTCGATCGGGCCGAGGCCCTGTCCGCCGTATTCCTTCGGCCAGGTCACGCCCGCGAGGCCGCCCTCGGCGAGCTTGCCCTGCCACGTGCGGCGGGCGGCGAGAATCTCCGCCTCGTCCTCCAGCGCTCCAGGTCCTGTGAGGACGGGCGCTTCAGCTTTGTGCTCCTCGAGCCACGTGCGCACCTGCGCGCGGTACGCGGCCTGCTCCGGTGTGTCGTCAAGATCCACGATTTTCTCCTTTGGCTGACTGGCCAGTCAATCCTCGCAGAGAACGGTACTCCACAGCGGGCGAGCTTGTCGAACTCGTCCAAGAGATCGCGCCGTCAGGGCGTCATTCGAAGCGGATCAGGCGCCGGGCGGGATCGGAGGCTGCGCAATGGCGCGCAGATGATAAACGTGATCGAACGCGCGGTTGAACAGCTGGCTCGCCTGCGTGCCGGGGGCGTTGGAGTTCAGCAGGACAACGCCGAGTCGTATGCCACCCCGTTCGGCCGTCGCCACGAGGCAGCGCCCGGCGGCTTCGGTGTAGCCGGTCTTCA
>DASUPL010000073.1:0-2032 GCA_036281155.1 Solirubrobacteraceae bacterium | reverse complement strand
GGCGCTCGCCTGGGCGAGCATCCGCGCGTGCGCGTCGCGCGGCGGCGGCGCGGAGGGCTCGAGCTGCTCGAAGGCGTAGCTGACGGCGGCGTCAGACAACGTCGCTGTTCCCCTCCTCCTCGCCCTCGCCGCCGCCGTCGCCGCTTGGGATCACGATCGTGCCGGCTTCCTCGAGCCTGCGCACGACCGCGACGACGCGGCTCTGCGCGGCCTCGACGTCGCGCTTGCGCTGCGGGGGCTGGATCTCCATCTCCTCCTTGAGCATCTCGGCGCCGCGCTCGGACATGTTCGTGAGCACGGCTTCCATGACGGGCTCCTCGACGCCGCGCAGCGCCAGCACGAGGTCCTTCTGATCGACCTCGCGCAGCACCTGCTGGACGGCGCGCTCTTCGAGTTTGACGATGTCCTCGAACACGAACAGCATGCCGCGCACCTCCTCGGCGAGCTCCTTGTCGGAGGTGGCGAGGTTCTCGAGCACGTTGCGCTCGAGGCCGCGGTCGGCGTGGTTGAGGATCCCGGCGAGCGCTTTGGCGCCGCCGGCGGCGGAGTACTCCTCCGCGGTCTCCTCGCCCATCTTGTGACGGATCGCCGCCTCGACCTGCTGGATCACCTGCGTGCTGGCCTCGCCCATGCGCGCGATCCGCAGCGCCACGTCCGGCTGGTCGGCCTCGGGCAGGCGCGCGAGCACGCCAGCGGCGAGGTTGGCGTGCAGGCTGGCGAGCACCAGCGCGACCGTCTGTGGCGACTCGCCGCGCAGCAGCGCGACGATCCGCTCGGGCGGGGTGCGGCGCAGGAATTCGAACGGGCGCGACTCGACGTTCGAGAGGCGGCCGAGGATGTCGGCGGCGCGCTCGGGCCCGAGCGCGCGTTCGATCACCTCGTGGGCGAACTCCAAGCCCCCGGCGACGGCTCCGGCGCCCTCGCCGGTCCCGGCGGTGAGCTCGTTGAAGATCGACGCGGTCATCTCCGCGCCGACGGCGTTGAGGCGCGCCATCTCGCGCGAGAGGCTCTCGATCTCTTCCTCGCCGAGCAGCTGGATCAGGCTCGCGGCGCGCTCGGAGCCGAGCGCGGCCATCAGCACGGCGGCCTTGCGCGCGCCGGAGATGCGCGTCGGTCCGGCGGGCAGGCGCTCGGGCGCGCCCGCGGAGAGCGCGGGGAGGATCTCCGACTCGCTCGGCACTGGGCGCTAGCCCTCCTGGATCCAGCTGCGAACCTGCTGCGCGACGAGGTCGGGCTCGTTGGCGGCGAGCTGTTCGACCTGCAGCCGCAGCGGATCGACGTTGCCGTTGCCGTTACCGCTGCCGTTGGTCGCGCCCGCGCTGCCGTTGGGCGGCGCGGCGGCGGCGCCGGCCATCGCGGGCGCACGCGGAGCGGTCTCGCGTTCGAGCTCTGACAGGCGCATCGGCGCCTCGAGCTCGCGCAGCCACACGGGCTCGCCGATCGGTTCGGACTCGCGCCTGCGCAGCGCGCGGGTGGTGAAGAACAGGAACAGCAGCGCGCCGATGCCGAGCAGCGCGTACTTGGCGTAGCCGAGCATCGAGCTCTTGGCGGCGGCGGCCGCGGCGGCGGACTTGGCGAACGCGACCTGCCCAATCGAGATCGTGTCGCCGCGCTTGGTCTGGATGCCGGCGGCGTTGGTGATCGCTTCGCGGATCGCGGGCAGCGAGGCGGCGGGGACGGAATGGTCGAGCAGCACCGAGACGTGCTGTTTTTCGACCACTCCGGGAGCGATCGTGGAGTGCGTGACGGTCTTACCGACCGCGAGCTGCGAGTTGGTGGTTTCGCGCTTGTAGTTGGACTTGCCGCCGCTGGCCCCGGCGGCGGCGGTGAGGTTGGCGGTGCCGGTCGTGCCGCCCGCGCCGGTGCCGGTGCCGGTGAGCGTCTCGAGCTGTTTGCTCTCCCGCTGGGGCACGCCGGCTTTTTCGTAGGTGAGCGATTCCTGCGTGGTCTGGTTGACGTTCAGGTTCGCGTACACCAGCACCTGCGCCTTGCCCTCGCCGAGCGTGCGCGTGAGCATCGCGGAGAGGTTGGC
>DASUPL010000072.1:0-3434 GCA_036281155.1 Solirubrobacteraceae bacterium | reverse complement strand
GACTCGCCGGGGCTGTGGCCGGCGGCGCGTTCCACCCGCAGCGCGACCGCGGTCAGCGTCTGACCGACCTCGTCGTGCAGCTCGCGTGCGATCCGCAGACGCTCAGCCTCCTGCGCGCCCAGGGCCCGCCGGGCGCTTTCGCGGCGCTCGGTCTCGATCCGGTCGAGCATCGTGTTGAACGCGCGCGCGAGCACGTTCGCCTCATTGCCCGCCCACTGCGACTCGCTCACCTCCGCGCGCCGCCCCGGGCGCATCGGATCGACCTCGCCCATCAGCTTCGCCAGCCTGCGCACCGGCGCGAGTACGAGCGCCAGCAGCGCCAGATCCACGAGCAGCGTGAGCAGCAGGCCGACGATCAACTCGACCAGCTCCGTGGAGTGGATCGGCGTGTGGACCGTCGCGGGGCTGAGCGCGAGCGCGATCAACGCGGCGCCGAACACGACCGCGTTGACCGCGAACACCCGCCACAGGATCGAGCCGTTCACGGAGGAGTCCGGCGGAGTCACAGCACGAGCGTCCCGCCGTTGCGCCGCAGCCACTCGCGGTCCTCCGCGTAGCCGGGCCAGTGCCGCTCCACGAGCGCCCAGAACCCGGGCGAGTGATCGAGCATCTCCAGGTGGCAGACCTCGTGCCAGACGACGTATTCGAGCACCCGCTCGGGCGCGAGCAGCAGCCGCCAGTTGAAGCTCATGCGCCCGTCCGCCGAGCACGACGCCCAGCGGGTGCGCTGCGCGCGGATCGACAGGCCCGTGTATTCGCACCCCGCGAGCGCCGCGGCGCGATCCAGTCGCGGGGCGATCTCCGCGCGCGCGGCGCGACGGTAGAAGCGCTCGAGCGCCGGGCGCGCGTCGCCCGCGGGAACCAGCAGCCGCTCGCCCGCGCGGTGCACGCGCGTGCGCCCCGCCTGCGGGACCAGCTCCAGGACGCTGCCGAGGTACGGGACGGTCCCCGCGCGCGCGGCGATCCGGGCGCGCACCTCGCGCGCCTCGCCCAGCCGTCGCTCGATCCACGGGCGCAGCTCGTTGACCGCCGCCGCCGCCGCGCGCTCGGGCGCGCGCGTGGGCAGCACGACCTCCACGCCGGTGTGCGCGTGGACGTTCACGCGCACCCGTCGCGCGCGCGCGGAGCGGCGCACGGTGTAGGGGATCTCGCCCACGGGGTGCGTGTCGGGCATCGCCTCGCAGGGTACGCGCCCCGGCGGGCGGAGCGGCCCGGTCATAATCCCGCCATGACGAGCAGCTCCAAGGTCAAGCTGCCGCGCGATGTGCGCGAGCCGTATGAGGTGTATCTGAACGGCGTACCCCAGCACCTGGGCAGCGACTTCAACGTGCGCGAAGGCGCGCTCGTGTTCGAGCGCGAGCTGCGCAAGGACAAGATCAGCGGCTGGCGCTGGCTGCTCGGCGCGTGGGGCGTCGGCACGTACCGCCAGAACGATTCCGTGGACGTGCGCTACGAGGCGCCCGACGGCTCTCCGCGCGTGGCCGAGGGGTTGGAGATCGAGGCGGCGTAGGGTCGCGCCGGGCCGCTACCAGGGTTTGGCGAGCTTCAGCGCGCTGAGGATCGCGCGCGTGGCGGGCGAGCGGTTGAGCGTGTAGAAGTGCATGCCGGGCGCGCCCGCGGCCAGCAGCTCGGCGCACTGCAGCGTCGCGTAGGCGACGCCGAAGTCGAGCACCGCCTCGGGGTCCTCGCCGCGCGCGTGCAGCTCGCCGCGCAGGCCGTCGGGGATCGACGCGCCGCACATCGCCGCCATCCGCTCCACCTGCCCGACCTTCGTGATCGGCATGATGCCCGGCACGATCGGCACGTCGATCCCAGCGGCGCGCGCCCGCGAGACGAAGTCGAAGTACAGCGCGTTGTCGAAGAACAGCTGCGTGATCAGGAAGTCCACCCCCGCGTCGACCTTCTCCACGAGATGGGCGAGGTCCGCCTCGGGGCTCTCCGCGTGGATGTGCGTCTCCGGAAAGCACGCCGCGCCGATCGCGAACGGATAGTCCGCCGAGATCAGCTCGACCAGCTCGCGCGAGTACTCCAGGCCACCATCGGTCTTCAGCCACCGCTCCTGGCCCGCCGGGGGGTCGCCGCGCAGCGCGAGCACGTTGTCGATCCCCGCGGCTCCCATCTCCTCGAGCGTGCCGCGCAGTTCCGCCACGTTCGCGCCCACGCACGTGAAGTGCGCCATCGCCTCCAGGCCGTACTCCTCGCGCATGCGCTTGACGATCTCGATCGTCTTGCCGCGCGTCGAGCCGCCGGCGCCGTAGGTGACCGACACGAACGACGGCTCCAGCGTGCGCAGCTCGCTCAGCGCGTTGTACAGGTTCGCCTCCCCCGCCTCCGTCTTCGGCGGGAAGAACTCGAACGAGAACGTCGGGCCGTCGCAGGCCAGGATCCGGTCGATGCGCATCGGCTGATTATGCAGTCCAGCGCTCGGGCTCACCCGCGATGCGCTCGACGTCGCCGAGCGCCTCCAGATGGGTGAGATACGCGAGCGTCTTCGACAGCAGCCAGTGGGCGTTATCCGAGGACAACGCCGCACCGTAGACGTGCGGAACGACCTCGAACGCGGTCAACTGTTCGTCTCTGACCGCCGCGCGTACGCTCGCGAGGCGTTCCTCGACGAGCTGGCGGTTGCCCTGGATGTGGGCGTGGACGTCGGTGAACGTGCGGCCGTGGCCGGCGAGGCACAGACGCGCGCCGAGCCTCTCGACCACGCTCAGCGAGCTCACGAACTCGCCCACCGGGTCAGGCGAGTAGCCGTAGTCGAAGTACAGCGAGATGCGTCCGAGCAGATGGTCGCCGGAGATCAGCATGCGCCGCTCGGGCTGGAACAGGCACACGTGCGAGGGCGCGTGACCGGGTGTCTCGTGCGCGACCCACTCGCCGAGGTCCGTCCCGATCGTGACGCCCGCGAGCAGGTCGCGGTCGGGCTCGATCGGCCCCGCGATGCCGGTCCCGCGCGAGCTGCGTTCGGAGGCGTAGCGGCGCAGCGGCTCCTCCGGCACGCCGCTCTGGCGCGCCACCTCCACGCGGCGGTCGAACACCGCGTCGGGGTCCTCCACCATCCGCGTCAGGTGCTCGTGGTTGGGATGCATCCACACCTCGCACCCAGCCCGCTCGGCGATCGTGGGCGCCTGTCCGCAGTGATCGGAGTGGGCGTGCGTGCACACGATCAGACGCGCGTCCTGCAGGCGCAGGTTGCACATCGCCAGCGCCCGTTCGAGGTTCGCGAGCGAGTCGGGCTGGTGCATGCCCGTGTCGAACAGCACGAATCCATCGCCGTCGGCGACCGCCCAGGCGTTGCAGTGGGGAACACCCGGCCACGGCAGCGGCAGGCGCAGTCGAAAGACGCCCGGGAGCACCTTCTCGCCGCGCCCCAGCTCGCGCCTGCTCGTCACATCGGCCACGCGCAGCAGACTAGACTAAGCCTCCTCAGCGGC
>DASUPL010000071.1:0-3073 GCA_036281155.1 Solirubrobacteraceae bacterium | reverse complement strand
TGCAGCAGACGAGGCACGGTTAGAATGGAGCCTCGCTGCTGAATGCAGTGTTCGACGGGCGTCTCACCAATCACGCGGGGCAGAGATGACGAAAGCGACGCTGGTCTGGAGCTCCCTTCCCTGCTGGGTTGTCGCAGCAGGGGTGGGGTGCGCCACGCACGCCGCTCAGCGCTACGACCGGGCCGACATCCTTTACCCGCCGCTTACGGCTGAGCAGTGCAGCGACTCGAGTAGCTCTAGCATGCTGTCCATTCAGGTCCGAGACTCCCAAGGCCTGGAGATTCCTGAGGCGCGTCTCACCGTCGCGACGCTGGGCACGCCAAGCGGCGGAGTGGAGCCCACACTACAGCAGCAGGCCACGTCCACTGCCGGCCATGGTGCATTTGAGTTGGCGCCCGGCTTCTATACGGTGACGGCCTCGATGATTGGCTTCGTGCCAAGAGTCGTACCCATCGAAGTCACGCCGGGCTGCTCCGGCAAACGGCTTATCGTTCTCCCGGTTGCGTCGACTGAGCGTCTGCAGGAACTGGTCCAGCGGTCACAGAGTGAGCGACCGTGATTGGGAACGCCGTCGAACAAGGCGTTGAAGCTGACAAGCCACGGCTAGAATGGGGGCTTGCAGTTTAACGCGGGGTGCTCTCAAGTGAACGATGCAACATTTCGGCCATGATCCGGGCTACGTGCTCGGGGAGGCCGGGATGGAGCGGGAATGGTCGGGCAACGCTAGCAGCCCGTGGTGAAAGTCGCAGTTGGGGCTTGACGTAAGGACATTGGATCGTACCTTTGCGTCATGGCGATGGGAAGAAAGCGCAAGCGACATCAGGACACGATGTGGGTTGCGGCGAGCGACCTGCCGAAGAGCCCAGGGCATCCCTTCTACAAGCGTCTGAATCAGGTGTTGGCGGCGAATAGCTTTGACGCGTTTGTGGAAGCGGCGTGCCGGCGGTTCTACGCTGAGAAGCTTGGGCGTCCGAGCCTGCAACCGGGGCGCTACTTCCGGCTAATGTTGCTGGGGTACTTCGAGGGGTTGGGTGCCGAGCGCGCGATGGCGTGGCGGGCAGCGGACTCCCTGGCCATCCGGAGCTTCCTGGGTTTGGAGCTGGACGAGGCGGCGCCTGATCACTCGACGATTTCGAGGACACGTCGACTGATCGACGTGGAGACGCACCAACGCGTGTTCGCGTGGGTGCTGGAGCGGCTGGCCAAGGGGGGTCTGCTGGTCGGCAAGACGATCGGGATCGACGCGACGACGCTGGAAGCGAACGCGGCCATGCGAAGCATCGTGCGGCGAGACACGGGAGCGAGCTACGAGGAGTTCCTGAAGGGTCTGGCGAAGGCGTCTGGGATCAAGACACCGACGCGGGAAGCGCTGGCGCGGCTGGATCGGCGGCGGAAGAAGAAGGCATCCAACGACGACTGGACGAGTCCCTCGGATCCGGATGCAAAGATCACGAAGATGAAGGACGGGCGAACGCACTTGGCCCACAAGGCGGAGCACGCCGTCGACATGGCCACGGGTGCTATCGTCGCGGTGACAGTGCAAGGAGCCGACGAAGGCGACACCACGACGATCGAGAACACGCTGGAGGAAGCCGAGGGGCAGCTCGACGCTGTGATGGAGAAGACGGACAAGGTTCACCCGGACGGTCTTTCGGAGGTGGTCGCGGACAAGGGCTATCACAGCGATCGGACGTTGGTTGCACTCGAGGATCAGGGCTTGCGTTCGTACGTCTCGGAGCCGGACCGAGGACGCCGCAAGTGGAAGGACGACGTCGATGCTCAGCAAGCGTTGTACGCCAATCGCCGGCGCATCCGTGGTGAGCGCGGCAAAGGCCTGCAGCGGGCGCGAGGCGAGCTGATCGAGCGGTCCTTCGCGCACTTGTACGAAACCGGGGACATGCGACGCACCCATCTCCGCGGTCACACAAACATCCTGAAACGCCTGCTGATTCACGCCGCTGGTTTCAACCTCGGCCTGGTGATGCGGACTTCGATCGGAGTCGGGACCCCGCGGGGCCTCCAGGGGGCTCTGCAGGTCCTTCTCGCCTCGCTCACACGCATCGCAACCATGCTGGGTGCCGTCCTGGGAGACTTCACGATCGATTTCCGCTTGAACCCACTCCGCACCCGCACAACCGAGATCCACATGCAGGGCAGCCGGCCAATGGCTTTAGCCACGGGCTGCTAGGCGTCTGAGTCAAGCGGACCGGTCAGAGATTGAGCGCCGCATTCGGGGCGGTGAGACATTTGAGACGGCGGCCGCGGCCGTGGGCTGCTCGACGAAGTCGATCCAGCGTTATCTGGCGCTTACAGGCGGGCTGAAGAGCCGTTTAAAGGAGCGCTCTGCGCTACGTCTGTCGCTTGCGGAGCGAGAGGAGGTCTCGCGCGGCCTGGTCGCCGGCGACTCTTTGCGGACGATCGCGACGCGATTGGGGAGAGCCCCCTCGACGATCTCGCGGGAGGTTGCCTGGAACGGATCCCGGGACGACTATCGGGCATGTCGGGCTGACAGCGAGGCAGTACGGCGAGGTCGCCGACCCAAGCCGTCGAAGCTGGCAGTGGATTCAAGGTTGTGCCGTGAAGTGGAGCGTGGCCTACGCGCACACTGGTCTCCGCAACAGATCGCCGCCCGGCTGATCTGTGACTATCCTGACGACATGGGCATGCGGGTGTCGCACGAAACGATCTACAGGACGCTCTTCGTCCAGGCCCGCGGGGCGCTGCGCAAAGAGCTGACCGCCTGCCTCCGAACGGGACGGACGCAGCGCCGGCCACACATGCGGACCGAACAATCCGGTGCTGGTCGACTGCAGAACATGATCCTGATCAGCGCACGTCCACCCGAGGTCGCAGATCGAGCTGTACCAGGGCACTGGGAAGGCGATCTCATCATCGGAAAGGGCGGTCGGTCGTCGATCGGGACGCTGGTAGAGCGCTCGAGCCGCTATGTCATGCTTCTTCATTTGCCGCACGGTCGCACCGCCGAGGACGTGCGCGCGACGCTGACGCGCCAGATCTCCAAGCTGCCTGCCGAGCTGCGGCGGACGCTGACCTGGGATCAGGGGAAAGAGAT
>DASUPL010000070.1:0-2660 GCA_036281155.1 Solirubrobacteraceae bacterium | reverse complement strand
ATCGAGAAGTGCCGCGCGCCGAGCGAGGCGATCTGCGGCAGATGGGTGATGCAAAGCACCTGCCTGCGCTCCCCCAGCTCCCGCAGCCGCGCGCCGACCGCCTTCGCGGTGTGCCCGCCGATGCCCGCGTCGACCTCGTCGAAGACGAGCGTCGCGTCCTCCGCGGACGCGTTCGCGACGCTCATGATCGCGAGCATCACCCGCGAGAGCTCCCCGCCGGAGGCGATCTCCCGCAACGGGCCCGCCGGCACGCCGGGGTTGGGCGCGATCAGGAACTCGACCGCGTCGCCCCCCGTGGGGCCGGCCTCGCGCTCGCCGAGGGACACCTCGAACGTCGCGTCGCCCATCGCCAGCGACGCGAGCTGCTCGCACACATCCGCCGCGAAGCCCTTCGCCGCCTGCTTGCGAGCCTTGCGCAGCGAGGCGGCGTGCCCGTCCAGCGCCGCCCGTGCGTGCTCGAGCTGCGCGGTGGTCTCGACGAGCGCGACCTCCGCGCCGAGCAGCTCCTCGTGGCGCGCGCGGGCGCGCTCCCCGTGCTCGAGCGCCGCCTGGACGGTGCCGCCGTGCTTGCGCGTCACGCGCTCGATCGCGGTGAGGCGCTCTTCGATCGCGTCGAGCGTGACCTCGCCCTCGCCGCCCAGCGCGGCGAACGATCCCTCCAGGCCCTGCGTGCCGGCCGTCTCGCAGTAGTCGCGCAGCGCCGCCGCGAGATCCTCCCCCTCGATCGCGAGCGCGTGCGCGCGCTCGGTGAGCGCGTCAAGCACCCCGTCGACGCCCGCGAGCGCGTCCAGCTGTGAGATCGCGCCGGCCAGCGACCGCGCCGCGCCCGACCCGTCGAGCCCCGAGCGTCCGTCCGCGTCGGGCGCGATCGCCTCCGCCGCCCCGCCGGCCGCGGAGCGCAGCGCGTCCAGCCGGCGCAGCCGCTCGCGCGCGCCCAGCAGCTGCTCGTGTTCGCGCTCCTCGAGCGCCAGCGCGTCGATCTCGCCGAGCTCGTACCGCAGCAGGTCGAGCTCGCGCTCGCGCTGCGCGGAGAGGTCGCGCAGCTCCTCCAGTCGCGCTTCGAGCTCGCGGGTGCGGGCGAACGCGAGCGCGCACTCGCGCAGGCTCACCGCATGGCGCTCGCCGCAGAGGCCGTCGAGGATCTGCAGCTGCGCGGCCGCGAGCGTCAGCTTGCGGTGCTCGTGCTGGCCGTAGAAAGCGAGCAGCGTCGCGCCGATGTCGCGCAGGTCCGCGACGCTCGCCGAGCGGCCGTTCAGATACGCCCGCGTGCGCCCGTCCGCGCCCACGCGACGAGCGAGCACGATCTCTTCCGCGTCCTCGCTCACGCGCTCGCCGAGCTCCTCGCGCACGTGCGCCGGCAGGTCGAAGATTCCCTCCACGTAGGCCTCGCCGGCCCCCGGGCGCACGATTCCCGCGCGCGCCTTGCCCCCGAGCAGCAGGTCCAGCGCGTGCGCCAGCACCGTCTTTCCAGCCCCCGTCTCCCCCGTCAGGACGTTCAGCCCGGGCGCGAGGCGCAGCTGCGCGCGCTCGATCAGAAGGAGGTTCTCGACGCGTAGCTCTTGCAGCACGCGCTCAGGTGTACCAGCGCGCGGGGACGGATCACTCGAGGACCCCTTTCCAAAAAGGCTGTCGAACGCGTAATCTTCAAGGGGCGCTCCAAGGGGGAACACAAGAGCGTACGTACACTCCCGCGCAACACGGCATGGCTGCCAGCGACCCACATCCGCGCTCTCAACCGCCCTCCGCGGCGGCGCCCGAGTGCCTGTCCGCGCCCGCGCTGCTCGCGCGCCTGGACGAGGAGATCCACCGCGCCGAACGGCACGACACCAAGCTCAGCTGTCTGCTCGTCGCGATCGACGTGCCGCACGAGATGACGCCCGCCCAGAGCGAGGAGCTGCTTGCGCAGACCCTCGCCTACGTCTCCACGGCGCTCGGGCGCGAGCTGCGCCGTTTCGACCGCGTCGGGCGCCCCGGCGAGCGCGAGCTGTTGATCGTGCTGCCGGGCGCCGATGGCCCGCGTGGAGAGATCGTCGCGCGCAGGGTGCTCGACCGGCTGCGCACGATCAAGGTCGAAGTCGGCGGCGCGCGCAGCGCGTTGGACGTGTCCGTCGGCCTCGCGGCTTGGCAGGAGGGAATGAGCGCCGATGAGCTGCTCAAGCGCACCCGCGCCGCCGCACACCTCGGCAACGGCGACGCGGTCGAGCAGCTCACGCCTTCATAATCTGTCGGAGTGCTCTCCGGATCAGAGTTGTGGCTGCTGCGCCTGATGGCCGACCGCGGGCTCGCGCTGCTGGACGCGAGCACGCTGCTCGTGGTGATCGAGGAGCGCGGCGAGCTGCGCGTCGCCGCGGCCAGCGGCGCCGGCTCGGTGCGGCTGCGGATCATGCCCGTGGAGGGCAGCGCGCTCGGCGACATCTACCTCGCTGGCAAGCCCGTCGCGCTGGACCGTCCGCGCGGCCAGGAGGCGGCGTGGCTGCACGAACTGGGCCTCGAGGCGCGCGCCGTGCTGATCGAGCCGTTGGACATGGAGAGCCAGGGCGGCGGGCTGATCGTGGCGCTGCGCGGCGACGGCAGCTTCCGCGGACCCGACCGCGAGGCGTTGAGCGCGTTCGCCGCGAGCGTCTCGCAGCGGCTCGCGGCGGAGCGCTCGGTGGAGATCG
>DASUPL010000069.1:0-15198 GCA_036281155.1 Solirubrobacteraceae bacterium | reverse complement strand
GCCATTGACCATACGGGCAGGTTCACTCACGGTTTCGATGACGCAAGTACGCGCAGATTCGCTCTCTCCAGCGCCGTAATGATCGGCATAATAGGCTTCGTCTTGGCTCGCAGTAATCGTCGGGAGCCCGGCACTTTCTACAGTCTGTCGCGGAGTCACCGAAAGCAGTTCAACGTCGATCTCGTCGGCATAGCCGGGACCACATTCTTTGCCTGGGGGACCTCCCCTGAGGATGGCATCTGATCCTTGAGCGATGGCTGGGTTGTGCTGCTTCGTTGCAGCCGCGATCAGGACAGACAAATCTCTGTCGAGAGCTTCGGCACCGCCGTGCGATGAGGCGCAGACGGCGGCGATATTGCGCTGCGCCTCTTGGATCGCGGTCGCTTCAGCGTTGGTTGAACTGGGATGCACCGCGCCGCCGCCGCAGCCGATGGCCGTCAGCGCTATTGCCATGCCGACAAGAGGCAGGGAGCGTCTCATGTCTTCCCAGCCCGTAGGGCTGCGCAGCGGCCGAAACCAGAGAGTTTGGAGAGGTCCACGCCGCAATCAAAGCATAGACATATTCCACCGTGTCGTCTCGTAGGCGCGCCGCAACCTTCGGGCTGCCTGGCCTCGATTTACTTAATCGGACCTGCAACGGAGCTGTCATATATTGACGGGATTCCTATTATTCGGATATATTATGTGCCCCCGCGCCGCTGTGAACGGCCGGGGGCGTGGCACCGGGGGAGGAACCCACCCGGCGCGAGCAGGACCATAGCGCCAGGTCGTCTCTCGGAGCCTCCATGCCTACCGGGAGGAACCGACAGATGGCCGACGAGCGCCACACTACCCACCTTGGAACTGAGGTTGTGGTTCTAGAAATGCTGCTGGATCGCGGACGCTGGATGACGACCACTGAACTGCTTGCTGCCCTGGACGACGTAGACCCAGACTCAATCGAGATAGCCATCCGAGACCTGGAGTGGGAGAACGTCGTCAAATGGGGCGGCGGCGAGCGGTTGCGCGTGACTCGTTGCGCCGTGCATGTCAACAAGCTGGTTGGAACCGTCGTGCAGGAGTCCTTGCCGGACCCACACACCGAATCGGCCGAGTTCGTGGCCCGCGTGGAAGTTCTCCGCGCGCGCGGTGAGTCAGTGACAGGGCGACCCGTATCAGACCGAAGCATGGAGATGCTGCGCCTGCGGCTGATCGACGGACTGACCTTCCGCGAGATCGGCGACCGATACGGGATCGGCGCGAGCCGCGTGCCCCAGCTGCTCACGACCTACTTCGGCATCAGGGGCACGCCGCCAGCAGCGAAAGCTCGACCCAGGAAGCCGCGCGGCGCAACTGGGAGGAAGCCATGACCGTCATCCCGGCCGAGATCGTCCTGTTCCTGCGACGGGCACTCTATGCGCGATTCGCGCGGACGGCAGGCGACATTGACAGCGAGTGCTCGCTTGCGAGTCCCAGCGACATGACCGGGCCGCTGGCAGAGTTCGACCGCACACGCGCGCTGCTGAACGCAATCGGCTGGAACAAGAAGCCGCCCCAGCAGGACGACGTAGCGCTTGACCTAGCCGTACACGGCCCAACGCTCATCGACGCGCTGGAGTACGACCGCGATATGTCCGACTGGCTGTCCCACCAAGAGGCGACCGAATCGCCGGAGGGCCGCAAGCGAGCGGCTGCCAACGCGGCGACGATCGAGTGCTTCCTAAGCGACCTGGACACCTGACCGATTGATAAGGCGCTTTCAGGGAAGGACGTGTGCGGCCTCCGCCACGGAGAGGCATAGCGCCACGACCGTAGCTATCGCCCCGACCATGCCCCAGTTGACGCTCCCATCGGGTCTCCGAAGGGGCGTGTGTCGAATTCTCGCCCATTTGACGAAGTGGAAGCTGTTACCGCCTGTTACGAGCTGTTCGGCGTCTGACTCGATGTCCTCAAACGTGGTGTTGCTTACGTCAGCGTCACCGAAGTCGAAGGTCGTGGTCTCGCGCATTACGTCCCGTGACATCGCTTGAACTTCTTGCCAGATCCACACCAACACGGATCGTTCCGCCCAAGCTGGCGATGCGACACACGCCTGATCCTGCTGTTCGTGAGACTCCCCTCGACCCTCACAGCGGTGCGCTGGTTGATCGACCTATGCTCATCCACTTCAACGTCGTGAGCGTTCCTGAGCAGAACGCCACACTCCCCGCCAATTGTGGTGTTGTTGGTGATCCTGATCACACGGCAAATGCTATCGCGATCAGATGCGGCAATCCGAACACGCCGGGCCAATCTTCTACGGGTATAATGAGCTGTATCTCAAGGTCAGCGGTGGATGAGCGCCCTTTCTAGGCTGCCTCCTAACTAAAAGCGCTTGAGTGATAGCTCCATGAGACACAGCCCGATAAAATGGGCACAGTCATTCTGCAACCTTGGAGCAGGCACATAGCCCGCCCTGTCGGGCAAGTGCTGAGGCGAAGGAACAAGTTCGCGCCATATCGCGTCCAAGACGCACACGAGAGACTCGGCGGGGAGGGTCTTGGTGTGCGGCGAGGAGTGCGAATGGCCAAAGAGATTCAGAGGAGTAGGGAGCAGATCGAAGACGAACTGCTCGCGTTCGAGTTGACCGAGCGACGGTGCTTCTTGGGCTTGACGGTCGTCTTGTACGCGTTGGCGGTTGTGTTCGCCACGCTTGGTGAACACTGGCCGGTTCCAAGTGTGCCGGGCGTGTTGGGGACCGCCTCCGCGTATACCGCCCATCGCAGGACAAGAGTCTGAATCCATGCCGCGCGTACTCCCCGGCCAACGCGGGCGCGCACCCCCTACATCGTGGCGGGCGCGGCCCGCGGTGTGGCGACCACGCGTTCCGTGCGTCCCACGCGTCCCGACCACAAGCACCATGGGGGACGCTGGGGACGTGTCACGCCTACGCTGCCAGCGGGTACTCGTGCGTTAGGTCGCGCAGGTGGACGAATCCCGCCCCCGCTATGTCGTTAATCTGCGACCGTCCCTCGGGGCGGTCGCTGTCGCTGGGGAAGGATCGGCAGCAGCTCCGGCGTGATCGCCAGGTCGAAGACCCGGAAAATCTCGACAAGCTCCCCGTCGCTCGCGTTGGTGAGCACCGGGCGCAGGTCGGGCACGGCGTCGAGCATCGCCACAATCTCGTCCGGGTGATGCCCGGCGGGCCGCTTGGCCTGGAGAGCGTCGAGTGAGTCGGCGACCGCAGACTTCCGCGTGCTCAACTCAACGATCCGCTCGCTAGCTGCGACGACGACTGGGTGCGATGGGTTGTCGTGCTCCTCTAGCCGTAGCGTCTGAGCCCGAAGCCAAGCCTGCACCGTAGAATCGCGGCCGTGCCGTTCACGCTCAGGAACCTCAGAGAGGATGTGGCGGACGTCGGGTCCAACTTCGACGGCGCGCCGGACCTGGAGTTCCGTCTCGCGAGCAAGGCGCTCGAGCTCGAGCAGTCTGGCCTCAGCTATCAGCGCATCCCGCCCGGCTATCGCTTCCCGTACGGCCACACGCACGAGGAGCAGGAGGAGGTGTTCGTGGTCGTGGGCGGGAGAGGGCGGATGAAACTCGACGACGAGATCGTCGAGGTGAAGAAGTGGGACGTGGTGCGCGTTCCGCCCGGTACGTGGCGAGGCTACGAGGCTGGGCCGGAGGGTCTTGAGATTCTCGTCTTCGGCGCGCCTAACCTCGGCGAGAACCCGCGGGATGACGTGGAGGGTCAGCGCGACTGGTGGGCTGACTGACCACCGCTCGGAAAGGGAGGCCGGGTTTGGTTCCTGCCGACAGGGTGCGACTACTCATCGAGGCGCTCAGTTGCTCGTTGAGGAGCCCTGGAGCTATTGCACATCGACGTCAAGAAGCTCGGTCGAATCAGAAACAGCGGAGGCAAAACGAGAGCACTATGGTCGCGCCGCTGCTCGGCAGCTCCATAGCCTCGGCATCAGCCCGAGACGTGCGCGATGGACGGGCGCGATTCTCCCTGGTGATTCCGCTGCGCCAGCCGTCGCCGTAGAGCGCGAGTTCGGGCGCTTGAAGAACGAATGGAGCTTGACGCCCCTAGGCGTGCGAGGGATCGAGCGGGTTCGGCTTCACGCTGACCTGACGATCCTCGCCAAGCACTCCCCTCGCCCGAGCATGGCCCTGCCGCCGGGCCGCGTAGAGCTCGAATCGCTTTTGGTTTACCGGTCGCTTATTCGGGTAGCTATGCCCCGTCACCCTCGACCACCTATACAAAGGGGTTCTCATGAGTACTGCAGATCCTACCTCCAGGCAAGGATATTCCGATAGCGGACATGCTCGTGGAGGGCGCCGCATTACAACGGAGACGAAGGCATCGTTCAAGACCACCGAGTTCTTCGCTGCGATCGCGGTGATAGCGGGAATCCTGATCTCTGCTGCTGCGATTGGAACGTCAGAAGGACACCCCGACAAATTCGTCGGGTCGCAGGCTTGGTTGTACGTTGCCATTGTGGCCTCTGCCTACATGATTGGCCGTGGATTGGCCAAGTCGGGTAGCCGGGAGCCTTACGACGAGGCATAACGCTTGACGGAGGCGCCGGGAGCCGGGAGGAAGGTTCATCCTGGCGGCTCGCCCGTTCGCTAGACCTCCTAGATGGCGCGCTTCGAGCGCCTGGCTACCTTCGGCTGCTCCGCAGCGGTTTGACAGCGATCCACGATTCTATTAAAGCTCCCTCCTTACTCAGAACTAATCCTTAGGAGGGATTGAATGTCAACTGTCAAGCAACTGGCGCTGCTCGTCTGCACCCTCGCGGTCTTCGCCGTCCCGGCTACCGCGAACGCGGCGATCACGACCAAAACCATCGATTACGGCCCATACACGATCCCGGCCGGCAACGGCGACCCGCACGACCACGAAAACGCGGGGATGATCACCAATCAGATCGTCACCAACATCGCCAAGCCGTGCACCGGCTGCTCGATCATCGGCGCCACACCCGATCTCGTCTACACGAATGGGGCCAAGGCGACGATCAGCGAAGGCCCGATGCTTCACCACGCGATGTTCGCCGCGCAGTCAGCCGGCAAGTCCGACGTCACTTGCCCCGGCACCGGCCCGGGCCTGCTCGGCGAACGCTTCTTCGCCTCCGGCGACGAGCGCACCAAAATCGATCTGCAGGCACTGCCCTACGGCTACAAGGTCAACAGCTCTGAGACCTGGAACATGGTCTTCGACCTGATGAACTGGGCAACGACCAGCAAGACGGTGAAGATCCGCATCACGTGGAAGTACGCGACGGGCAGCGATCACACCAGCCGCGCGTCGCTGCGCCCGGTGTGGCTCGACGCCAACCAGTGCTCGCTGAACAGCTACATCTCGGTCCCGATCGGGCTCAGCGACACCCACTACGACTGGACCTCGACCCTGAACGGCAAACTGATCGCCGCCGCCGGTCATATCCACGACCACGGCGTCAACATCGAACTCAGCAACAAAAGCGCCGGGGAAAGCCTGCTGTGCAACTCCGTCGCCGGCTATGGCGGCCCGGGCTACGAAACCCCCGACGGTCGCAAACACGTCTCCTCGATGGGCGTCTGCACCGGCAACCCGATTGCGACGATCACCAAAGGCCAGACGATTCGCCTGCACGGCATCTACAACGTGCCGGAAGGCCACCATCTGATCGACGACGCGATGGCGATCGCGATCGCCTACATCGGTTAATCGCTGGAGGCAGTAACCACGGAAGCCCCTCACCCTCCGCTTCGTCGGAGGGTGAGGGGACTTCCCGCCCTCAGGAGAGCGGCAGTCGCAAGAGGTCCGGAGCCACCTCGACCTGACCGTCGAAGTGCTCGCGCACCAGCTCCAGGGCGGGCGCGATCTCGTCCTCGAGCTCGGGCATCACATGGGTCAGCAGCAGCAGCAGCCGAGAGGACGCTGTAGCTGGGGCCGGGGTGTCGCTACAGTCGAGTGCGTGATGATCCAGCGCATGGAGCACGTGGGTATCGTGGTTGACGACCTCGCGGCCGCGACGGCGTTCTTCGTCGAGCTCGGACTCCAGCTGCAGGGTGAGGGGTCGGTCGAGGGCGGTTGGGTGGATCGCGTGGTGGGGCTCGATGGCGTCCGGGCGGAGATCGCGATGTTGGAGACCCCGGACGGCCACGGACGGCTCGAGCTGGCGAAGTTTCACGCCCCGTCGGGCCGGGGCGGCGATCGGCAGGCGCTGGCGAACACCCCGGGCATCCGCCATGTGGCGTTCGCAGTCGACGATATCGACGCCGTCGTCGCTGGCTTGCGAGCCCGTGGCGCGGAGCTCGTTGGCGGGGTGGAGCGCTACAAGGACATCTATCGGCTCTGCTACGTCCGCGGCCCGGAGGGGATCATCGTCGAGCTGGCGGAGCGGATCGGCTGAGGGCTCCGCCCGGCCGGCTTATCTGCGACCGTCCCCTCGAGACGATCGCGGTTGTCGCTGGTAGTCCTCATCGCTGGCCGTCGCTACCTGCCGGTCCGGTCCCGGTGTTTGCATCCCGGCCAGCAGCAGGGCCGGCGCTGGCCTTCCTCCAGCTCTTCCTGGGTCCGCCGAATGCGGCGCTCTCTGGTGGTCTCCCGCTTTGCGTCCTCGACCCAGCAGATGAACTCGTTGCGGGCCAAGGGCGTGATGTCCTTCCAGGCATCGAGTGCCGTGGCGTTGGCGATCAGCGCCTTACGCAGGTCAGCGGGCAGTTCATGCACCACCCCAGCGGGCACGCTCTGGCCGGTCACAGAGCCATGATAGTGAGCCGGGGCAAGGACCGCTTCACATTCAGAGCGGCCACGACTCTTCGATCCGATGAACGACGGCGATATCTGCCTCTGGAGCGGTGCGACCTAATCCCCACGAGGATCGCCGGGTTGGCACGCCTCGGTGTGGCTGTTGCGGCAATACGTAGCGAGTCACCACGGGAGCGTGCGTTAGGCTCTCGCTCGTGCCGCCCGCTGCCGTGTTCGCCGAGAGGCTGAACGAACAGATCGCCCACGAGTTCGCCGCTCACCAACAATACGTTGCCTGCGCGGTCTTTTATGACGCCGAGGCATTGCCGCAGTTGGCCCGCTTCTTCTATCGCCAAGCGCTCGAGGAGCGCGACCACGCGATGATGATGGTGCGGTTCCTGCTGGACACGGGTGCCGAGATCACGACGCCCGGAGTCGACGAGCCACGCTCTCGCTTCGAGAATGTCGTCGAGCCGATCGCGCTGGCGCTTGCCCAGGAGCAGCGTGTCACCGGGCAGATCAACGCGCTCGCGGCGACCGCTCGCGACGCTGGCGACTTCACCTCCGAGCAGTTCGTTCAGTGGTTCATCAAGGAGCAGACCGAGGAGGTCGCGACGATGAGCAGCCTCCTGCGCGTGGCCGAACGATCGCGCGAAGATCCTGCGGTGATCGAGGATTTCATCGCCCGCGAGCAGTCGGGCGACAACAGCTCGGACCCCACCGCGCCTACAGCCGCCGGAGCAGGTTGACCGGTAGTCCAGCTCCAAGCGGGTCCTGCTCATGAAGCGAGCCGCTGGGCGAAGAACGCCAGGATCTCGTCGCGGGCGGCGATCGTCGGTTGACCCGCCTCGTCGATCAGATGCGCGGTCACGACGCTATGCGGGCTGCCGACCACGTCTTTGAAGAACGGCGCCGTATCGGGGTTGGCGGCGCTGTCGGGGATGACGCGTGCGACGAAGCGCTCGCCGAGCGCCTCCGAGTAGGCGGCGAAGCGCTGGGCTCTGCAGAAGCGGTCGCCCTTGAAGCGGTACGCCATCACGGTCAGGTCGTCGCGCTCGAGGCGGTCGCGAACCGCGACGAGCTCCTCGGGAGCCATCTCGATACCCGCGGGGTCGTCGAGCGGCAGCGTCGGCTGGGAGAGAACCGGCGCGAGCATCGCGGGCTCGAGCATCATGGTGAGCGCGAAGTTGCCCGTGAAGCACATCCCGATCGCGCCGACGCCCGGACCGCCGCACTGCTCGTGCGCCAGACGCGCGAGCGACCGCAGCCACACCGTCACGGGGCTCGACTCGTTCGCGGCGAAAGCGCGGAACTCCGCACTCACGCACGCCCGCTGGAAGACGGCGGCGCCCTCCTCGGCGCCAGGCACCGCGCCGTCGCGCCCGAACAGCGACGGCATGTACACGGTGAACCCCGCGTCCCTCACCCAGCGGCTGAAGCGAGCCACGTGCGGGCTGATGCCGGGCATCTCCGTCATCACGATCACCGCCGGTCCGCCGCCGGCCACGTGCACCACCTTCGTCACGCCTTCGAGGGTCACCTCGCGGTAGTCGAAGTCCTCGAGCGGATCGTCCTGCGTCAAGCTCCGTCCTGTCATCTCTCAAGCTCCTGCGCCCACTCCCATGTGCCCACGTAGCTCATCGGCCGAACAATATAGATGATCGTCCGTCTAGTTTGTAAAATGCGCTAGATGACGACCGTGCGGAGCGGGGCACCGCTGATCAAGGCCCCTGTCGATGACGAGCCCACTGACGGTCGACGAGCCCGGGGCATGCGCAGCCGTGCGG
Source organism: Solirubrobacteraceae bacterium (assembly GCA_036281155.1). Classification (GTDB taxonomy): domain Bacteria; phylum Actinomycetota; class Thermoleophilia; order Solirubrobacterales; family Solirubrobacteraceae; genus Palsa-744. Next base: position 6,711 of record DASUPL010000069.1, on the reverse strand, counting down.
CGGTGCTCGAGCATTCGGTGCAGATGGCTTCGCGGGAGGGTCTCGAAGGCCTCACCATCGGGGGGCTCGCCACGGAGCTGGAAGTGCACAAGAGCAGCGTGTTCGCTCTGTTCGGCTCCAAGGAGGAGCTGCAGCTCGCCACGCTCGCCGCCGCGCGCGGCATCCTCATCGACTGGGTGCTCGCGCCGGCGCTCCCAAGCGGGGAGGGCCTGCCGAGGTTGTTCGCGATCGGCGAAGCCTGGTGTGACTACTTCGTATCGGACATCTTCGTGGGCGGATGCTTTCTGTGCGCGGCCTCGACGGAGATGGATGGCCGCCCAGGCCCGGTCCGCGACGCGGTCGCGGCCGTGATGCGCGAATGGATCGCCGTACTGAGGAGCAACGTCGAGGTGGCGATGGCCGCGGGCGAGCTCAGAGCCGACGCCGACCCCGCGGCGATCGCGTTTCAGCTGAACGCGCTCGGAATGGCCGCGAACTGGCAGCGCCAGCTGCTGGATGACCCCTCCGGCATCGAATACGCGCGCGTGGCATGGCGGGCGGAGCTCGAGCGGCACAAACCATCGGCACACACGTAAGCGAGAGCGCGCAGAGCACCATCCAGGCAGGCTTGCGCGCGCCTCCATGGGGGACTATCGTTGCGACATGGCAGTCAGTTCGTCCGCTGCGGTCATCGCTTCAGAGGTGCGCGAGTTCGTGGAGCGTTACCAGGCAGCCTGGAACGGGTGCGACACGGCTGGCATGGCGCAGCTGATCACCGAGGACATCGTCTGGGCAGACCCGGCGCTGCCGGAGCCGGCCCGCGGCATTCCGGCGGTACAGGAGTTCATGCGCACCAGCTTCCGTGCCTTCCCGGATTTGCGGTTCGGTGAGCCCGACCCGCCCGCGTTGGCGGTCGCCGGCGACGTGATCCTGTGGGGCTGGTACATGGAGGGCACGCACCGTGGCTCGATCGAGCCGCCGGGCTTCGCGCCGACGGGCCGCTCGATGAAGGTCGAGGGCGTCGATCACTGGACGATGCGCGACGGGCGGATAGCTCGCTATCGGGCGTTCTACGACATGAACGACGTTGCCCGCCAGCTCGGCATCGTGCCGGCACCGGGCAGTCGCGCCGAGCGTGGGATGGTGGCGCTTCAGCGCCTCCAGGCCCGGCTCTCGTCTCGATGAGGGAGGGCACGGGCGAGTACGACGTCGCGATCGTCGGCGCCAGCACCGCTGGCTGCACCGCGGCGCGACTCTTCGCCCTGCGCGGCGCGCGCGTGGCGCTGGTCGAGCGCCGGCCGACGCCCGACGCCTACAAGACGATTTGCACCCACTTCATCCAGCCAAGCGCGACGCCCACGATCCAAAAGCTCGGCCTCGCACCGCTGATCGAGGCGTGCGGCGCGGTGCGCAACAGCATCGACCTCTGGACGCCTGGAAGCGGCTGGGTTCTCACCGAAGACGACTCGTCATACGGCTACAGCGTCACGCGCCGCACGGTCGATCCGATCCTGCGCGCGCTCGCCGCGGACACCCCAGGGGTTGAGCTGATCGCGGGCTGGACCGCGGTCGGCCTGCTCGGCAATGGCCGGCCCGCCGGTGTGAAGGTCGAAAACCGCACACACGAGCGGCGAGATTTGAAAGCAACGCTCACCGTTGCGGCCGACGGCCGCGACTCGAAGCTCGCGCGCTGGGCGCGCGTGCCGGGCCGGGTGAAGCCGCACGGGCGCTTCTTCTACTGGGGTTACTGGCGTGGCATCCGTCCCGCCACCACGCGCTCGAAAATGTGGCTGCTCGATCCCGACTGCGCGTACACGTTTCCCAACGAGGACGACCTCACGGTAGTACTGGTGGCGCCTCACCGCGATCGCCTGCCGGAATTTCGCTCTGACCTCGAGGGCGCCTACCGCCGGATGGTCGACGCGTTGCCGGATGGCCCCGATCTTGGCGCTGCCACGCTCGAGTCCAAACTGCTCGGCAAGCTCGACCTGCCCAACGTGTGGCGTCCGGCCGCGCGCCCGGGCTTGGCGTTCGTCGGCGACGCCGCGTTGGCGGCCGACCCGTTGTGGGGCGTCGGGTGCGGCTGGGCGTTCCAAAGCGCGGACTGGCTGGTGGAAGAGACCGCGCACGCGCTCAACGGCGGCAGCGATCTCGACGCGGCGCTCGAGCGCTATCGGCGCGCCCATCGCCGTCGGCTGCTTCCTCACTTCCTGCTGATCTCCGACATAGCGAGCGGCCGACCGATCAACCCGTTCGAGCGCCGCCTCTACAGGGTCGCCGCACGCGATGAGGTCGTGCGGCGCGCGTTCGAAGAGGTCGGCAGTCGTCGGCGCTCGCCCGCGCGCATGCTCGACCCGCGCGTGATCGCCCGCCTGGCTCGTTGAAGGAACGCATGCGCGCTTATCATCGACCCGTGTCCGAGTCAGTCGTTTCGGTGACGTTCGACAACCTCGGAGAGGCTGCTCAGCTCGAGCTCGGCATGTGGCCGCCAGACGTGCCCGAAGGGCAGCACTTCAGCGTCGTCGACGTCCTTCCGAGGCTGCTCGACCTGCTCGCTGCTCATAAGCTCGACGCGACGTTCTTCGTCGAGGGACTGAACGCGCGGATGTACCCGCAGGCGTTGCGCACGATCGTCGACGCCGGCCACGAGGTCGCCGTGCACGCGTGGCGCCACGAGGAGTGGGCGGCGCTCGACGCCGCCACGGAGGCCGCGTTGCTGACGCGCGCCACCGACGCGATGCGCTCGATCGGCATCGAGCCGAGCGGCTTTCGTCCCCCGGGGGGCGGGTTGACCGAGCGCACGCTCGCGCTGCTCGGCGAGCACGGCTATAGACACGTCTCGCCCGCGGGCGAGCGAGCTGGCGTGCTCGACGGCCTCGCGGTGCTGCCGTTCCGCTGGCCGCTCGTGGACGCGTACTCCTACCTGCCGACGTTCGCGGGCTTGCGCGAACGCTACGACGGCACGCCAGATCCGCGCACGCCCGAGCAGATGCGTGACGCGATGATCGCCGCGCTCGAGAATCTCTCTTATGAAGAGGGCTGCCACATCGCGCTGCTGTTCCACCCTTTCTCGGCCGCGTTCACCGGCGATGCGGGCTGGGAAGCGCTCGACACGGTGCTGGGGGAGATCGTGCGCCTCGCGGGCACGGGCGCGCTGACGGCGATGCGCATGGACGCGGCGGCCACGCGAATGCTCGCGCTCCCCGAAGAGCTCAACGGCCCGCCGCTGCTCGACGACGCGACGTGGATGACACGGTGACGAAGCGCCCGCGTCGACCGTTCACCGTCCTCACGGCGCTCGGCACCGCAGCGCACCACGCGTTCGAGGTGCGCGCCGGTGTTGGCCTGGTGTTCGAGCCGTTCATCGGCAGGCGCGGCGCGCTCGCGATGTGGTCCGGGGCGCTGCCGGGGCTGGCGCTCGCGGGATGGGCGGCCGAGGGCGAGCGGATCGAGAAGTGGATCGCGCTGAACAACGCCGCGGGGCTCGCGGGCGGCATCGTGCACTTCGTCGCGTGGCCGTGGGAGCGTCGCCACGGGATTCCGTACCTGACCGAAGCGGAGGGCATGACGACCGAGCAGCTCGTCCCCTACAACAGGGTGCTCCACCTGTGGACGCTCGCGGGTCTGCTCGCGGTCGCGCTCGAGACGCCGCGCCACGCTCGCAGGTGGGCGCTCGTGGGCCTGATGCTCGGCGAGCCTCTGCGTCGCTCGGCCGTGCACCATTTCGCCTGGGCGGCCGAACAGGCGGAGCGCGAACCCGAGCGCTGGAGCCCGGTGTTGAGGTCCGCGAACTCCGAGACGCTACGGTAGGCCTTTACCGGCGCCTGAGGGGGACTTCGAGATGGAACGCAAGTGGTGGACGCTGATCGCGGTGTGCGTGGCGACGTTCATGCTGCTGCTGGACATCACGGTGGTCAACACCGCTCTGCCGAGCATCCGCGAGGATCTCCACTCCTCCTTCACCGACCTGCAGTGGGTCGTCGACGCGTACGCGCTGACGCTCGCCGCGTTCGTGCTCACGTCGGGGTCGCTAGCCGATCGGCTCGGGCGCAAGCGCGTGTTCATGATCGGCGTGGGGATCTTCACGTTCGCCTCGCTGCTCTGCGGGCTGTCGGGCTCGCCGACGGTCCTCAACCTCTCGCGTGCGCTGCAGGGCGTCGGCGGCGCGGTGATGTTCGCCGTGTCCCTGGCGCTGCTCGCGCAGGAGTGGCGCGGACCGGAGCGCGCGACCGCGACCGCGATCTACGGAGCGACGATCGGCATCGCGGTGGCGTTGGGGCCGCTCGTGGGCGGCGCGCTGACCGAGGCGATCGGCTGGCAGGCGATCTTCTACCTCAACATTCCCGTCGGCATGGCGGCGCTCGCCGTGACGGTGCTGAAGGTGGAGGAGTCGCGCGATGAGACGGCGAGGGGCATCGACTGGGGCGGCACCGTCACGTTCTCGGCGGCGAACGCTCTGCTCGTGCTCGCGCTGCTGCGCGGCAACGACGAGGGCTGGGCCTCGGGCGTGATCGTCTCGCTGCTCGTCGCGGCGGTGGTGCTGTTCGTCGCGTTCGTGGCGATCGAGCTGCGCGTCGCGCAGCCGATGCTTCCGCTCGGCCTGTTCCGCAGTCGCTCCTTCACCGGTGCGCAGATCACCGCGTTCGCGCTCAGCGGCTCGATGTTCGCGTTGTTCCTCTACCTCACGCTGTACATGCAGGAGATCGAGCACCTCTCGCCGCTGGAAGCGGGCCTGCGCTACCTGCCGTTCACCGTCGGCTCGTTCTTCGTCGCGGGCGCCACCGCGTCGCTGGAGGGAAAGGTCTCGCCGCGCGTGATGCTCTCGGGCGGACTCGCGATCACCGCGCTCGGCCTCGCGCTGATGAGCGGCGCCAAGGCCGACGACGCGTGGACGGTGCTGCTCCCCGGCTTCATCGTCGCGGGGCTCGGCACCGGCCTGATCAACCCGGTGCTCGCGAACGTCGCGCTCTCGACGGTGCCCGAGCGGATGAGCGGAGTGGCGTCGGGCATCAACGACACCTTCCGACAGGTCGCGATCGCATCCGGCACGGCGGGCCTCGGCGCGCTGTTCCTCGCGCTCTCGCAACACCGCATCGAAGATCTTCTCCCCGGCGTCAGCGCCGAGCGGGCACGCGGCCTCGCGGAGGCGATCTCCTCCGGCGCCGTTCCACGCGGCGCGCCCTCGTCGATCGTGCACGCCGCGCGCGAGGGCTTCACCCACGGGTTCTCCGCGATCCTCCTCGTCGGCAGCGCGATGGCGCTCGTGGGCGCCCTGCTCGCGTTCGCGCTCGTGCGCGACAGCGACCTGCGCCACGACGAGGACACCGAGGCCGTGGCGGCGCCGGCCGCGGCCTGAGCACAGCGTCGTCAGTCCTCGAGCGCCTCAGACATCTCGAGCCACGAAGTCTCGAGATCCTCGCGTTCGGACACGACCTGCTCCAGTTCGGCTTGTAGATACGCCAGCTGAGCGTGATTGGTGGCGTTCATCACCATCTGCTCGTTCAGCCCGGTCTCGCGGCCCGCGAGCTGCTCGATCGCGCGTTCCAGTCGTTTGAGCTCGCGCGCGGAGCGCTGCGTCTCCTTGCGGGCGGCGCGTATCTGCGCGCCTGCTGGCGCAGCGCCCCGCTCCTGGCGCACGACCTCCGACGCGCTCGACTCGACTGCGGCCCGGCGACCCTCGACGTACTGCTCGATCCCTCCCGGAAGGTGGCGAATCCCGTCCTCGGCGGTAAGGGCGTGGACGTTGTCGCACACGCGCTCGACGAAGTAGCGGTCGTGGCTTACGACGACGAGTGTGCCGGGCCAGCCGTCGAGCAGGTCCTCGAGCGCGGTGAGCGTGTCGATGTCGAGGTCGTTCGTGGGCTCGTCCAGCAGCAGTACGTTCGGCTCGCCCATCAACAGGCGCATCAGCGCGAGACGCCGCCGCTCGCCGCCGGAGAGCTCGCTCACGACGGTGCGTGCCTTCTCGCCGCGAAAGCCGAAGCGCTCACACAGCATCGCGGCGGTGATCTCCTGCCCGTCGCTGAGCGTCGCGTGCCCGCGCACCTCCTCCAGCGACTCGAGCACACGCAGGTGGCCGGGGATCTCGACGGTGTCCTGCGACAGGTGCGCTATCCGCACGGTCGCTCCCCGCTGCACGTGACCAGACGTCGGCTCGATCTCGCCGGCCAACAGCTTCACGAGCGAGGTCTTGCCCGACCCGTTCACCCCGACGACGGCCACGCGGTCCCCCGGCCCCAGACGCCACGTCACGTCGCTCAACACCTCGCGAGTGCCGAGCGTGAGCGAGACGTCGAGTGCGTCGAGCACTTTGTCGCCGAGGCGCGAGGTGGCGAAGCGCAAAAGCTCGGCGCGGTCGCGCGCCTGGGGCTCGTCGGCGATCAGCGCGTTGGCGGCGTCGATGCGGAACTTCGGCTTGCTCGTACGCGCGGGTGGGCCGCGTCGCAGCCATGCGAGCTCCTTGCGCAGGAGCTGGCGGCGGCGACTCTCGCGCGCGCTCTCCTGGCGGTCGCGCTCGGCGCGCGCGAGCACGTACGCCGCATAGCCGCCTTCGTACTGGTGGACGGCGCCGTCTGTGACCTCCCACGTGGATGTGCACACCGCGTCGAGGAACCAGCGGTCGTGCGTCACGACCAACATCGAGCCTCGCCGCGCGGCGAGGTGGCGGGCGAGCCAATCGACGCCTTCCACGTCGAGGTGGTTCGTGGGCTCGTCGAGCAGCAGCAGCTCGGG
>DASUPL010000068.1:0-6700 GCA_036281155.1 Solirubrobacteraceae bacterium | reverse complement strand
CCCGAGGGGCGCATGCAGCTCGTGCGCGAGACGGGGATGATGAGCTTTCCGCAGGTGGTCGTCGGCGGTCAGCTGGTGGGCGGCTTCAAAGAGGTTCACGCCGCCGCGGAGAGCGGCCGGCTGGACGAGCTGCTCGCGGTTTGAGCCCGCGCGGGCGTTTCTGGCAGGACTCGCACACGTAGGTCCCGCGCCCCGCCGCGACCATCTTCACGACCGTCGTGCCGCACGTGCCGCACGGCTCGCCCTCGCGCAGATGCACGAGGAACTGGTGCTGGAAGGAGCCGCGCACGCCGTCCACGTGACGGAAGTCGTCGATCGTCGCCCCGCGCGCGTCGATCCCCGCGCTCAGCGCCTCGATCACCGTCTCGCGCAGCCGCGCGTACTGCTCGCGCGTGAGCGTCCCCGCGGCGCGCAGCGGGTGGATGCCCGCGCGAAACAGCGCCTCGTCGGCGTAGATGTTGCCCACGCCCGCGATCTTTCTCTGATCGAGCAGCAGCGCCTTGATCGGCGCCCTGCGGCCCTTCGCCAGCGCGCGCAGGTGCTCCGCGGTGAAACCCTCCTCGAACGGCTCCAGGCCGAGGCGCGCCGCGAAGAACTGCTCAAGCGCATCCGAGCCGAGCAGCAGCTCGCCCGTGCCGAAGCGACGCGGGTCGACGAATGCGAGCTTGCGGGCGCGGCCATGCCTGCTCGCGCCGCCCGCGGCCTTGCCGCGCCCGCCCGCGCCGCTGCTCTCGCGCTTCGCGCCGCTCGGCGGTCCCAGCCGCATCCGCACCCGTGTGTGCGCCGGCTCGGGGTCCGGGTCCGCGAGCACCGCGCCCGTCATGCGCAGGTGCTGCGCCAGGTGCACGTCGTCGCTCAGGCTCCACACGAGGTACTTCCCGCGGCGCCCCAACCGCTCCACGCGCCTGCCGCGCAGGGCATCCTCCAGCTCCGCGGGCGCCAACGGCCGCGACCAGCGCGGGTCGAGGATCTCGATCCGCTGTATGCGCCTGCCCTCCACCAGCGGAGCGAGTTGGCCCCTGATCGTCTCCACCTCCGGCAGCTCGGGCATCGCGCCTCAGCTTACGAACGCGCTCCCCGGAAGGTCGTCCGCGTCGCGGCCCGCGAGCCAGCGCAGCACGCTCGCCCCCACGTCGGCCAGCGGTCCGTCGTGGCGGACCCCGCCGACATTGCCCACACCGCCGATGTCACCCGCGCCAGCATTTCCGGCTGTCCCCGGAGCGTCGCCGGAGCGTCGCCGCGCGAGCATCTCGCCCGTGACCGCGAGCAGCGGCGCGTACTCGCGCGTGTGGTCCGTGCCAGGGTGCGCCGGGTCGACGCCGTGGTCGGCCGTCACGATCAGCAGATCGCCCTCGCGCAGGCGCTCCAGGATTCGCCCCACGCGCGCGTCGATCTCGGCGAGCGCGTTCGCGAAGCCGTGAACGTCCTTGCGGTGCCCGTACACCTGGTCCGTCTCGATCAAGTTCGCCAGCACCAACCCATGCGGCAGCTCTCTAAACAAGTCTTCCACGCTGTCGAGCGCCCGCGCGTTCGTCGCTCCCGGGTGCGATGCCGCCACCCCCACCCCCGCGAACAGGTCGTGGATCTTGCCCACGCCGTGCACCGGCACGCCCGCGTCCGTGAGCTCCTCCAGATAGCTGCGCGACGGCGGCGTGAGCGCGTAGTCTCGCCTGCCCTCCGTGCGTACGAACGCGCCCCGCGGCCCGGTGAACGGCCGCGCGATCACACGCCCCACCGCATGCTCGCCCGTCATCGCCGCGCGCGCCGCCTCGCACGCGCGGTACAGCTCCGCCACGGGTACGCGGTCGACGTGCGCCGCCAACTGCAGCACCGAATCCTGCGAGGTGTACAGGATCAGCGCGCCGTCGCGCACGTGCTCTGAGCCGAACTCCTCGATCGCCGCGAGGCCGTTGTCGGGGCGGTTGCAGATCGCCTCGTGGCCCATCGCGTCCACCAGCCGCTCGAGCAGCTCCGGCGGGAAGCCCCGCGGGAACGTCGGCAGCGGCCGCGCGAGCGACACCCCCATCAGCTCCCAGTGGCCGCTGATCGAGTCCTTGCCCGCGCCCAGCGGATGCAGGCGGCCGTGAATCGCCGGGCCCGCGACGGCGGGCACGCCGCGCAGCGGCACGATCGAGCCGAGCCCCAGCGACCGCAGCGCCGGCAGCCGCAGGCCGCCGACCGCCTCCGCGACGTGCGCCAGCGTGTTCGTGCCCTCGTCGCCGTACAGTGCCGCGTCCGGCAGCGCGCCCACGCCGCACGCGTCGACCACGAGCACCACCGCGCGGCGTGCCGACACGTCGCGCGGTGGGCGCGCGGACGGGTCCCGCGAGTCCGATCGCTCGCTCATCGTCCGCTGCGCACGACCGTCAACGCGTCGCCCGCGGGTGTGCGCTGAAGTACGCGTCCTTCAGCCGCTCAGCCGACAGGTGCGTGTACACCTGCGTCGTCGCCAGGTCCGCGTGGCCGAGCATCTCCTGCAGCGAGCGCAGGTCGCAGCCTCCCGCCAGCAGGTGCGTCGCGAAGCTGTGGCGCAGCGTGTGCGGGCTCATGCGGTCCTCCAGGCCCGCGCGGCGCGCGTGGCCCTGCACGATCTTGTACAGCCCCTGGCGCGTCAGCCCGCCGCCGCGGCGGTTCACGAACATCTTCGTCTGCGCGCGCGTCATCTCGCGCAGCAGTTCCGGGCGCCCGCCGCGGCGATACGCGAGCAGCGCCGCGACCGCCTGGCGTCCGATCGGCACGAGGCGCTCCTTCGAGCCCTTCCCGCGCGCGCACAAAAGGCCCTCCTCCAGGTCGACGTCGCTCAGCTCCAGTCCCACCGCCTCCGACGCGCGCAGCCCGCACGCGTACATCGTCTCCAGCAGCGCGCGGTCGCGCAGCGCCAGCGGGTCGGCTCCCCGCGGCTGCGCGAGCAGCTTGGCGACGTCGCCGCGCGAGAGCACGTGCGGCAGGCGCTGGGGCTTTCGCGGCCCGTGCAGGTCCGCCGTCGGGTCGTGCTCGATCGTGCCGTCCAGGCGCAGGTGGCGGTAGAACGAGCGCAGGCACGCGACCTTGCGCGCGAGCGTGCTCGGCGCCACCGGCGGGTGATCCTCGCCGCCCGCTGCGAGCTCCGACAGGAACGCCGCCAGGTCGCCGTGCGTGCTCGCGTGCACCGTCAGGCTCTGGCGGTCGAGGAACTCGCCGAACTGCCGCAGGTCGCAGCGGTACGCAGCGAGCGTGTTGCGCGACAGGCCCCGCTCGAGCTCGAGGTAGGCGAGGAAGTCGAGGATCAGCGGCGCGATCCCCACCGGCTTGGGCGTCGGCGGCGGGGCGATCGCGGCGGTGCTCATTCCTCCAGCTTCGCCTCCGCGGCGAGTGCTCCTTGGCGGTGCAACCGCGCGTTCAGCTGCGCCAGCACCGTCCCGCCCGCGAGCGCCGCGCCGAAGAACAGCGGATCCTCCGGCAGGCCGCGGCCCATCGTGTGCGTCGAAAGTCCGCTCGTGGCATACGCCGGCAGGTCGACCGCCGCGCGGCGCCAGTCGTGACGGGTGATGCGCACCGGGCGCGGCACGTCCAGCGCGAGCGCCGGGCGGCCCGGCATCGAGCCGCCGAACACCGCGCCCAGGCCCGCGCGCAGATCCGCCCCCACGGGCGAGCGCATGCCCGCGGGCAGCGCCACCGTGACGGGCTCCAGCAGCAGGTCGAGGACGGTGAGCGTGTGGTGGGAGATGCCGCGGTGGCGCGTGCGGTCGTCGCTCGAGGACATCCGCGCCACGAGCAGCGTCGGGCAGCCGAGCGCCAGCGCCACGTGCGCGGAGTCCAGCGCCACCATCCCGCCGTGGCCGAGCGCCGAGCTGGAGCCCACGATCCCGGGGCCCGGCCCGCACACGACCGCGTCCCAGCCGAGCGTGCCGAGGCCGTGGTGGATCGCGCCCGCGGTGCTGATCGCCTCTTCCTCGCCGCCGAACGCCGCGCCCGCGGTGACGTGCCCCGCGAGCAGTCCGCGCTCGCGCAGCGCCCGCACCGTGCGCGAGTGCCCGCCCGGCAGCGCCCCGCCGCCCGTCTGCACGTAGCCGAGCCTGCCCCCGTCCGCGCCCTGCGCGTACGCCCACGCGACCGCCGCCAGCTGGCCGTGCAGCGCGAGCACCGCCACCGGACGCTCCAGCGGCACCTCCAGGAGCTCGTCGTCGACCGGCATCACCGTGTGCTGGAGGCTCGTGTAGTTGAGCTTCATCACGTTCGCGTCGTCCGTGCCCTCGCCGTCCAGGCCGCGGGTGAGGTTCACGTGTACGACGTCAAAGCCGCCCGAGCCCAGGCCCAGGTCGAGCGCCTGCACGTTCACGATCACTTCGTCGCCCACCTCCGCGCGACCCACGAGCGCCACGTCCGCGATCGCCGCGCGTGGCCCGCCGGCGTTGTCATCCGTCAACTCGATCAGGAGCGTCTGCTCTGGTCCATCGCCGGCTGGCGCCCGCACGTCGGCTGGCGCTGTGTCGGGGCGGTCGATCTCGAGGACGATCGCTGGGCGTAGCTTCAGCATCGAGGCTGGAAGCTACAGGGCGCCGCTGCCGTGGGCGCCATCGTCCTCCGAGGAGGCCGTCTGGACGCTCACGTCGACATCGCACTCGTACTCCGGAAGGTTGGCGAGCTCGTGGACGCGACCGATCAGCTCGGCGGCGATCGCGTCCGCCTGCTGCGCCGCGACGTCTCGGAACGTGACCTCCACCCGCAGCGTGGAGCTCTCTCCCGCCGGGTTCATGCCAGCCCACCCGCCGCTGGGAGGAGCGTGCTCACGACAGGCTTGCGCCGTGGGCCGAGGCGCGCTCGGCCTGCTCGCGCGTGTCCTCGATCCGCACGTCCTCGCGGCCGGACGCGCGCTCCAGCGCGGCGGCGACGAAGTCGCGGAACAGCGGCGCCGGGCGCTCCGGGCGCGACTTGAACTCCGGGTGGTACTGCGACGCGACGAAGAACGGGTGCTCGTCGAGCTCGACGACCTCCACGAGGCGCTCGTCGGGGGACGTGCCCGAGACGATCAGCGCGCCGCCCGCGCCGTCCGCGCGCACGTTCGTCAGGCGCTTGCGCAGCAGGTTGTTGACCTCGTAGCGGTGGCGGTGGCGCTCGTAGATGACCGCCTCGCCGTACATCTCCCGCGCCCTCGTGTCCGCGTGCAGCTTGACCGGGTCGGCGCCCAGGCGCATCGTGCCGCCGAGGTCCGCGACCTCCTTCTGCTCCGGCAGCAGGTCGATCACCGGGTAGGGTGTCTCGATGTCGAACTCCGTCGAGTTCGCGCCGTCCATGTCCGCCACGTTGCGCGCGAACTCCGCCACCGCGACCTGCATCCCCAGGCAGATGCCGAGGTAGGGGATCAGCCGCTCGCGGGCGACGCCCGCCGCGGCGATCTTGCCCTCGATCCCGCGGCCACCGAACCCGCCCGGGATCAGGATCCCGTCGGCCTGCGCGAGCTGGTCGAGGATCTCCCCGCGGTCGGCGCCCTCCAGGCGCTCGGAGTCGACCCACTCGATCTCCACGCGGCTGTCCCGCAGCGAGGCCGCGTGACGCAGCGCTTCGCACACCGACAGGTAGGCGTCCTCGAGCTGCACGTACTTGCCCACGAGCGCGATCCGCACCGTGCGCGTCGCGCGCGCCGAGCGCTCGATCGGCTCCGTCCAGCGCTCCAGCTCCGGCGGCGAGGCCTCCATCGCGAAGTGGTCCAGGACGAAGTCGTCCACGCCCTGCTCGCGGAACGTGAGCGGCACCTTGTAGATGTTGTCCACGTCGCACGCCGACACGATCGCCTCCTGGGGCAGGCTCGCGAACAGCGCGATCTTCTTGCGGATCTCCTGCGAGAGCGAGCCCTCCGAGCGGCACATCAGCATGTCCGGCGCGATCCCGATGCGCCGCAGCTCGTTGACCGAGTGCTGCGTCGGCTTCGTCTTCAGCTCGCCCGCGTGGCCGATGTATGGCACGAGCGTGAGGTGGATGAACATGCAGCGTCGACGGCCCACGTCGACGGGGAACTGGCGGATCGCCTCCAGGAACGGCAGCGACTCGATGTCGCCCACCGTGCCGCCGATCTCGGTGATGACGACGTCGACGTCCTGCGAGTCGGCGATCAGCTTCACCCGCTGCTTGATCTCGTCCGTGAGGTGCGGGATGACCTGGACGGTGCCGCCGAGGTAGTCCCCGCGGCGCTCCTTGCGGATGACCGAGTTGTAGATCGCGCCCGCCGTCACGTTGGAGCCGCGCGACGTGTTGGCGTCCGTGAAGCGTTCGTAGTGCCCAAGGTCCAGGTCCGTCTCCGCCCCGTCCTCGGTCACGAAGACCTCGCCGTGCTGGAACGGCGACATCGTGCCGGGATCGACGTTGATGTACGGGTCGAATTTCTGGAGGGCGACCTTGAGGCCGCGCGAGACGAGCAGCCGGCCGATCGAGGCGGCGGCGATGCCCTTGCCGAGCGACGAGACGACACCGCCGGTGACGAAGATGAAGCGTGTACGCGGGCGGGGGTCAGGCATCAGGCTCTGGAACTCCAGTGTAGACGTGGGTGTGGATGCATAACGCGTTCAAGCCGCACGGAGCAGCTCTTTTGCGTGGCGGCGCGCCGCCACGTCGGTCTCGTCGGCGCCGAGCATGCGGACGAGCTCCCCGACCACGGCGCCGCGGTCGAGCTCGGTGACGGTGGTCAGGGCGGTCTCGCCCGAGGCGTCCTTGACGATCGTGAAGT
>DASUPL010000067.1:0-8465 GCA_036281155.1 Solirubrobacteraceae bacterium | reverse complement strand
GATCGTGTTCGTGCTCGTCGGCGTCGTCGCGCTCGCCGCGCTCGGCGTGGCGTTCGCGCACGCGATCCCCAACTTCGAGTCCACCGCGGCGTACGTCAACGCGATCTTCCTGCCCGTCGTGTTCGTGTCCTTCTACGTGTTCGACTCCAGCAGCGCACCCCAGTTCCTGCGCACGATCGCCGACGCACTACCGCTGAAGCCGCTGATCGACGGGCTCTCCGGCGCGATCGTCGCCGGCCACGGCCTCGGCGGCCATCTCGACGCGCTCGCCGTGATCGCCCTGTGGGGCGCGTTCGGCCTTTACTTCGCCGTGCGTGGCTTCTCGTGGGAGGGGCGGCGCACATGACCATCGAGCAGAGGAGCACGCCATGAAGGAGCTCGCCCCGGATGTCCATCTGCTGCGCGGCTGGCCGCCGAACGCGATCAACGTTTACCTCGTCGGGGATGTGTTGATCGACGCCGCCACGAGGCAGGGCGAGAAGCGGATCATGCGCCAGATCGCCGCGCACGAGCTGAGCGCGCACGCGCTCACGCACGCCCATCCCGACCACCAGGGCGCGAGCCACGCGATCTGCGAAGCACTGAACATCCCGCTGTGGTGCGGCCAGGGCGACGTGCCCGCGATGGAGACCCCCGGCGGCGTGCGGAACTCGCAGGCGCCCGGCTGGCTGAACAAGCTGCAGCAGCGCTACTGGACCGGACCGCCGCACCCCGTCTCGCGCGCGCTCGTCGAGGGCGACGAGGTCGCTGGCTTCACCGTCCTGGAGAGCCCCGGACACTCGCGCGGCCAGGTCGCCTACTGGCGCGAATCCGACCGCGTGCTGATCCTCGGGGACGTGCTCAACAACATGCACGTCCTCACCGGCATCCCCGGCCTGCACGAGCCTCCCGAGGTGTTCACGCCCGACCCCGCGCGCAACCGCGAGTCCGCGCGCAGGCTCGCCGCGCTGCGCCCCAGCCTCACGTGCTTCGGCCACGGCGCGCCGCTGCGCGACCCCGGCAAGCTCGCCGACTTCGTCGACCGCCTGCCAGCGTGAGCGCCGGCCCCGAGGCGCCCGTGGGCGAGAGCATCTTTCTCGCTGAGGGGGGCCGCTTCGCGCCGACCGAGCACGCGCGCGGCCCGTGGGACCCGCGTGCACTGCACGGCGGCGCGCCCGCCGCGCTGATCACCTCGGCGTTCGAACGCGTCGAGCCCGGCTCGGAGCTTCAGATCGCGCGCCTCGGCTTCGAGCTGCTGCGTCCCGTGCCGTTCGCGCCGCTGGAGATCTCCACGCGCATCGTGCGCGCCGGGCGGCGCGTACAGGAGCTCGCCGCGGAGCTGCGCAGCGGCGAGGATCTGATCTGCCGCGCGAGCGCGATGCGCGTGCAGGCGGTCCCCGACGAGCTGCCCGAGGATCTATCGGTCGAGCTGCTGACCGGGACCGCAAGCGAGCCAATGCCCGGTCCGGATGAGGGCGAGGAGGTGCGCTTCGCGCTGGACAACCTCGACCGGGCGAGCTTCGCCGCGAGCGCGATGGAGATGCGCTGGCTCGACGACCCGTGGGCGCCCGGCCCGGGGCGCGTGTGGATGCGCCTGCGCCACCCGCTGCTGCCCGGACAGGAGCTAACGCCGCTCGCACGGCTGGCGGCCACCGCGGACTTCGCCAACGGCGTCAGCGCCGTGCTGCCGTTCGACCGCTTCCTATTCATCAACGCCGACCTCACCATCCACCTGCAGCGCCAGCCGCGCGGCGAGTGGATCGGCCTGGACGCGCGCACGCTGCTGCACGCGGGCGGCAGTGGACTCAGCGACAGCGTGCTCCACGACGAGCACGGACCCGTGGGGCGCTCGTTCCAGACGCTCGTCGTGCAGCCGCGCTGAGATAGGGCTCGACCCAAAGGCACATTTAGTTGCTTGTGCAATCAACTATGCTAGCCTCGAGGTAGTCCTCTACGCTCCCTCAACGAAAGGCAAGCCGATGCCCACACTCGAGTCTTCCACCGTCGCAACCGCTCTCCCCACCGGGACCTGGAACGTCGACCCGGTCCACTCGAGCGTCGAGTTCCACGTCAAACATCTCGGCATCGCCACCGTGAAGGGCAAGTTCAAGGAGTTCCAGGGCACGCTCGAGGTCTACCCCGACGGCGCGAGCGCATACGGCACCGTCCAGGTCGCGAGCGTCGACACGGGCGAGCCCCAGCGCGACGAGCACCTGCGCTCGGCGGACTTCTTCGACGCGGAGAACATCCCCGAGATCGCCTTCCGGTCGACATCCATCGTCCCTATCGACGATGAGGAGTTCGAGATCACGGGCGACTTCACGATCCACGGCATCACCCACCCGATCACGCTCGCCGCGACGCTCGAGGGCACCGAGACCGACCCCCAGGGCAACCCTCGCGTAGGCGTCTCCGCGACCGCGCAGATCAACCGCTCCGACTACGACATGAGGTTCAACATGGCCCTCGGCTCGGGCAACGTCGTCGTCAGCGACAAGGTCAAGATCCTGCTCGAGATCTCGGCGGTGAAGGCGGGCTGAGCGGGGGGCTTGTACCGCTTAGCCGGTACGAGCTTGGACCTACTGCGCGGTACAACAAGATCGGCCTCAGTGCTTGAGAATCGAATACCTGCGCCTCCAGATCCTCCTCAGCGGACTACGACAGAGCCGAGCGCGGCATCGATCACGGCGAGCGTGTCCGCGCTGAGCGTGACGCCTGATGCGGCCACGTTTGCCTCGACCTGCTCGGGGCGGCTCGCGCCGACGATCGCCGAGGCGACGTTCTCTTGACGCAGGACCCACGCGAGCGCTAGCTGCACCATCGTCAGGCCGGCCTGCTCCGCGACCGGCACGAGGCGCTGAACAGCCTCGAGGACATCCGGCTGGACCAAACGGTCGATGAAGCCGCCCATGCTCTCGCTCGCCGCCCTGGAGTCAGCGGGCGGCGGCTGCCCCGGGGTGTACTTGCCCGTCAGCACACCCTGGCCGAGCGGCGACCACACGATTTGGCTGATGTCCTCCTGCTCGCACAGCGGGATCACCTCGGCCTCGGGCGCGCGCCACAGCATCGAGTACTGCGGCTGGCTCGAGACCCAGCGCGGCGCGCCTCCCAGCCCGAGCGACTCGTCGATCTTCTCCACCGGCCACTCGCTGAAGCCGATCTGGCGCGCCTTGCCCGAGCGCACCACCTCAGCGAGCGCCTCCATCGTCTCCTCCAGCGGCGTCTCGCTGTCGTAGCGGTGGCACTGGTACAGGTCCACGTAATCCGTTTTCAGCCGCTCCAGCGACGCGTCGATCTGCTTGCGGATCTGCGCCGCCGACAGGCCGCGGTCCGTGTCCGACATCGGGAAGTACACCTTCGTCGCGAGCACGTACGAGCTGCGCTCGCGCCCCGCGAGCACCTCGCCGAGCAGCGTCTCCGACGCGCCCCGTCCGTACACGTTCGCCGTGTCGATGAAGTTGATGCCCGCCTCGAACGCCGCGTCCACGCACGCCTTCGCGCGCTCCGCCTCCACGCCGCCGGAGTACGTCAGCCACGAGCCGAGGCTGATCTCCGAGACCTCGATGTCGCTCGATCCGAGCTTGCGGAAGTTCATACCAGCGAACACTACCCTGGATAGCGATGAATCCAATCGATCCGTCCCTGCGCATCCGCTCGGTCGAGCTCGCGGTTGGCGATCTCCCCCGCAGCGCCGACTTCTACGAGCGCGTGCTCGGGCTGGCGCTCATCGCCCGCGACGAGCGCACGGCAACGCTCGGAACCGATCCCGAGCGCCCCGCGCTCGTGCTCACCAGCATCGCCTCGCCCACGCCGGCTCCACCGCGCAGCACCGGCCTCTACCACGTCGCCTGGCTGCACCCCACGCGCGCTGCGCTCGCCGACACGGTGCGCAGGATCGCGAGCGCGCGCTGGCGCTTCGACGGCGCGTCCGACCACGGCGTCTCCGAGGCCCTCTACATCAGCGACCCCGACGGCCTCGGAATCGAGATCTACGTCGACCGGCCACGCGAGCAGTGGCGACGGCCGGCAGACGGGCACGGTGTGGAGATGGTCACGCTGCCACTCGACGTCGACAACCTGCTCGAGCAGGCGGGAGAGCAGCCGAGCGCCGCGATGGCGCAGGGGACGCATGTCGGCCACGTGCATCTCAAGGTCGCGGACGTACCCCGCGCGAACGCCTTCTACCGCGACGCGCTCGGCTTCGAAGAGCAGGCCCATATCCCCTCCGCCGCCTTTCTCGCCGCCGGCGGCTACCACCATCACGTGGGGCTCAACTCATGGGAGAGCCGGGGTGGGGCACCAGCGCCGGACGATGCGCCAAATCTGAGGCGGGTCGCGTTCGAGCTGGGTGATGCCAACGCCGTCGACGCGCTCGAGCGCGCGCTCGCGGATGCGCCATCCGAGACGCACGTGTCCCGCGAGCAGGACGGAAGCCTGTCGCTACGCGATCCAGACGGTCAGTTGCTGGCGTTCGCGCATCGCTGAGACGGCGTCGGGCTGACTCTGTACCGCCTAGCCGGTACAGATTTGTACCGCCAGGCGGTACAATCAAGTCATGTCAGTGCTCAACCCCTTCATCTGGGATCGGCCGCTCGACGATCCATCCAAGATCGTCGGCATGGAGGCGTTTGCCAACCAGGTTGCGTTAACGCTGAAGGGACAAACAAACGTCGCGTTGTTCGGGCCACGTGACACGGGCAAGACCACATTCATCAACCAGATGGCGCTCGCATTGTCAAAGAGCCATGGCGAGGACGCTCCGCCGTTCGATGTCGTCAAGGTCAACCTCCAACGCGTGGTGAGCATCCCTGGGTTCATCGGGTGCGTACACGACGCAATGATCACTCACCCGGTCAAGAGCTTGCGACGAGCAGCCCAGCGGCAGATAGGCGCCCTGGAGAAGGAGATCGGTTTCGACATCAAGGTAATCAAGGGGTCGATGAAGAGCCCCGCCGCCAATCCGGCCCAGGATGCGGAGACTCTCCACGCACAGCTCCTCGCCCTGCGTTCCTTGTCGGATCATCTCGTCGTGGTGTTCGACGAGTTTCAGCGGCTGCGCCACTGCACAGGCGATCCGCTGGCGATCATCCGCTCGGCGCTCATGAGCTCCGGCTCCAACCACGTCTCGCTGCTGTTCACGGGATCGATCCGCAACGCGTTGAAGATGATGCTCGAGGACTCCCGCCAGCCAATCTTCGGCGAGGCCGCGCAGATGCAGCTACCGGCGATCAGTCGCGTCGACTTCCTCGAGTATCTCGATTTCCAGTTCGAGGCGACCGGCAGACCAGCGGATGAGGCCGCGCTCAACTATCTGCTCACCGCTACCGGCGCACACCCTCGCAGTACGCAGCAGTTGGCGTGGGAGTGCTGGGCAGGCACGCCAAACGGCAAGCGCATGACACTCGAGACCGTGATCGACGCGCACGACCGACTCGTGCAGACGATCGAGCGATCCGAGTTCGCATCTGTCCTCAACGTGTTGATGGGCGGGGACGAGGGGGAGGCGAACGAGGTCCGCGCGCTGCAGATGCTCGCGGATCGCGGTGGCGAGCACATCACCAGTAGACCGGTAGTGACGCGCTACGGGTTCTCCAGCCACTCGCGCGTGCGCCCTGCGCTCGTGCGGCTACAGGGGCGTGGTCTGGTCGATCAGCGCGACGGCGTCTGGTACGTCGTCGATCCGCTTTTCGGCGAGTGGCTCCGGCGAGCATCGCCGCTCGCAGACCGGCAATCGTCGTAGACATCTCGCAGGGCAGAGTTGTACCGCCTAGCCGGTACAATCTTGTACCTACTACCCGGTACATGTGCACTATCGTGGACCCTACCGCCGCCCCATCCCGAAGCTCTGCATCGGCGGGGCCGCCGCGCGGATGCTCGAGCCGACTTCGACGCCGTCCGGCGGCTCCTCCTCGCCGATGTGCTCGGCGCCTGGCAGGTGGTTGACGCGCTCGGCGCTCGGCAGGCGGTGCACGCTTGCGCCGTGCGCCACGCCGGGCGCGTCCTCGACTCCGTCTGAGAGGAACTGCTCCAGCGGCGCGAGCTCGCGCACGATCACGTTGACCACCGGGCGGATCTCCTCCTTTGCCTCGCTCGCTCCCTCCTGTCCCTGTCGCGCGGAGCGCGCGCTCCACAGGCTTCTCACCGCGGGCGTGTCCTGCGTCCGCTCCAGGCGGCCGCGGGCGAGCAGCAGCGGCTCCGCGCGCGCGAGCTGGCGGTAGCGCTCGTACACCGCCCTGCCCACGATCAGGTTGATCGTGCCGTACTCGTCCTCGAACAGCAGGAACATCGTCCCGTTCGCCGTCCCCGGACGCTGCCGTGCGATCACCAGCCCCGCCACCGCCACCTCGCCCACGGGCATCCTTGCGAGCTGCGCGCTCGTGGCCAGGCCCGTGACGGTCAACCGCTCGCGCAGGATCGCCAGCGCGTGCTCGCCGACCGTCACCCCGCTGGTGGAGTAGTCCGCGATCAGCCGCTGCCAGCGCCCGAGCCTGCGCAGCCGCGGCGTCTCGCCCAGACCCAGCGGCAGTGCCAGCTGGGTTCCCTCCCCCACCGTCTCCGCCGGCGCCGCCATCCCCAGCCGCCACAGCGCCGTGCGCCGGTCCGCGACGGTCAGGGCCGGTCGCATCTCGGCGCGATCGACCGCAACGCTCGTCTGGACGCCCTGCCCGCCGAGGAGCGAGTCGCATGCGCCCGACCACGCCAGCTGTTCGAGCGTGCCGCGCCTCACCGCCACGCGCGCCGCGAGATCCGCGAGGCCGCGAAAGCGCCCGCCCCGTCGGCGCTCGGCCACGAGCGCGTCCACCTCCGCGCGGGCCACGTCCTTGATGTATCCGAGCCCCAGGCGCACAGCGCCGCCTTGCACCGTGCACAGCGCCTCGGAGGCGTTCACGTCCAGCCCCAGCACCTGCACGCGCTCGGGCGCGCGTCGATTTTCGGCCTCGTGCACGAGGCTGTCCGGGGCGTAGAAGCCCATCGGCTGCTCGTTCAGCAGCGCGCACAGGAACTCCGCGCCGTAGTGGACGCGCAGCCACGTCGACTGATAGGCCAGCAGGCCGAACGCCGCGCTGTGCGACTTCGGAAAGCCGAAGCCCGCGAAGCCCTCCACCATCCCCCACACACGCTCCGCCGTCTCGCGGGACGCGCCCACGTGGCGCAGCGCGCCCTCGACGAAGCGCTCGCGGTGGCACTGGATCATCTCCAGCGAGCGCTTGCGGCTCATCGCCCGGCGCAGCCCGTCCGCCTCGCCCGAGCTGAAGCCCGCGAACGCTTCCGCCACCTGCATCACCTGGTCCTGGAAGATGATCGTGCCGAGCGTCTCCTCCAGCACCGGCTCAAGCGCTGGGTGGTCATAGGGGATCGCGTACGCGGGGTCTTCGCGCAGGCGCCTGCGACGCTCGATGTACGGGTTGATCGCCCCGCCGTGGATCGGGCCGGGCCTGATGATCGCCACCTGGATCGTCACGTCGTCGAGGTTCTCCGGGCGCGTGCGCAGCAGCGACTGCATCTGCGCGCGGCTCTCGATCTGGAACACGCCCACCGTGTCCGCCGCGCGGATCGCCCTGAAGGTCTTCGGATCGTCGAACGGGATCCGCGACAGGTCGATGCGCTCGCCGTGCACGCGCGCGATCTCCTCCACGCAGCGCTCCACCGCCGAGAGCATCCCCAGACCCAGCAGGTCGATCTTTAGGAAGCCCGCGTCCGCGCAGGAGTCCTTGTCCCACTGCACCATCTGCCGGCCCTCCATCGCCGCCGGCACGACCGGGCAGCAGTCGATCAGTGGCCTCGTCGCGATGATCATCCCGCCCGAGTGCTGGGAGAGGTGGCGAGGCAGCCCGTGCGCCTGCTCGACCAGGTGCGCCAGCCACCGCCAGCGCGTCGACGGGCTCGACTCGGGCGCGCCCTGCGCCTTCGGGCGCGCGCCCGCCAGGGCGGTCGCAATGTCGTGCTCGGAGCCCGGGCCGTATCTGTCCGCCCCACGCGCCACGCGCTCGATCTCGCCCGCCGGCAGGCCCAGCACCTTGCCCAGCTCGCGGATCGCGCCGCGCGCGCGGAACGTCGGGAAGGCCGCCACCAGCGCCGCGCGATCGTTGCCGTAGCGCTCGCGCACGCGCGGGATCAGCAGCGCGCGGATGTCGCGCGGGAAGTCCAGGTCGATGTCCGGCAGGCCGCGCAGGTCCTCGTGCAGGAAGCGCCCCAGCGCGAGCTTGTTCGCGATCGGGTCGATGTGCGAGAGGCCCGTCAGGTAGCACACGAGCGAGGACACGGAGGAGCCGCGCCCGCGCCCCGGCGCGAGCAGCGCGCGCACCGAGTCCGGCCCGCGGACCTCCAACGCGACCTCGCGCGCCAGCTCCAGCATGTCGTGGTGCAGCAGGAAGAAGCCCGCCAGCCCGAGCTGGTCGATCACTCCCAGCTCCTGCTCCAGCCGCGCCCGCGCCTCCCGCTCCGCCGCACGCGCCTGCCGCGGCGCGCCGGGGCCGTAGCGCTCG
>DASUPL010000066.1:0-13349 GCA_036281155.1 Solirubrobacteraceae bacterium | reverse complement strand
GCCTGGGCAAAGTTCGTGACCGCGGGAGTCCCCGTCGTGAACAGCGGGCGCAGGCGCGCCAGCAGCGTCGTCAGCGGCTTCGTCGCGGGCCTGGACGTACTCAGGAACGTCTTCAGCGCGCTGACCGTGGAGGGGAGCTCCGTGAACGTGCGGTTGCCCTGGCGCAGCGTAACCGGCAGCTGGCGCAGGCCCTGGGCGAGCTGCGCCTGCTGGGAGCCGATCGCCCGGAACGTCGTGTTGCCGTTTTCGACCAGGCCCGACAGCGACTGCGCGCGCGCGGCGATCGTCGTCACGGCCTTGCTCGTTTCCACGAGGAAGCTGGTGAACGTGCGCTGGTCGAGCGCGAGCTCGGACAGGACGCGATCGGTGCCGGCGAGGAAGGGAGCGAAGTATTCGGCCGAGCGGCCGAACTGCTTGCCCACGCCGGCGTACTGTTCGCCCGACCCCTGGATGAATCCCTGCAGGCCCTTGCGCGTCTTCGCGTCGAGCGTGTTGAAAAGCTGGTCGAGATCGGTGACCGGTTTGGTCACGCTCGCGGGCAGCCGCGCGCCCCTGTCCAGCGCCGGCCTGTTGTTCGGCCCCGGCGACAGCGCGATGTAGCGGTTGGCGACGCTGGAGAGCGAGGGCACTCTGACCTGTGCGAGCGTGCCCTCGTGCAGCGGCGTCAGCGAGGAGTCGACGTGGATCGTCACGAGCGCTTTGAAGTCGTCCGTCAGCTGGATGTCGGTGATGCTGCCCACGGGCACGCCGCCGACCTGCACCTGGTCGCCCTTGACGAGCTGGTCGCCTTCGGCGAATTCGAGCTCGTACGTGGCTCCACCGCCGCCCGCGAACACGATCAGGGCGACGATCAGCGCCACCAGCGCGAGCGCGGCGACGGGCAGCGCGCGCATGAGACTCGATCGCGGCGCGCGCACGACCGGCGCCAGCGGCTCTGCCGGGGAGGCCGGCGGTGGGCTCGGGGGGCTAGCGGTCGCCACCGGCCTGCCTTTCGCCGCTCGGTGCGGCGGGGAGCGCCGCCGAGGAGGGCTCGTGCGCGACGACCGGGTCGGGGATCTCGCCGAGCCTTGCGATCAGCTTGATCCAGTCGCTCGGCGCGAGGCCCGCGTAGGAGAGGCTGGCCGCGTGCGCGCCGCCCGCGGCCCGTGGCGCGAACGTGATGCGGATGGCGCGGCGGGCGCTGGGGCTCACGAGCGCGCCCGCGGCGCCCGGGTAGTTCATCAGGCTGAGGATGCGCTGCGGCCGGTTCAGGCCCTGGAGCATCAGCAGCTTGCGCACGGCGTTGTCCGCGAGCGAGCCCGGGCTCTGGTGCCCGGCGACCGGAACGCCGTTGACGGCCTCGATGTTCACGATCTCGCTGCCTTCGCTCGCGGGCGCGTAGGAGGCGCTCGCCGCGGCGCTCGAGCTCGAGCACTTGAGCCCCGACACCGTCGGCTTCAGCCCCAACACCGACAGGTACTCCAGCAGCGCCAGCACGCGCCTGTCGACGCGGCCCGCCTGCACCGTCTCGCGTCCGCACCTGCTGAAGCGGATGCCCGCGTCGTGGAGCACCTGCGGCTGGAGCTGCTGCTTCGACTCCAGCAGCACCTGACCGACCGTCGGCGAGGTCGCGAGGAACGGGTTCTCGCCTTTGGCCCTGAAGATCGCTGTGTTCTCGAGCGCCACCCAGCCGTCGAGGATCGGCTTGGGGTCGATCAGCGGCGCGCCGATGCCCGCCGGGCGCACCTGGAAGAGGATGTGCGGAGAGCTTTCGCTCGCGCCGCTCGCGGGCGCTCCCACGTGGCCGAGCACGGTGCCGGCGATCACCTGCACGCCCGCGTGCAGCGGGTTGAGGAACACAACGTTTGACCCTTCCCTGAAGGCGTGCACGTCGGGCGTGGCGGGCTTCACGGGCGCGGATGGTTGGACCGGCGCTGGAGCGCTCGACGCCGGGACGGGCGGGATCGTTTCCAGGCTCGCGGTCGCGCCCAGCGCGAGACCCGAGATCACGGCCGCCTCGGAGATCGGCGAGCGCGCCTGCGCGCCCGCGGTCGCCGGACCGCTCGGCGCCGGCTCGGACTGGCCGGCGGCGTGGGAGATCCGCGAGCTGACGGTGCTCTGCTCGCGGGGCTCCAGCACCGGGTACACCGACGCCACGTCGCCCAGCTGCGCGTATGTGTAGGTGTTGCCGTAGGCGTCGCGCAGCGAGACGAACCTGCCGAGCGAGGGCGAGTCGCCGATCTGCACGACTTCGCCGTCCTGCACCGCGATCACGGGCGCGCCCGCCTGCGAGTAGATCGTCGTGCCCACGAGCGTCTTCGCCGCCCCCGACCCGCTCGCCGGCGCCGTCGGGAAGCCGTCGCTGAAGCGCGCCGCCGCGTGCACCGGGAAGCGCGACTCGGTCAGCCCGGTGATCGCCCCGAGCAGTTCCGAGGGCGTGCCGCTGAGCAGCTGCGCGCGCAGCATCACCGACTGGACGTAAGCCTGGGAGTGGTTGTAGGAGAAGACCGCCGCCTTGATGCTCTTCTCCCCGCCGGCCGCGCGCAGATAGCGTGCGGCGGAGAAGATCGCGTCGGCCGGGTTGTACGGGTCTCTGTAGCCGTCGCCGTTCGCGTCGACCCCGTACTGCGCCCACGACGCCGGCAGGAACTGCATCCAGCCCTCCGCCCCGGCGCTCGAGACGCCCAGATCGCGCCCGTAGTCGGTCTCGACCTCGTTGATCGCCGCGAGCACCTGCCAGGGGATGCCGTACGCGGTTCCCGCCGCCTGGAAGATCGGCAGCAGGAACGGCGGGACCTGGAAGCTTTCGATGAAGAAGCTCGGCACCGCGCCGATCCCCGCGCGCAGGTTCAGCGGCAGCGCGGGCGTCAACGTCGAGGGCGACGCGGCCCTGCGCTTGGCGCGCGCGCCGGCCGCTGCGCCTTCTTCTTCTTCGGAACTGCCTTCCCCGCTGGGGTTCTTGGACTTCTTCGACGTCTTCGAGGAGCCGCTCGGGCTCGCGCCCTGCGGCTGCTGGGACTCCACCTGCGGAGCGACCGCTTCCGCTTCCGTTTCCGCTTCGGTCGTCGTCGTGGGCGCGGGCGCTTCGGCGGGCGCCGTGGGGGTTTCTTCGGCCGGCGGACCCACCGTCGTTTCGCCCGGCGGAGCCACCGTCGTCGTAACGCCCGCTTCGGCCGCGGGGGCCACCGCCGGGGCGGCCAGCGCCAGGATGCTCAGCAGCGAGAGCAGCGATGGAAGGAGTGGCGGTCGTCTCATGGTCAGTTGCCGAGCAGGTAGTTGAGGAGCAGGCCGCCCGCTTCCGAGCTGTCGGAGGGGTTGTAGTAGGTGGTGCCCGCCGTCGAGCCGCCGACCGGCTGCGCCGTGTTAGACGAGCCGTCCGCAACGCCGGAGCCGGCGGTCTGCTCGCCCGTCGGCCCAGGGTATTTGGCGATCGCCTGTGCGGGCGTCGCGCCGTTGAGCACGGCCAGCGTCCTGGCCATCGTGACGGTCGTGCCCGGCCCGATGGCGGAAGACGTTTTCGCCGCCGAGCTGGTGTTGAACAGTTTGCGTTTGCACTGCGACGAGGGAGCGATGCTGAATTTCAGACAGCCGGAAGCAGCGCCTCCGGCTTCCGCGCGCAGGAAGTGCCCGAGCGAGTCATAGCCGTTGGCCGAGCTCGTGCCGAGGAAGATGAAGTCGAGCAGACGCTCGAGCCCGCCCGTGTCGCGCAGGCTGGCGAGCAGTTGCGAGAGGTTGCCCGTGAACGGCTGGGCCGCGCCTCCCAGCGCCTGCAGCCGTTCGAACAGCGGTTTCGTCGCCACGAGCGCGGGGCCGGACTGCTTCGCGGTCTCGCCGAGGTCTTCGAAGAACGTCGTCGAGCTGCTCGCGAAGCCGGGCAGTTTCGTGAACAGCTGATTGATGCCGGGAGCGGCGGCGCGCAGGCTCGTCGCCACCGGGATCGTCTGCTCGGCGAAGCGCCGCACGCGTTCCATCGCGGGGCCGAGCTGTTCGAGGAACGGCGGCAGGTCTTTGAGGTTGCGCGCCAGCGCGCCGCGGTGCGCCGCGCTCGCCTGGGCGACCTTGTTGGCCGACACCACGAAGTGCGCCACGCGACCGCGGACGGCCGCGAACGGAGCCAGCGCCCGGTCGGAGTCGACCGCGAGGTTCGACAGCACCTTGTTCTGCCGCGCGAGGATCGCGAGCACCTTGTCGAATTCCCGCAGCGCCGGGTTCGCGCGGCGGACGACCTCGCGCAGGTCGCTGCCGCGCCCCGCCAGGCCCGCGCCGAGTTCGTTGAGTATCAGCGTGAAGCGCTGGCGTTCGGGCAGCCGGCTGATGTCTCCGAGCAGGTCCACGTCGACCGGGCTGCTCGTGTTCTGCACCGGCAGCAGCCGCTCGCCCGCGCCTTCCCGGCCGGAGGGGATCCGCTTCAGCGGCGGGGGCAGCGGCGTGCCCGCCGCCCGCGGCTGGGTCGGCAGGCAGTCCACGAACTTCTCGCCGATCAGCGCCTGCGGGCGCACGATGCAGCTGGCGTCGGAGCGAAAGTCCTGGAAGCCGGGGTTTTCGATCTTCAGCACGACGGCCGCCTTCGCCTGCGGCGTGGCCGTCACCGACCCGACGACGCCGACTTTCACGCCGTCGATCTTCACGTCCTCGCCGCTGATCACATTGCCGGCGGAGTCGAAGATCGCGCGGACGGCGTAGCCGTCGTTGGAGCCGCCCGCCGAGAGGGCGAGGATCGCGAGCACGACGACGCCGACGGCTCCGGCAACGCCGGCCGCCAAGCCTCTCCGCCCGAAGGTCTCCTTCCTCACCCCGATCCTTCCTCGCCGTTCACAACGAGCCGAGCGGCCCCGCCATCTTGGCGGGGCCTCCCGGCTCAACTCTGCTGCTGCGAGCTTACGCCCTCACGGACGTGAACCCATGTCCGTGCCTATTTCTTCCTGGGGCATGGCGCCTTGTATTTGCTGACCACCGTCTGCTCGGTCAGACCGCCAAGCCCGGCGAACTTCACTTCTGCCGTGACGGGGAAGCCACCCTTGGGGCACTTCTTCGGCACCGTCAGGTAGTAGTGCGGCTTGCCGTTCTTCTTGTATGCCGAGCCGACCTTGCTGACGATCGATTCGACCGACGCGGCGGGCGCTCCGGGCACCGTTTCCACCAGCGGCACGTCGACGCTGATCTTCGGCGCCGTCGTGAGGTTGCTGAATTTGCCTTTCGAGACGATTTCGATCGACGCGGGCGTGTGGCCGGCGACGTAGAAGTTCAGGCCGCCTCCGGGCGCGTAGAACGATTCGATCGAGACGGTCTCAGGGACGCGTTCGTTGCCGAAGACGACGAACCCGTTGGCGTGGCCGACCGGCCCAGCCGATGATCCCTTCGGGCACTTTTCGGGTTCCTTTTCTTCCACGATGATCTGGTTCGGGCACGTGGGGAACCCTTTGGTGTTGACCTTCGAGCCTTTCGGCGCGACCACGTTGATGCCGATGACCGGCGGCGGGTATCCGCCGTATTCGGTCCCCTTGATCGTGAACACCGATTCGAACGCCGTGCCGGCGCCAAGGATGTTGCCGGTGTGCGGGAAGCCCTTGATCGGGACGGCCTTTGCTTTGAACGTGACCGTCGGCGCTGCCGATGCGACGCTCGTGAGCGCCAGCACGGCCAAGCCTAGGACGGCAACGCAGGTGGATGCTCTGCGCATCAGATATCTCTCCCTCTTGTGATGGACAGGTCCGCCTCGATCCGGGTAACTCCGGAGCCTTGCCGGTCCGGCGACATCGAGATCCCCGACTCTGTCGGGAAACAGTGGCGACTTGCTTTCTACCCCCACCATATCCGGCTCAAGCGACGCGATCAAGTTTGAGCCATCCGGATGGGTTGGACGTATTCCCTGCATACCACCCCTAAAACAAGAATCCCCCCAGAGTTGCGAACACTAAAGGTCAACTTTAGGATTAAGGTTGCTCGACCGAGAGCTCCAACTGCCCCCCGTCGAAGCGCACGTCCACAGGCTCGAGCAGGACCTGTCGCGGCCCCTCCTCCACGCGCCCCGCGACCATCGCCCGCAGCCCCAGACCCTCCGCGACGGCCACGATCCCCGGTCCCTCGCCGGCTGGGCAGTACAGCGCGAAACCCGAGCCCATATTAAAAGTCGAATACGCGCCCGGCGCGTCCAGGCCCGCCTGCTCGACCAGGAAGCTGAGCACCGGCGGCACGTCCGGCAGCCGCTCGATCCGGTACGTCAGCGGCCGCGGCGGGCGCATCAGCTTGAGCAGGCCATGCCCCGTGACGTGGCTGATGTACGTCAGCGGAATGTCGCGCTCCAGCAGCGCGGCGACGAGCGGCACGTACATCAGCGACGGCGCCAGCAGCGCCTCGCCCAGCGTCGCGCCGTCGGACAGAGTCGTCGCGTAGCCGTCGCTCAGCCGGCCCGCCACCAGCCGCGCCAGCGACGCGCCGTTCGCGTGCAGCCCGCTCGAGGCCACCAGCACGATCTCATCGCCCGGCGCCAATGTCTCGCCGAGGATCGCCGAGCGCCCGACGGGGACCGCGCCGACCGCCGCGCCCGCGAGCTCGATGTCCCGCTCCGCGAGCATCCCCGGCAGCGACGGCGACTCGCCCCCGCCCCACACGCAGCCCGCGTCCGCGCACGCGCTGCGCCAGCCCTCCAGCAGCGACGCCGAACGCTCCGCCTTCAGATACCACTCCGACGCGCCCGTCGCGAAGTACGCGTTCACGACCAGCGGTAGCGCGCCCACGCAGCAGAGGTCGTTCAGGATCGCCGCCACCGTGTCGTACGCCACGTCCGCGAAGCGGTCGATCCCCTGCTGTTCGAGCACGTGGCGCGCCACGATCGACTTCGTGCCCAGCCCCTCGACAACGAACGCGAACGTCCGCTCGCCGAGGTCGAACACGAACGCCGGCTCGCCCCTCGACGCGTCGTGGGCGCGGCCGCCCCTCGCATGCAGCAGCGAGGAAGTCGATAGCGCCTTCGCCATCGCCAGGCGCTTGCCCGCGTCGAGCGCGTCGTAGTCCACGCCCGCCGCGCGGTAGCTCGCACCTTGATCGCTCATCGGCGATGATCCTAGGTCACTGTCGTCGCCGAGGGAGAACCGATGGACTTCGAGCCCAGCCAGCGCTGCATCGAATTCAAGCAGCGGCTCAGCGCTTTCATGGACGAGCACGTCCATCCCGCCGAGGAGCTCTACGAGCGCCAGCTGCGCGAGTCCGGCGACCCCCATCACCAGCCCGCGATCATGGAGGAGCTCAAGGCTCGCGCCCGCGAGGCGGGGCTGTGGAACATGTTCCTGCCCGCCCGTACCCGCGAGGGCGATCCCGACGACGGCGCCGGGCTCTCAAACGCCGACTACGCGCCGCTCGCGGAGATCCTCGGCCGCTCGCACATCGCCTCCGAGGTCTGCAACTGCTCCGCGCCCGACACCGGCAACATGGAGGTGCTGCACCAGTTCGGCAGCGACGAGCAGAAGGAGCGCTGGCTGCGGCCGCTGCTCGACGGCGAGATCCGTTCCGCGTTCGCCATGACCGAGCCCGACGTCGCCAGCTCCGACGCCACCAACATCCAGCTGCGGATCGAGCGCGACGGCGACGAGTACGTGCTCAACGGGCGCAAGTGGTGGACCACCAACGTCTTCCACCCCCACTGCCGGATCATGATCGTGATGGGCAAGACGTCGGGATGGGGATCCCACCCACCCCCCATCCACAAGCAGCAGAGCCAGATCCTCGTGCCGATCGACACCCCCGGCGTGACGCTCATGCGCAGCCTCCCCGTGTTCGGCTACATCGACCAGGAGGGTCACGGCGAAGTCGACTTCAAGGACGTGCGCGTCCCCGCCTCCAACCTCATCGCCGGCGAGGGCGAGGGCTTCATGATCGCCCAGGCACGCCTCGGCCCCGGACGCATCCACCACTGCATGCGCGCCATCGGCGCCGCCGAGCGGGCTCTCGAAGGCATGTGCAAGCGCGCCGTCTCGCGCGTCACGTTCGGCGCGCCGATCGCGACCCGCGGCAACATCCTCGACTGGATCGCCGAGGCGCGCATCGAGATCGAGATGGCCCGCCTGCTGACGCTGAAGGCCGCCTGGCTGATGGACACCGTCGGCAACCGCCACGCCCGCACCGAGATCTCCGCCATCAAGGTCGCCGCGCCCAACGTCGCGCTGAAGATCCTCGACCGCGCGATCCAGGTCCACGGCGGCGGCGGCGTATCCGAGGACTTCGGGCTCGCCTACGCCTACGCGCACCTGCGCACGCTGCGGCTCGCCGACGGTCCCGACGAGGTCCACAAGCTCTCCATCGCCCGGCGCGAGCTCGCGCCGTACATCCCGCGCGAGGCGTAACGCCGCAACAAATGGGTAGCCAGGACCGTTAAGGGCTTGAGGTCCTAAAACGGGAGGGAGTCCAAATGAGGTCCATGAGACGTGCCTGCATCATGCTGCCAGTCGCCGCGGCTCTCGCCGTCGCCGCACCCGCGCATGCCTCGTTCGGCGTGACCGAAGGCAACTTCGAAGCCGGCACGTGCAACGGTTTGACGCCCTCGTGCACGTACGCGAGCCCCGAAAACGTGTTCTTCACGCAGGCCGCCGGGCATCCCCCCTGGGGCATCACGACGTTCGAACTGAACCACAAAGGCGAAGAACCCGAAGGAGCCCTCAAGCGGATTCGCGTCGACGTCCCGCCGGGCCTCGCGGCCAACCCCCAGGCGCTGCCGCAATGCAAGCACTCCGAATTCGAAGCCAACGCATGTGCCGCCAACACCGAAGTCGGCACCACCGAACTCGTCGCCTACGACGGCATCAGCGACATCACCGTCACGGGCAAGGTCTACAACCTCGAACAGCCCGAAGGCCTACCGCTCGTCTTCGGCATCAACACCGGCGTCGAACCGCTCGTCAACGTGCACATCCTGCTCGAAGGCCACATCGACTGGAGCGGCGACTACCACGAGTACTTCGAAATCAACAACGTCCCCAAAGAAGGCGAACTGCTCGGCGTGAAAGTGCCTCTCAAGGTGCTCAAGTCGAAACTCAACTTCAACGGCCGCGCCGGCGCGGGCAACTTCCTCACGCTGCCGAGCGTCTGCTCGAGCAGCACCACCTCGCACCTCGAAGTCGAATCCTACGAAGGCGAGATCTCCAAAACCGAAACCCACACCCCCGTCGGCGTCCAGGGCTGCGGAGAAGTCCCGTTCAAACCAACGATCTCCGTCACGCCCGAAACGACCGTCTCCGACCAGCCCAACGGCGTCACCACGATCGTCAGGGTCCCGCAGAACGCGGGCGCCGAAGAAATCAACACCGCCGACGTCAAAGACGTCCGCCTCACGCTCCCCGAAGGGTTGACTCTCAACCCATCCGCCGCGCACGGCCTCGAAGCGTGCACCGCCGCGCAGATCGGCATCGGAACCAGGAACCCCGTCACCTGCCCCTCCGCCTCGAGGATCGGCGAAGTCACGATCGAAACCGACCTCCCGCCGAAAACGCTCAGCGGCAGCGTCTACCTCGGCAGCCCCGCGGGCGGCGCGATCACAGGCCCCCCCTACACGATCTACATCGACGCCGAGAGCCGCCTCGACGTGTCGGTCCGACTCCAGGGCTCGGTCATCCCGAACCTCGGCACCGGGCGCCTGGAAGTGACGTTCCTCGACAACCCGCCGCTCCCGTTCAGCGAACTGATCGTCTCGCTCAGGGGCGGCGCGCGCGCGCCGTTGGCGAACCCGCTCGCGTGCAGGAGCGGCACGCAGGTCCAGGCGCTCTTCACGCCCTACACGGGAACCCCCTCGGTGCTGAGCGCCTCGCCGTTCATCGTCACCGGCTGCCCCTCGCCGCTGCCGTTCTCGCTCGGCCAGAGCACCCAGAGCACATCCGCGGTCGCCGGCGCCACCACCTCCTACGTGCTCAGCCTGCGCCGCTCCGACGGGCACCAGCACCTCTCGCAGGTGAGAACGACGCTGCCCGCGGGTCTCCTCGGCGTGATCCCAGCCGTGCGGCTGTGCCGCGAACCGCAGGCGCAGCAGGGCACGTGCGCCGCGAGCAGCAGGATCGGAAGCGCAACCGTCGGCGTCGGGTCAGGCGTGGAACCGTACGCGTTCTCCGGGCCCGTCTACCTGACCGCGCGCTACGGCAGCTCGCCCTACGGTCTCTCGATCCCCGTCGCGGCCGTCGCCGGGCCGTTCAACCTCGGCACCGTCGTCACCCGCGTCGGGATCAACGTCGACCCCCACAGCGCGCGCGTGATCGCGACGAGCACGCTGCCGACGATCGTCGGCGGCGTACCCCTGCGGCTGAGGAGCGTCGCCGTCGCGATCAATCGCAAGAACTTCCTCTTCAACCCCACCAACTGCGGCGCGCTCGCCACCGACTCGCTGCTGACCTCCACGCTTGGCGCCACCAACAACACCTCCAGCCCGTTCCAGGTCGGCAAATGCGACGCGCTCGCGTTCAAACCGAGCTTCACCGCGGCGACCAGCGACAGGGCGTCCAAAAAGAACGGCGCCAGCCTGCAGGTGAGCCTCTCCCAACCCGCGCACGAGGCGAACATCCGCTCCGTCGTCGCCTCGCTGCCGATCCAGCTCCCCTCGCGCCTGAGCACACTCCAGAAAGCGTGCGTCGGCGCGACGTTCGACGCCAACCCCGCCGCCTGCCCCGCCGCCTCGAAGGTCGGCAGCGCGACCGTCCGCACCCCCGTGCTGCCCGGGAGACTGAGCGGACCCGCGTATCTCGTCTCGCGCGGCGGAGCCGCGTTCCCCGATCTCGACCTCGTCCTCGAAGGCAACGGCGTGCGGGTGATCCTCGTCGGCAACACCAGCATCAAGAACGGCATCACCACCTCCACGTTCGCCTCCGTCCCCGACGTTCCCGTCTCGAGCTTCGCGCTCGACCTCCCCATGGGCCCCACTTCGGTGCTCAGCGCGTTCGGCAACCTCTGCCTGCATCCGCTGCTCATGCCCACCACGATCACCGCCCACAGCGGCGCCCAGATCAAACAGAGCACCCGCATCGCCGTCTCCGGCTGCGCCGTGCGCATCCTCAGCCGGCGGGTGCGCGGACACCGGCTGATCCTCAAGGTGAGGACGCGCGGCGGCGGATTGCTGACGGCGAAGGGCAAGGGCCTTCGCGGCGCCTCCAAGCGCGTGCACAAATCCGCCACCGTGACGTTCAAGCTGCCGCTCTCGCGCGCGGGGTTGCGGGCGCTGCACAGGCATCCGCATCGCGCGCTGAGGGTCTCCGTTCGCGTCGGCTTCACACCCGCGCGCAAGGGCGCCCTCCCCGCCGCCGCGAGCACGACGGTCAAGTTCAAGCGCTGACGCACTCGCCGTGGCCGGCCAGCGCATAAGGTTGGATGCGCCAGCAGGCCACGTCCACGAGGGAGGAGCCGCATGTCCGCGGCAGGCGCGCGTCCACAACCGTCGTCCAAGCGACCCCTCGAGGTCGTCGTCGTCGGCGCGGGCTTCGGCGGGATCGCCGCCGCGATCGAGCTGCGCCGCTACGGCATAACCGCCGTCACGATCCTCGAGAAGGCCCCCGACCTCGGCGGAACGTGGCTCTACAACAGCTATCCCGGCGCCGCCTGCGACGTCCCCAGCCACCTCTACTCCTACTCCTTCGCCCAGCGGCGCGACTGGTCGCGGCTGTGCTCGCCACAGGCCGAGATCCACGCCTACCTGCACGAGGTCGCGCGCGCCATGAGCGTCGAGCAGCTGATCCGCACGAACGTCACCGTCACCGCCTGCGGCTGGGACGAGCAGGACTGCCGCTGGAACATCGACACCGCCGGCGGCGACAGCTACCGCGCCGACGCGCTCGTGATCGCCACCGGGCAGTTGCACCAGCCCTCGAGGCCCGCGATCGAGGGCGCCGACACGTTCGCCGGCCACAGCTTCCACTCCGCCGAATGGGACCACGAGTATCCGCTCGAGGGCAAGCGCGTCGCCGTCGTCGGCACCGGCGCGAGCGCCGTGCAGTTCGTCCCCGAGATCGCGCCCGTGGTCGAGCACCTGACCGTCTTCCAGCGCTCCGCCAACTGGTTCCTGCCGCGCAAGAACCGGCCCTACCCGAGCATGGTCAGGAACGCCGTGCGGCAAATCCCCGGACTGCAGGCGTTCCGCCGCGGGTTCGTGTTCCTCTACACCGAGGCGCTCACCATGGCCATCCGCCACCCGCGCACGCTCGGGCGCGTGGCCGCGTGGCGCTCCGGCGCGTTCATGCGCTCCCAGCTCGAAGACCCGCGCATTCGCCGCGACGCGTGGCCCGACTACACGTTCGGCTGCAAGCGCGTGCTGTTCAGCTCCATGTTCCTGCCCGCCCTGCAGCGCGCCAACGTGCAACTCGTCACCGACGCGATCGCGCGCATCGAGCCCAGTGCCGTCGTCACCGCCGACGGCGCCTCGCACGAGGTCGACTGCGTGATCTGGGCCACCGGCTTCCGGACCACCGACTTCATGTTCCCCATGGAGATCCACGGCCGCGAGGGAAACAGCCTGCGCGAGCGCTGGTCCGCCGGCGCGCACGCGCACCTCGGCATGACCGTGCCCGGCTTCCCCAGCATGTTCCTCATGTACGGGCCCAACACCAACACCTCCGGCGGCTCGATCCTCGTGTACCTCGAGGCGCAGGCCGCCTACATCCGCCAGGCGCTCCTGCAGCTGCGCGCCCGCGGAGCCGGCGCGATCGACGTGCGCCCCGAGGTCGAGGCCGCCAGCGACCACGCGCTGCAGGCGCGCTTCGCCGGCACCGCCTGGACGCAGTGCGACTCCTGGTATCGCGACGAGCGCGGGCGGATCGTCACCAACTGGCCCGGCTACATGCGCGAGTACCTGCGGCAGACCGCGCGGCTCGACGCCGGCGAGTACCGCTTTGGGGGAGGATGATCGGCGGATGCACGACTACGTCATCGTCGGGGCCGGGTCGGCCGGCTGCGTGCTCGCCAACCGCCTCTCCGAGGACCCCTCCGTGAGCGTGCTGCTGCTCGAGGCCGGCGGCGCCGACCGTTCGCTGAAGATCAAGATCCCCGCCGCGTTCCCCGAACAGTTCCACACCAAGCTCGACTGGGACTACGCCACCGAGCCCGAGCCGCACGTCGACGGGCGCGAGCTGTACATGCCGCGCGGCAAGGCGCTCGGCGGCTCCAGCTCGATGAACGCGATGCTCTACGTCCGCGGCCGGCCGCTCGACTACGACGGCTGGGAGGCGCAGGGCGCACCCGGCTGGGGCTACGCGGACGTGCTGGCGTACTTCGTCAAGGCCGAGGACAACGTCCGCGGCCCGTCGGAGTACCACGGCGCAGGCGGGCCGCTGCGCGTCAGCGAGCAGCGCTCGCCGCGGCCGCTGTGCCGCCAGCTGCTCAGCGCCAGTGAGCTGGCCGGCATCCCC
>DASUPL010000065.1:0-30059 GCA_036281155.1 Solirubrobacteraceae bacterium | reverse complement strand
GCCCGTCTCCAGCGCGAGGCGCCCGATGCCGCGCTTGGCCTCGGTGGCGAGCTTGCCCGTGCGCGAGCGCCCGCCCTCGCAGTACATCGTGATCGCGCCGCCGCGCGCGAGCACGGTCTCGGCGGTGATGAACGTCTCCTCGTCGCGTGCGCCGCGGCGCACGGGGAACACGCCGCCGTGGCTGTAGATGAACTGCATCGGGCGTTTGAACAGCTGCGACTTCGCCATGAAGCGCACCTTGCGCCGGATGTAGCAGCCCATCAGGAAGTGATCCATGAAGGAAAAATGGTTCGGCGCGAGGATCACCGCTCCGCTGCCGGGCACCTTCTCGGTGGAGATGGCGCGCACGCGCAGGAACGTGTACGCGTACAGCGATGTGACGACGCGTACGAGCTCGTACACCCAGTCGGGTTCGCGCTCGCGCGAGCGCTTGTGGAAGCGGTCGAAGTACTCCTTCGGCCGTGAGTCCGAGTAGACCTGCTCGCGCATCGGGGCGAGATCGCTCATCTCGACTGGAGATTACCCGCGCGCGCGATAGACAAGCACGAAGTCGATCAGCTGGCGTGCTCGGTGCAGAAAACCCCCGAGCGTGCGCCCGCTGGCGCGGTGCGCGAGGTCGAGCTCGACCTCCACGAAACGGTGCCCCGCGCGCACCGCGTCGACGGTGATCCCGATCTCCATGCCGTAGCCGCGCGCGAACGGCAGCACGTCCTCAAGCGCCCGTTCGCTGAGAGCGCGCTGCCCGGAGATCGGCGCGCGCGTATCCAGTCCGCAGCGCCGGCGGATCGCCCAGCGCGCGAATCCCAGCGCGAGCCCCACGCCGCCCCCAACGCGCGTGGCGAACGCCGCGACCGCCACGTCCGCGTCGCCGCGCTTCACCGTGTGGACCAACGCGCGCAGCTCGCGCGCCGAGTCGGCGAGGTCACCGTCGCAGAGAACGAATATCGATTTAGCTCTGGCCGCGTCGTGGCTCTCCTCGGCGTGCGCGAGGGCAGCGCGCGCGGCCTCGCTCATCGCGCCGCCCTTGCCGATCACGCGCTCGCTGCGCACCACGCGCGCCCCCGCTTCACGTGCGATCCGCGCGGTGGCGTCGCGGGACCCGTCGTCGGCCACCCACACGGGCGCGCCTGGAAACGCTTGCGCGAGCGCGGCGAGCGTCGCGGCGATGCGGTCGGCCTCGTCGTGAGCCGCCACGACGATCAGCACCGGCATGCCCGGCGATCGGTCGGCGGCTCTATCTATTGTCCTTCTCCTGTGGAAGCGACCGGCGGACGGAGGATCGAATGATTGACGTTGAGGCTCATATCACCGGCACGGTATGGAAAATCGAGTGCGCGGTGGGCGACACCATCGAGGAGGGCGACACGGTCGCGATCCTGGAGTCGATGAAGATGGAGATGCCGGTGGAGGCGGAGGACGCGGGCACGGTCAAGGAGATCCGCTGCGAGGAGGGCCAGGCGGTCAACGAGGGAGACACGCTGGTGGTGCTCGAGTAAGGTCCCGGCCGTGCCCGACGGCGAGCTCCTGATCGATGAGCCGGCGGACGGCGTAGTCCGCCTGACGATCTCCAATCCGGCCAAGCGCAACGCGCTCGACCACCCGATCCTGGACGCGATCAGCGCGAAGCTCACGGAGCTGTCCGGAGTCGGTATGGGTGCCCACCCACCCGCGCGCTGCGTGGTGGTGACGGGCGCGCACGGGATGTTCTCCGCGGGCTACGACATCGGTGAGATTCCCGACGAAGAGTTCGAGGAGCGCGCCGAGCGGCTCGTCGCGCACCCTTTCACCGAAGCGATCGAAGCGATCGAAGCGTTCCCGGAGCCAACGCTCGCGGTGCTGCCGGGACACACGATCGGCGGCGGACTGGAGCTGGCGCTCGCGTGCGACATGCGCGTCGCGCAGGACGGGATCAAGCTGGGCATGCCGCCGGCGAAACTCGGCCTCGTGTACTCCCACACGGGCCTGCGCCGCTTCATCGACGCGATCGGCGCGGCGCGCACGCGCGAGCTGTTCCTGCTGGGCCGCTACATCGACGCGCCCACGGCGCTGTCGTGGGGCCTCGTCAACCGCGTCGCCGAGTCCGAGCAGCTGGAGGCGACGGGGCTGGACATCGCGGCCGAGCTGGCGGGCAACGCGCCGCTGTCCCAGCGCGGCAACAAGCGCGTGATCGCTGAGCTGCTGGGCGCGGAGGGCAAGCTCACGACAGAGGTCGAGGAGGAGCTGATCGAGCTGCGCCGCGCCTCCTTCGCGTCGCGGGATCTGCGCGAGGGCATGCGCGCGTTCGCCGAGCGCCGACCGCCGCGCTGGAGCGGCGAATAGCCGTCCGCCTCGAGTCATACCTTTCCACCCATGCCATCGCTGATCACCCGCGAGGAGGCCCTGCGCCTCGGCGAGATCGAGGACCACGAGCAGATCGAAGCGCTGATCGAGCGCGCGTGGCAGGCGCGCGTCGAGCGCTTCGCCGACTCGACCGACATGTGCTCGCTCGTGAACGCCAAGTCCGGCGGCTGCGCCGAGGACTGCGGCTTCTGCGCGCAGTCGCGCTTCGCCGACGCCGAGACGCCGATGCACGCGATGATGGAGCCCGAGCAGATCCTCGAGCACGCGCGCGCGGCCGAGGCCGCGGGAGCGCACCGCTTCTGCATGGTCACCCAGGGCCAGGGGCTCTCCAAACGCGACTTCGAGAAGTACCTCGACGGCGTGCGGCTCGTCTCCGAGCACACCAACCTGAAGCGCTGCGCGTCCGTCGGCCACATCTCCGCGGCACGCGCGAGCGCGCTGCGCGAGGCGGGCATCCAACGCGTGCACCACAACGTCGAGACCGCCGCCAGCTACTACGACGAGGTCACCAGCACGGTTCGCTACGAGGGCCGGCTGCGAACGATCCACGCGGTCCGCGAGGCGGGCCTGGAGACCTGCGTCGGCGGCATTCTAAATCTTGGTGAGACGCGCGAACAGCGTGTCGAGATGGCGTTCGAGCTCGCCGAGATCGACCCCACGAGCGTGCCCATCAACATGCTCAACCCGCGTCCCGGCACGAAGTTCGGCGACCGCGAGTACATGGACCCGTGGGAGGCCGTCAAGTGGATCGCGATCTTCCGCCTGATCCTGCCCGAGGCGCTGTTCCGGCTGTGCGGCGGGCGCGTGGAGAACCTCGGCGAGCTGCAGCAGCTGGCGGTCCAGGCGGGCATCAACGGCGTGATGATGGGCAACTTCCTGACGACGCTCGGCAACGAGCCCGAGACCGACAGGGCGATGTTCGAGGAGCTCGGCCTGAACGTCGCGCGCCAGCCCGACAACGCCGCCAACCCGCGCCCCGACAACCGCTCGGGATGGCTCGCCGGCGAGACGCCCGACGTCGTCGAGGAGCTGCTCGCCGACAGGACGCCCGCGGAGGCGATCGACCTGCAGGTGCGCCTGTGGGACCCCTCCACGCAGCTGCGCTTCCGCGCCAAGCGCGTCGTCCCGCCACGCCCGGACGGCGCGTCCAACAGAGTCCCCGTCGGCTAGGCCCGGGGATACCCAAGGGGAATGGGAACATGAGCGATATCGAGCAGCGCTTGGCGGAGTTGGAGCGTCAGGGCCTGGGGCGTCGGCTGCGGCTGATCAGCGGGCCGCAGGGGCCGACGGTGCTGCTGGAGGGCAAGCCCGTGCTGCTGCTGTGCTCGAACAACTACCTCGGTCTGGCCGACCACCCGCGCGTGCGCGAGGCCGCGGCCGAGGCGGCGATGCGCTGGGGCGTCGGCGCCGGCGCGTCGCGGCTGGTGTCGGGGACGATGACGATCCACCGCCGCCTGGAGGAGCGCCTCGCGTCTTTCAAAGGCAGCGAGGCGTGCCTGCTGTTCGGTTCGGGCTACCTCGCCAACGTGGGCGTGATCGACGCGCTCGCGGGGCCCGGCGACACGGTCTTCTCCGACGAGCTCAACCACGCTTCGATCGTCGACGGCTGCAGGCTCTCGCGCGCGGAGACGGTCGTGTATCGCCACCGCGACGTCGAGCACCTCGAGTGGAACATGCACCGCCACGGCGCGCGCGGCAGGCGGCTGATCGTGACCGACTCGGTGTTCTCGATGGACGGCGACGTCGCGCCGCTCGAGGAGATCGCCGAGCTGGCCGGCTCCTACGGCGCGCGCACGATGGTCGACGAGGCGCACGCGATCGGCAACCTCGGGCCGCAAGGGCGCGGCGCGGTCGCCGACGCGGGCTTGGAGGGCGAGATCGACGTCGTCATCGGCACGCTCGGCAAGGCGCTCGGCTCATACGGCGCGTACGCGTGCGCGCGCAGGGAGACCGTGCGCTACCTGATCAACTCCGCGCGCTCGCTGATCTTCTCCACCGCCCCCCCACCCCCCGCGGTCGCCGGCGCATTGGCGGCGCTCGAACTGCTGCAGGAGCGCCCCCACCGGGTGCAGCGGCTGCGCTCCAACGCGCGCACGCTGCGCCGCGCGCTCGCCGCCGAGGGCTTCCCCGTGGCGGAGGCCGACATGCACATCGTGCCGCTGATCGTCGGCGAGGAGCGCGCGACGATGCGCCTGTGCCAGGAGGCGATCGACCACGGCGTGTTCGCGCAGGGCATCCGCCCGCCGACCGTCGCCGCCGGCGCCTCGCGCCTGCGCCTCACGACGATGGCCTCGCACACCGCCTCCGACCTGGAGATGGCCGCGAGCGTGCTCGGCGACGCCGCGCGCAGGCTCGGCCTGGACCCCGCCTCGATCTCATCGCCCTCCGCGGAGCCCGTCCGCGCGGTCGCTGACCCGGACAACGAACACGCCGAACTGGCGAGGATCGTGCGCGAGCGCTCCTACGGACGCGAGCGTGAGCCCGCCAGCGCGGAAGCGCCGTTCGACATGGAGCGCGAAGGCGACGAGTCGCCCGCCCCACGGCGCGAGCGGGCGCTCGCGAGCGCGCCGTTCGATCTCGAGCGCGAAGTCTCCGGCGCCCGCGCGGCGTAGCGCCACGCGCCGAGCGCGGGCATGCGCGGACTGTTCGTCACCGGAACCGACACGGGCGTCGGCAAGAGCGTCCTCAGCGCTGCGCTGATCGCCGCGATGGTCGCCGCAGGCGAGCGCGTACGCGCGTACAAGCCCGTCGTCACGGGCCTCGACGAGCCAAACGACGCGGGCTCCGAGGCGCCCCTGCCCTCCGGCGCGAGCGCCGCGGAGCGCTGGCCGCCCGACCACGAGCTGCTGGCATCCGTCGCGGGGATGACCGCCGAGGAGGTCTCGCCGCTGCGCTTCGGGCCCGCCGTCTCCCCGCACCTCGCGGCGGAGCTCGCGGGAGCGCGGATCGACCCGGCGGAACTGCTCGCTCACGCGCGTGGCGACGCGGATCGCGATGTCCACCGCTCGGCCGACCACCGGCCGGCCGCGGAGGAGACGCTGGTCGTGGAGGGCGTCGGCGGGCTGCTGGTGCCGCTCACGGCTGACTACACCGTGTGCGATTTCGCCGCCGCGGTCGGCCTACCCCTCGTGATCGCCGCGAGGCCGGGACTCGGCACGATCAACCACACATTGCTCACGCTCCACGTGGCGCGCAGCGCTGGTCTGCGGGTGTGCGCTGTGGTGCTCACACCCTGGCCGGAGCAGCCAACGGCACTCGAGCGCTCCAATCGCGAGACGATCGAGCGGCTGGGCGAGATCGAGGTGCAAACGCTCGCGCACATCCCAACTTCCGCCCGCTCCGATCTGGCACACGCCGGCGGCGCCCTGCCGTGGAGGCGTTGGTCACCCCGCTGACGCGGCGACCATCGCCGCTGTCACCTTGTCGAGGTCGCCCTCGCCGATGACATACGGCGGCATCGCGTAGATCAGATCGCGAAATGGGCGCAGCCACACGCCGTGCTCGACCGCCACCGCGGTGGCCTGAGCGACGTCCACCGCGCGGTCGAGCTGCACCACACCGATAGCGCCGAGCACGCGCACGTCCTTCACGCCGGGCAGCGCGCGCGCCGGCTCCAGCCCGCGGCGCAGTCCCTGCTCGATCGTGTTCACGCGCTCGCGCCAGCCGCCGTCTGCGAGCAGGTCGAGCGAGGCAAGCGCGACGGCGCACGCGAGCGGGTTGGCCATGAACGTGGGGCCGTGCATCAGCCCGCCACCCTCGCCCGAGGAGACCGTCTCGGCGACCGCGGGGGTGCAGAGCGTGGCGGCGAGCGTCATGTAGCCGCCGGTGAGCGCCTTGCCGACGCACATCACGTCGGGGCTCACGCGCGCGTGCTCGCACGCGAACATCGCGCCCGTGCGGCCGAAGCCCGTCGCGATCTCGTCGAGCACGAGCAGCAGGCCGTGCTCGTCGCACAGCGCGCGCAGGAACGCGACGCACGCGGGCGAGTGAAAGCGCATGCCGCCCGCGCCCTGCACGACCGGCTCGACGATCACCGCCGCCAGCTCGTGCGCGTGCTCAGCCGCCAGCTCGCTCACGCCCGCGGCCCAGGCCTCATCCAGCGGCGCGTCGAAGCCGTCGGGCGGGCGCTCCGCGAAGACGTGCTCCGGCAGCACGCCCGCGAACAGGCTGTGCATCCCGCCGATCGGGTCGGTTACGGCCATCGCGCCGGCGGTGTCGCCGTGGTAGCCGCCCCTGACCGTCAGCAGTCGCACCCGCCCCGCGTGTCCGAGCGCGCGCTGGTACTGGATGCACATCTTGATCGCCACCTCGACCGACACGGACCCCGAGTCGGCGAAGAACACGCGCTCCATGCCCTCCGGCGCGATCTCCGTCAACCGCTGCGCGAGGCGCACCGCCGGCTCGTGCGTGAGCCCGCCGAACATCACGTGCGCCATCTTGCCGAGCTGCTCGGTGAGAGCCGCGTCGAGCGCCGGGTGGCGGTAGCCGTGGATCGCGCACCACCACGACGCCATCCCGTCGATCAACTCGCGCCCGTCCGCGAGCGTCAGCCGCACCCCCTCGGCGGACGCCACGGGCAGCGAGGGCAGCGCGGCGGGCAGCGCTCCATATGGATGCCACACGCGCTCGGAGTCGAGCGCGAGCAGGTCCTCCCAGTGCTTGGAGAGACTCACGCCACTAGGACGTGCGCTGGCCAAGCGAGGCAAGGACGCAGGGAGCGTGGCGTACTGCGTACGCGAGCGACCGAGGACACAGCATCGCGCCGGCCAGCGCGCGTCCTAGTCCTCGTACAGGGTGAAGTCACGCTTACGCGCGCCACACACCGGGCAGAACCACGTGTCGGGGATCTCCTGGAAGGGCGTTCCCGCGGGGATGCCGCCATCCGGGTCACCTTCGTCGGGGTCGTAGATGTAGCCGCAGGACTCGCAGATCCAGCGCTGGAGGGTCTCTGTGGCGCTCATGCGCGTGGGGTCTGGATGGGGTTGCTCATGCATCGAAGATTACCGACAAGGTAGGGTCATCCGATGCGCTCAGGCGAGGGGAGCGAGCATCCGGAGCCCGGGCAGACCTACAACCCCGGAGCGCCCGCGCACGCCCGCCAGGCCGCGACCGTGATCCTGCTGCGCGACAGGGTCGGCGCCCCCGGCGGCGCTGAGACGCTCGAGGTGCTGCTCGTCAGGCGCACCCCCGAGGCGCGCTTCATGGGCGGCGTGTGGGTGTTCCCCGGCGGCGCTGTCGACGCCGAGGAGGGCGACGGCGACGACGCCCACCGCGCGGCCGCGGTGCGCGAGCTGAGCGAGGAGGCAGCGATCGAGCTCGGCGGCCCCGAGGATCTCGTGAAGTTCTCCCGCTGGATCACCCCCGCCGAGGTGAGGATCCGCTTCGACACCCACTTCTTCCTCGCACAACTCCCCGACGGCCAGGAACCGAAGATCGACGGCCAGGAGTGCGTCGATCTCGGCTGGTTCACCCCCACCGCCGCGCTCGACGCGCACACCGCGGGAGAGATCGCACTGGTCTTCCCCACGATCAAGCACCTCGAGCAGCTCGGCGAGTTCCCCACCGTCGAGGATCTGCTCACCCACGCCCGCGGCCGCGACGTCCTCCCGATCCAGCCGCGCGTGGTGCT
Organism: Solirubrobacteraceae bacterium; assembly: GCA_036281155.1. GTDB lineage: Bacteria > Actinomycetota > Thermoleophilia > Solirubrobacterales > Solirubrobacteraceae > Palsa-744. Next base: position 22,090 of record DASUPL010000065.1, on the reverse strand, counting down.
GGAGGGCGAGGTCGCGCGGATCTTGCTGCCGGGCGAGCCGGGGTATTGACGCCGCGACCGGGAAGCACCAACTATGAACTTCGTCGATTAGCTGGACATCTCTGGCGCAATCAGCTTGGCGCTTGGGATGTGAGTCGCTATGCGTCGTGGGTCTCTCGTAAGCAACGGACGGGAGGTGACGGCAGCGTGTGCCCCGATTAGGAAATCGGGGAGAACTGCCTCCCGACTACCTCCCGCACGACGGTATTGAGCATGGGCATGACCGGCCAGGAATGCAGCCGCGGCAGGAATCTCCTCGATGACAGCCATCGATGGAAGCACCGACCGCAGCGCCTCAATGCGAGAGAACCGAGGGGCGATCTCCGCGAGCACGACTGCGTTCAGGACGATCGAGCCACGCTGGGCGGCATCGGTGAGGTGTGCCTGCGACCAGGCAAGCCACTGCGGGTCTTCGGTGAAGATATCGAGCAGCACGCTGCTGTCGATGAAGACCCCGGGCGAGGAAGTCACCGGCGCGTCAGCGCAAGAATCTCATCGGTTGTCAGCTCCACATCGCCGGCGCCGCGCATTTTGACGATCTCACGGGCCGCACGGCTGCGGTCGACCAGCAGGCGTGCGCCCCGCGCGTCGACCTCGAACTCGACATCACTGCCAGGATGGATGCCGAGCGCTCGCCTCACATCCAGCGGGATCGTGACCTGTCCCTTTTGCGTCACACGCATCGGGTAAGACTAGCAAGTAATACCGATGCTCTCAGCGCTGCTGCTGCGCCGCGATCACGTGCGTGACCGCGTTGATCAGCGCCAGGTGCGTGAACGCTTGCGGGTAGTTGCCGAGGTGGCGGCCCGAGGAGGCCTCGAGCTCCTCGGCGTAGAGCTCCAGGGGTGAGGAGTAGGACAGCAGGCGCTCGCACAGGTGCTCCGCCTCGCGGTGCTCGCCGATCTCCGACAGCGCCGAGACGAGCCAGAAGGAGCAGATCAGGAACGTGCCCTCCTCGCCGCGCAGGCCGTCGTCGGTGGCGTCGGTGCGGTAGCGCAGCACCAGGCCGCCCTCCGTCAGCTCCTCGCGGATCGCCATCACCGTCGCGCGCACGCGCTCGTCATCAGGGGGCAGGAAACGCATCAACGGCACCAGCAGGTTCGACGCGTCCAACTCATCCGTGTCGTAGTGCTGGCGGAACACGCCGCGCTCATCCACGCCGCGGGTGAGGATGTCCTCGTGGATCTCGTCCGCGAGCGACTGCCACTGCTCCGCCTGCTCTCCTTCGCCGCGGCGTTCGGACAGGCGCGCGCCGCGGTCCATCGCCACCCAGCACATCAGCTTCGAGGAGACGTAGTGGCGCGGCTCGCCGCGCGCCTCCCAGATCCCCTGGTCGGGCTCCTTCCACGCGTTCGCCGCGCACTGCACCTGGTCGGCGAGCGCTGGCCACAGCCGCTCCGGGATGTGGTCGCGCTTCTTGGAGTGCAGGTAGACGGAGTCGAGCACCGCCCCGAACACGTCGTTCTGGCGCTGGTTGAACGCGCCGTTGCCGACGCGCACCGGACGCGCGCCCTCGTAGCCCTTGAGGTGATCGAGCGTCGACTCCGCCAGGTCTTTCTGGCCCTTGATCCCGTACATGATCTGCAGCGAGCCGTCCTCGTTGCGCTCCATGTCCGCGACGTACTGCACGAAGTCGTCCGCCTCCCAGTTCAGGCCCAGGGCGTGCAACGCCCACAGCGTGAACGACGCGTCGCGCATCCAGCAGTAGCGGTAGTCCCAGTTGCGTTCCCCGCGCGGCGTCTCCGGCAGCGACGTCGTCGGCGCCGCGACCAGCGCGCCCGTCGGCATGAACGTCAGCCCCTTCAGCACGAGCGCCGAGCGCTGCAGGTGAAAGCGCCACGGGTGGTCCGGGTAGATCCCTTCCGCGAGCCACGTGCGCCAAAAGTGGCTCGTGCGCTGCAGGTGCCCTTCGGCCTGTTCGACCGTGTGCGGGCCGCCACGCTCCTCCGTCCAGGAGATCGCGCAGAAGCGCTTCTCGCCTTCGGCCATCGTGTGGCGGCCGTGCGCGCGGTTGCCCTCGATCCCCATGCGCACGTCGCTGAACAGCCTGAACGCGGTCACCTCGTCGGTCGCGTCCATCAAGCACACGCCCTCCTCCTCGCCGCTCTGCACCACGCTCCACGCCGCCGGCGCCGCGCCGTAGTCGAGCATCGGCTCGCACACGATCTCCACCTGCACCTGCCCCTGGATGCACTCGATCATCCGCACCAGCAGGTGATCGGCGTCGTAGTCAGTCGGCGGGCGCGTGTGACTCGAGCCGTGCTTGTTGTCGTGCCACGGGCCGATCGTCAGCGCGTCGACCACGCGCAGCCATCCCTGCGGCGTCATCCACGTCGTCTCGATCAGGTTCGTGCCCGGGATGTAGCGCCGGCCCGCCGGCACGTAGATCCCATACGGCCCCACGCGCCAGCTGCCCGCGCCGCGGTCGAGCATCGCGCCGAACACCGACGGCGAGTCGAAGTGCGGCAGGCACATCCACTCGATCGAGCCATCCGAGGCCACGAGCGCGCCCGTATGGCAATCGGACAGGAAGCCGTAGTCCGCGATCGGCGGGAACGGGGAGTCGAGCGAGGTGGCGCGCGAGCCCGCCGTGGCCGGCGCCGAGCCGTCGCTCCACATTGTGGTCGAGGCCGGAGCCTTCACCACTCGGTCCGCTCGAACCTCGGCCGCTCCACGCCCACGGGCAGGATCTGCTCGTCCTCCAACTTGTCCAGGTGCGCCGCGAGCGTCGCCGTGGCCATGCCGCGCAATGGATCCGCCACGTCGCCCCAGACGGTGTCGAGCAGCTCCTCGACCGTGCGCTTGCCTTCGCCCAGCGCCACGATCAGGTGGTTTTCGCGATCGATGCGATGAGCGATGTACTCCTCGAGCTTCGCGTGCGCGTCCCACACCGGCGAGCCGTGGCCCGGGCACAGGACGTTGAAGTCTTCGCGTAAACCGAGACGTGTCAGCGCTAACAGGTAACCCGACATCGAGCCGCGGTAGGGGCTGATGAAGACGCTCCCGTCGCCGAGCACCGCGTCGCCGGTGAAGCACGCACCGTCGGCCACGAGCGCGAAGTGGTCGGCCGAGTGCCCCGGCGTGGCGACCGCCTCGAACGGCCCCACGCGCACGCCCTCTCCGAGCTGTATGTCGACCGAGCCGCGGCCCGCCGCCAGTGGCGCGGGATACAGTTCCAGCAGCGGACCGACCGCCTCGGAGTGGTCGTGGTGGTCGTGCGTCAGCACCACGCCGCCGAGGCCGCCGCGGGCGTCGATCGCCGCGCCCAGCCGCTCCATGTGCGCATCTATCAACGGTCCCGGGTCGACCACCCACGCCGGCCTGCGCCCCACCACCCAGGTGTTCGTCCCCGACAGGGTCAAAAGGCCCGAGTTGGGGGCGCGCACGCGCAGGATGTCGTAGTGCGTGAGCAGGTCGGCCTCGGACCCAGCCTCGACCGAGTCGCCATTGGCGCCGGACTCGTCGTCCTGACCGGGCAGATTCGGCGTACTCATTGAAGCGACGTTAGCTGACGAGCCGAACAGAACGAATGCTCGCTGGACCTATCGCGACCGGCCCGGGGCCCTCCCGCGCGATCGAGCGCGTCCCCGCTGCGGGCGAGACGCGCCCACGCCCGCGAGCTCCAGCTCGCGACCCAGTCCCAGATCACGGACCATGCCAGCCATTTCACGGGCCTGGTCGTGAGCCACCAGCGTCACGCCGGTGCCGCTCGCCCCCGCGCGCGCCGTGCGGCCGATGCGGTGGACGTAGTCCTCGCGCGTCGCCGGGATGTCGTAGTTGATCACGTGCGTGATCCCCGTCACGTCGATCCCCCGCGCCGCGACGTCCGTCGCCACGAGCGTGTCCACCACGCCCGCCTCGAAGTTCGCAAGCGCCCGCTGGCGCTGTCCCTGGGACTTGTCGCCGTGCATCGCCGCCGCCTGCACGCCGCTGGAGGCCAGGCGCTTGACGAGCCGGTCCGCGCCGCGCTTCGTGCGCACGAACACCAGCGTCAGCCCGCGCTCTGGCTCCTTCAGCTCGAGCACCAGGCGATCGACCTTGCCATCGTGCGTGACCGTCACGAAACGGTGCTTCACGTCGCCCTTGCGCTCGACCGAGTGCGCGTGCTCGTGACGGCGCGGGTCGGTCGTGTAGACCTTCGCGATCTTGCCCACCTCGCCCTCGAGCGTCGCCGAGAACAGCAGCGTCTGGCGCTTGGCGGCGGTCATCTTCACGATTTTGTCCACCACTGGACGGAAGCCCATGTCGAGCATCCGGTCCGCCTCGTCGAGCACGAGGATGCGGATGTTCTTCAACGACACATCCCTGCGGTCGATCAGATCCAGCAGTCGGCCAGGCGTCGCCACGAGGATGTGCGCGCGGCCCGCGAGACGCGCCTGCTTGACGATGCCCGCGCCGCCGTAAACAGCCGCGATCGACAGCGCACGCGCGTGGGCGATCGAGCGCATGTCCTCCACGATCTGGATCGCCAGCTCGCGCGTCGGCGCGAGGATCAGCGCCGAGGGCCTTGCGTCTGAGTCTTTCAGCCGTTCGACCACCGGCACGCCGAACGCGAGCGTCTTGCCCGAGCCCGTCGGGGACTGCGCCAGCACGTCGTGCCCCGCGAGCACATCCGGGATGACCATCTTCTGGACCGCGAACGGCGCCTCGATCCCGCGCTCGGCGAGATCGCTTACGACGGCCTCGGACACGCCGAGGTCGGCGAACGTTTCATGCTTCATGTTGTGATGCTCCTTCTGGCGGCCGTCATGGCCGCCGCTGCAGATGGAGATTCGACTGACCCCATCCGCGCTCGGAGCGCCAACAAAGACAAAGAACCTCACGAACGACCGGTGCCGTTCGTACGGGGACCGTAGCAGCCTTGTCGTTTCTGACCTGGGCGCATGCGCCCAGGTCTGGACCCGCACATGTGCGGGTCCACCGGGTGGCGCATGCGCCACCCGGCTCAATCCAAACTCGCCATCACGTGCTTCACCACCGTGTAGTCCTCCACTCCGTAAGTGCTCAGGTCCTTGCCGTACCCCGACTCCTTGAAGCCGCCGTGGGGCATCTCCGAGACCAGCGGGATGTGGTCGTTGATCCACACGCAGCCGAAGCGCAGCGCCCTGGAGACGCGCAGCGCGCGACCCACGTCGCGCGTCCACACCGAGGAGGCGAGGCCGTAGCGGGTGGCGTTCGCCCACGCGATCGCCTGCGCCTCGTCGCTGAAGCGCTGCACCGTGATCACCGGGCCGAAGATCTCGCGCTGGATCATCTCGTCCTCCTGGCGCAGCCCCGCCACGACCGTCGGCTCGAGGTAGAAGCCCGGCCGGTCGGGCTGCGCGCCGCCGGTGATCAGCTCCGCGTGGTCGGGACGGCGCGCCAGGAAGCCCGCCACCCGATCGCGCTGGCGCGCGGAGTTGACCGGCCCGAGCGTCGTCTCCGGCGCGAGCGTGTCGCCGATCACGAGGCCTTGCGCCTGGGCGGTGAGCCCCGAAACCACGTCGTCGTACACGCTGCTCGACGCGAGCACGCGCGTGGCCGCCGTGCAGTCCTGCCCAGCGTTGTAGTAGCCCGTGCCCGCGATCGTCTCCATCGCGCTCTCCAGGCTCACGTCGTCGAACACCACCACCGGCGCCTTGCCTCCCAGCTCGAGGTGCACGCGCTTGAGCGTGTCCGCCGCCGTGCGCGCGAAGTGCTTGCCCGTGTCCACCGACCCCGTCAGCGCGAGCATGTCCACGTCGGGGTGGTTGATCAACGTCTCGCCCGTCGGCCGGGCGGGGCCCATGACGACGTTCAACACGCCCCGCGGCAGGATCTCCGCCACCATCTCCGCCAGGCGCACGGTCGTCATCGGCGTCGTCTCCGCGGGCTTCAGCACGACCGTGTTGCCCGCCGCGATCGCCGGGCCGAATTTCCAGATCGCCATCATCAGCGGGTAGTTCCACGGCGTCACCTGGCCGATCACGCCGATCGCTTCGCGGCGCGTGAACGACGTGTAGCCATCCATGTACTCGCCCGCCGCCCTGCCCTCCAGGCAGCGCGTCGCGCCCGCGAAGAAGCGCAGGTTGTCCGCCATCACCGGGATCTCGTCGTTGATCACGGCTTCGATCGGCTTGCCCGCGTTCAGCGCCTCCAGGCGCGCGATCTCTCCGCCGTTCTCCTCGATCGTGTCCGCGATCGCGAGCAGCGCCTGCGAGCGTTGCGCCGGCGTCGTCGTCGACCAGCCCTCGAACGCCCTGCGCGCGGCCCTCACCGCGCGATCCACGTCCTGCGCGCTGGATACCGGCGCGCGCGCGATCTCCTCTCCCGTCGCTGGGTTGAGCACCGCTTCGGTCTCGCCGTCCGCCGCCACGCGCTCGCCGTCGATGAAGTTGTTCAGGGTCTGCGCCATCGTTCTCTCCTCGTCCTGTGTCCCTTGCGATTTACGCCACCGCCGTGATGCCGAGTGCCTCGGCCACCGCCGGGTGGGTGATCTCCCCGCCCCGCACGTTCAGCCCCCCGTGTAGTCCATTGTTGCGCTCGAGCGCCTGCTCCACGCCACACTCCGCGATCTCGATCACGTACGGCAGCGTGGCGTTCGTCAGCGCGTACGTCGAGGTGATCGGCACCGCTCCCGGCATGTTCGTCACGCAGTAGTGAGTGATCCCGTCCACTTCATACGTGGGATCGGAGTGCGTCGTCGGGCGCGAGGTCTCAAAGCAGCCGCCCTGGTCGATCGACACGTCCACGAGCACCGCGTGCGGCTTCATCAGCCTCAGCTGCTCGCGCGTCACCACGCGCGGCGCGCGCCCGCCCGGCAGCAGCACAGCGCCGATCACCAGGTCCGCCTGCGGCAGCATCTCCTCGATCGCGAGCGTCGAGGAGTACACCGTCGACGCGCGTCCCGCGAACGCCACTTCCAGCTCGCGCAGCCGGTCGATCGAGCGGTCGAACGTGAATACGTCCGCCTGCATGCCGATCGCGATGAACGCCGCGTTCATCCCCACCACGCCGCCGCCGATCACCAGCACCGTCGCCGCCGCCACGCCCGGCACGCCGCCCAGCAGGATCCCCCGCCCACCGAGCGGCTTCTCGAGCATGAACGCGCCCGCCTGCGTCGCGATCTTGCCCGCCACCTCGCTCATCGGCGCCAGCAGCGGCAGCCGTCCCCCCTCGTCCACGACCGTCTCATACGCGATGCACGTCGCGCCCGAGTCCATCAGGCCGCGCGCCAGGTCGGGCTCCGCGGCGAGGTGCAGATACGTGAACAGCGTCTGGCCCTCGCGCAGCAGACCCACCTCCGCCGCCTGTGGCTCCTTCACCTTCAGCACCAGCTCCGCCTCGCCGAACACCGCCTCCGCGCAGGGCAAGATCCGCGCGCCCTGCGCCTCGAACTGCTCGTCGCTCATCGCGCTGCCCACGCCCGCGCCCGTCTGCACGAGCACGTCGTGTCCGCGCGTCGTCAGCTCCCGTACCCCCGCGGGGGTGATCGCCACGCGGTACTCGTCCGTCTTGATCTCGCTCGGGACGCCGATCCTCATCGCGCCAGCTCCCTTCCTCTCAGGGCCAGCCAGAACTCGATCCGGTCGCGGGCGCTCGAGAAGTCGCGCCCCGTCAGCTCCTCGATGCGGCGGATGCGGTAGCGCAGCGTGTGGCGATGGCAGAAGAGCGCGTTGGCGGCCTTCTCCCAATGGCCGTTGTGCTCGATGAACACGTCCAGCGAGCGCACCAGCTCATCGCCGTAATCGCCCTCGCCCTGTTCGATCGGTCCGAGCACGCTGCGGCAGTAGGAGCTCAGCGCGTCGTCGTCCTGCAGCGAGAGCAGCAGCTGGAACGCGCCCAGGTCGGCGTAGGAGGCGACCTCGGGCGCGTCGCCGTTGCGCAGACGCACCGCCTCCAGCGCGCAGCGCGCCTCGTGGAAGCTCATCCGCAGCGAGTGCGTCGCGGCGATGCGGCTCGCCGCGGCTCGCACCTCGCCGAAGCGCGGCGACAGCTCGGCGCGAATTTCGCGCGCCAGCTCGATCGGGTCAAGCGGCGTCGGCCCTTTCGCGCCCTCCGCGTCCACCACCGCGCACAGCAGCCCCGCGCGAATCGCCACCAGGTTCGGGACGCCCTTGCGCGCGAGCATCCGCTCCACCACCGCCGCCGCCGCGCTCGGGTCCGCGAGCTTGAACGCCAGCACCGCCACGCTCTCGCCGATCCCGAACGGCCGCAGCCGCGCCTGCAGATCCTCCGGGTACAGGTGCCCGGCGAGCGCCTCCGCGAGCACGTCGCCGACCATGTTGCGCTGCAGCATCTCGTAGCGTTCGTTCACCAGCTGCGCGAACGCGCGCTCGGTGATCGCGATGAACGGCAGCTCGTACGGGACCTCGAACAGCGGGAACGAGCGCTTGCGCGCCGCCGTCACGAGCGCCGCCGGCAGCCGTTTGTGGGCGAAGCCCGTGCCGAAGCCCAGGCCCGCGATCTCGTGGTCGGCGAGCCTGCCGATCAGCTCGCGCTGGCTCTTGGCGGTGTCGAGCGCCATCCCCGTCGTCAGCAGCAGCTCGCCGCCTTTCAGCCACGGCGTGGGGTCGGTCAGCTCGGTGCTGTGCACCCAGCGCACGTGCGCGTGGGCGGACTCCTGGCCTGAGACGAGCTCCAGGCCGAGCTCGCCGATCAGGCTCTCGACAGTGAGCTCCAACTCCCCACCCGCTCCGAAGCCTCGGTGAGCACTGGGCGAAGGATCGCCTCGATCTCCTGGAACTGCTCCTCGCCGGCGATCAGCGGCGGTGAGAGCTGCACGATCGGGTCGCCGCGATCGTCGGTGCGGCAGATCAGCCCGCGCCGGAACAGCTCACCCGAGAGAAAGCCCCGCAGCAGATCCTCGGACTCTTGCGCGTCGAACGTCTCCTTCGTGCTCTTGTCCTTCACCAGCTCGATCGCGTGGAAGTAGCCCGCGCCGCGCACGTCGCCCACGATCGGCAGGTCGCGCAGGCTGTCGAGCATCTCGCGAAAGCGCGCCTCGTTGTCGAGCACGTGGCCGCACAGATCCTCGCGCTCCATCACAGCGATGTTCGCCAGCGCCACCGCGCACGACATCGGGTGCCCGCCGAAGGTGAAGCCGTGGTTGAAGATCGCCGTGCCGTGCAGAAACGGCTCCGCCACGCGGTCGCTCGCGATCACCGCTCCCATCGGCGCGTACGCCGAGGTGATTCCCTTCGCGGTGGTGATCATGTCGGGGTGGTAGCCGTAGCGCTCGCATCCGAACCAATGGCCCAGACGGCCCCACGAGCAGATCACCTCGTCGGAGATCAGCAGCACGCCATGGCGGTCGCAGATCTCGCGCACGCGCTGGAAGTAGCCCTCCTGCGGCGTGAAGCAGCCGCCGCCGTTCTGCACCGGCTCGAGGATCACCGCCGCCACCGTCTCCGCTCCCGCGAATTCGATCGCCTGCTCGATCGAGTCCGCCGCCCACAGCGGGTCGCGGTCTTCGCTCCAGCGGTATGAGTTCGTGTTCTCCACGTGGATCCCGCCGGGGGTGAGCGGCTCGAACGGCGTGCGCAGCGGCGGCAGGCCGGTCGCGGTGAGCGCGCCCATCGAGGTGCCGTGGTAGGCGAGCTTGCGCGAGATCAGCTTGTGCCTCAGCGGTTCGTCCTTGGCCTTGAAGTACGCCTTCGCGAGCTTCCACGCCGACTCCACCGCCTCCGAGCCGCCCGAGGTGAAGAACACGCGGTTCAGGTCCCCCGGCGCCAGCTGCGCGATGCGAGCGGCCAGCTCGATCGACGGCGGATGCGCGTAGCTCCAGTTGGTGTAGAAGCCCAGCTCCTTCGCCTGCTCCGCCGCCGCCTCGCCGAGCTCGGTGCGCCCGTGGCCCACGTTCACGCAGTACAGCGCCGAGAGGCCGTCCAGGTAGCGCTTGCCGTGCTCGTCGTACACGTAGCAGCCGTCGCCCCGCACGATCACCGGAACCTCCGCGTCGGCGTAGGCGCCCATGCGGGTGAAGTGCATCCACAGGTGCCGCTTGGCCTGCTTTTGAAGGGAACTAGACACTGAGGACAACGTTACCCCGCCTCGATGCTGTGCTCAACCCACCGCTCGTTCAACATGCTGACTGTCAATTGTACAGAATGTACAGTCGCACCCGTCCGTTTTGGAGATTGCGCCCCTTGCACCGCCGCCGTCTTGGGTCGTAACTTTTGTTACAGCGTTTGAGCCATATTCGCCGCAGCCCACGAGAGGAGCCGTTGATGGCCACCGAAGGTCTCACCTCACCAGGGACTCCCCACTCTTCCGGGGTCATGGACAAGGGCCTGAAAAAAGGCGCCATCGGCACCCTCTCCAACGTCGTCATCGGGGTCGCCTCCACCGCGCCCGCCTATTCGCTTGCGGCGACGCTCGGCTTCATCGTCGCGGTCACCGGCGTCGGCGTCCACGCCCCCGCGGTGCTGCTCGTCTCGTTCATCCCGATGCTGCTGGTGGCCTCTGCCTACAAATTTCTCAACCGCGCCGATCCCGATGCAGGGACATCGTTCGCGTGGACCACACGCGCGCTCGGGCCCGTGACCGGGTGGCTCAACGGCTGGGCGATCTTCCTCGCCGACCTGATCGTGATGGCGTCGCTGGCGGACATCGCCGGGATCTACACGTTCAAGCTCTTCAGCTGGGACTCGGCCGCCAGCTCCAAAGGCGCCGTGCTCGCCGCGGCGGTCATCTGGATCGCGCTGATGACATGGATCTGCTTCCGCGGCATCGAGCTGTCCGCCCGCATACAGCGGGTTCTGCTCGGCGCCGAGGTACTGATCCTGACGCTGTTCGCCGTGGTCGCCTTCGTCAAGGTCTTCGGCGGCCATCCACACGCCGTGGGAAGCGTCGTCAGCGAAGAAACCGGCAAGAGCGAACTCGTTCAATACAGCTCGATCAAGCCCTCGCTCGACTGGTTCAACCCGTTCGCGATGGAATTTCGCGACCTCGTCGTCGCGATACTGCTCGGCGTCTTCATCTACTGGGGCTGGGACTCCGGCGTGGCGGTCAACGAGGAGTCCGAGGACCCCGCCGAGGGGCCGGGCAAGGCGGCGGTGATCTCGACGCTGTTGCTCGTCTTGATCTACCTGATCGTCTCCGCCGGCGCCCAAGCCTTCTACGGACCGGCCTTCTTGGAAAACAATGCCGAAGATGTCCTCAGCGCGCTCGGCAAGCCCGTGCTCGGCGCGGTTCTCTACAAGCTCCTGATCCTCTCCGTGTTGACATCCGCGTCAGCGTCGACGCAGACCACGATCCTTCCAACCGCCCGAACCACGCTCTCGATGGCGCATTGGAAAGCGATCTCGAAGCTGTTCTCGCGCATCCACAAGCGCTACCTCACGCCGACGGTCTCGACCTTGGGCTTTGGCTTTCTCGCGATCGTCATCACAGTCCCGCTGATCCTCCTCTCCGAAAGCGTGCTCGCCGACTCGCTCACCGCGATCGGCTTCCCGATCTGCTTCTACTACGGCTTCACGGGAATCGCCTGCGCCGTCTACTACCGGCACGAGCTGTTCAAGAGCGCGCGCAACTTCCTCCTGCTCGGCCTCGCGCCGCTGACCGGCGGTCTGATGCTGTTCGGCGTCGGCATCTACGCGGCGACGTTCTACTGGAAGGAAGCCAACGTCGAATCTGCCCCGCTCGCGGGGATCACGCTGCCGATCTGGTTCGGCATCGGGGGCATGCTCGTCGGGCTCGTTCTGATGCTCATCTCCATGCCCATCTTCCGCGAGTTCTTCTCACGCAAGCGCGAAACCGCTCCTCCGGGCGTGCTCGATCGACCCCCGGCCGCCGCGATCCCCGCGCCCGTCGACTTCTGAGCAGACGCTCAGCCTTCCGCCGAAGGGGGCCACGGTGCGCAAGTAGGGACGCTTGCGCACCGTGTGGCGGACTCGTCAACTCAGGCAGGGAGCCGAGATGCCGGGAGCCGTTTGATTCCCGCGACAGTGTCGAAGCCACGGTCGAAGCTCAAGATCTGGGTGATTTCGGTACGGCGCATCACAGCCACGTGCAGTGCATCACGGGGAGAGAGAAGCGGATGCGTGTGTACTAGGTCCTTGGCAAGGAACGCGTCGGCTTCCTCAATCGCGATGACCTCGTCGACGAGTCCCCGGAGCGTCTCGAACGCCAGCTCGATCTTGTCGCGGCGATCGATTGAGATGTAGCGGTGAAGGATCTCTTGAAAGACCTCAGCGTTGGTTACCAGACGTCGCCGCTCAGCCGTGAGCCACTCGAGCGCCAAACGCGCGTCGACCTTGTGCGGATGCTCACGCCCCACCAGATACATCGGGACATTCGCGTCGATAAAGATCACGCGTCATCAGCGCTTGCAAATCCTGCCTCGATGTCGGCCAAACGTCCCGCCTCGGTCTCAGCCAGCATCACGTCAATATCAACTTCACGTCCGGTGCCCTCATGGCTGACAGCCCTGCGAATAACGGCTAGCTTTGCGTCGACATCGCCGCTCGACGCCTCGCGCTCAGCCACCCTGAGCGCTTGACGAACCCACTCCGACATGCTCACGCCCGCAGCGTCCGCCGTGCGCGTGTAGCGCTCCAGATCGGCGTCCCGGATGACCACTTGAAGCCTCTTGCTCATGAAGGGAGTATATCATACTACTCTTATGAGTATACCTGCAGCGCATTCAGAACTCCAAGTCTTTGGACAAATTTGGAGTAATTTGGAGTTAGCTCAAAACCTCCATCTGCCCGTGCGGGGAGCCCATCTCTTTCAGCAGGTCGAGGAACGGCTGTGGGGGGAAGGCCTCGGGGCCTAGGACGCCTGTGCCTTTCCAGGCGCCCTTGTCGAGCAGTTCCAGCGCCACGACGGGGTTGATCGCGGTCTGCCACACGACCGCCTGGCAGCCGTACTCGCGCATCGTGGTCTCGTTGTCGACCAGGTGGTACAGGTAAGTCGAGCGGGGCTGGCCGTCCTTGCCGGTGCCCGTCACCCATGTGCCCGCGCACGTGCGCCCGCTCATGCGCTCGCCCAGCGTCGCGGGGTCCGGCAGGGCCGCCGCGACGACGTCGCGCGGGGCCACCTGCATTCCGCGCACCGACACCGGCTCGGTCGAGTCGAGGCCGAGTTTGTGCAGCGTCGCGAGCACGTCGATGAACTCCTGTCCGAGGCCGTACTTGAACGTCACGCGCTCGCAGTCCACCCAGCGCGGGATCAGCACCACCTCCTCGTGCTCCACGTTCACGCACTCCACCGGCCCGATGCCCTCCGGGAACACGAACACCTCCGGCTCGGAGAACGGCGCGGTGGTGTAGAAGCCGCGCTCGCGCTCCCATATCAGCGGCGGGTTCAGGCACTCCTCGATCGTCGTCCAGATCGAGAACGTCGGCGCGAAGTCATAGCCCTCCACGACCAGGTCCGCGCCGTCGCGCACGCCCACTTCGCGGATGCTCGAGAACAGCTCATCCGCGGCGTGGCGCGCGAACACGTCCGACAGGCCCGGCTCCACGCCGATCCCCACGAGCGCCAAAAGCCCCGCGCGCACCCACCCCGCGTGCTGGGCCAGCTGCAGATCGCCGAGCATCTCCCCCGGCAGCTCGTGCGGGCGCTCCGGATGGGGGTGCGACAGCGTCATCGCCATGTCCAGGTACGTGACCTTCGCGTCGAACGCCGCGCCGAAGATCGGCTCGTTGAAGCGCGGGTCGCACGCGTTCAGCACCGCGTCGGGACGTACCCGGCCGATCAGCTCCACGAGATCCGCGCGGCTGGACGCGTCCACGCGCTCCGCGCTGAAGCGGTCGGGCTCGCCGAGGCGCTCCGCCGCCGCCCGCGCGCGCTCGAGCGCCACGTCCGCCAGCGCCACGTGCTCGAACGTCTCACGGCGCTGCGCGATCGCCGCGAACGCCGCGCCCACGCCGCCCGAGCCGACGACCAGAACCCTCATGTCGGTCAGTCTTACGCAAACGCCTCGCCCGGAACGGCACAAGCGTCTCGCCCGCGTGCGCCGCTACGTCCCAGGCGCCTGCCGTATGCTGCGGCGATCCGCGCGGCCTCGAACACCCCTCGACCTTGAGCACAGGTCTCCCCAGCCCGCCACGCACGTCACCGGGATCGCCACACTCTCCCGGCGTCGACGACGGCGTGCATAACGGCGTGCCCTCACGGGCGGGCTGGAGCTCGCGCCTGCCCGCCACGCGCTGGGCGCCGTCGCCCTCGTTCGCCCGCCGCGAGATCCCGCTCGTCGCGCTCGTCGGCGTGCTGCTCGCCGTGCTCACGAGCTGGCCGCTCGTGCTGCACCTGCCCAGCCGCATCGCGCCCGACCTCGGCGACCCCGTGCGCACCGCGTGGCAGGTCGCGTGGGTGGGACACGGGATGCTCCACAACCCGCTGCACCTGTTCAACGCCAACGCGTTCTACCCCCACCCGCTCAGCCTCGCGTTCTCCGACTCGCTGCTCGGCTACGGCCCCGCCGCGTTCTTCGGCTCGGGCACCGTCGCCGCGCTCGTCCGCTACAACCTGCTGTTCCTGTTCGCTTGGTCGCTGTGCTTCGCTGGCGCGTACCTGCTCGCGCGCGAGCTCGGCCTCGGCCGGCTGGGCGGCGCGGCGGCGGGGCTCGCGTTCGCGTACGCGCCCTACCGCGTCACCGAGGCCGGCCACCTGCACGTGATCTCCTCCGGCGGGCTGCCGCTCGCGCTGTTCCTGCTGCTGCGCGGCTACCGGCGCTCCTCGCGCGGGCTCGTGCTCGCCGGCTGGCTCGTCTCCGCCTGGCAGATCAGCCTCGGCTTCACCCTCGGCCTGCAGTACTGCTACCTGCTCGCCATGATCGCGCTGCTCGTGCTCGTGCACTGGTGGCGCGGCGAGCGCCACGCGGCCGAAGCGCGGGACACGCCCAGGACCGACACAACCGCAGACGCGCAGCGACCGGGCGGACCACTCGCGCGCGGGCCGCTGATCCCACGCCGGCTGCTCGCGGTGACGCTGATCGGGATCGCGACGCTCGGCCTCGTGGCGATCTACGAGGCGCGGCCCTACCTGAAGGTGTCCGCCCACTACCCCACCGCGAAACGCACCGTCAAGGAAGTCAAGAACTACTCCGCCGGCCCCGCCGCGTGGCTGTCCGCGTCGACCGAGAACCGCGTCTGGGGCTCCGCCACCTCGGGCATGCGCGAGCACATCCACTCCAAGAACGAGAGCGTGCTGTTCCCCGGCGGCGGGATCCTCCTGCTCGCGCTGATCGGGCTCGCCGCGCCGATGTACACGCGCCGATTGCGCCTCGGCCTCGCCATCGGCATCGGCGTCGTCTCGATCCTCGCGCTCGGCATGGGGCTCACCGGCGCGGGCTACCCCTATCGGCTGCTGTACGACTACGCCCCCGGCTGGGACGGCGTGCGCGTCCCCGGGCGCGTGTTCACGCTCGCGACGCTGTTCTACGCGATGCTCGCCGGCGCGGGCGCGCAGCTGCTCGTGCGACGCATCGGCCCGTGGGCGCGTCGCCGGTCGCTGCAGGCCGTGCCCGCGCTGCTCGGCGGCGCGCTGCTCGTGGGCATCCTCGGCGAAGGCGCCGGGCACATGGCGACCCCGGTCGTGCCGCAGCCCGCGCGTGCCGAGATCGGGCTGAAGGGACCGGTGTTCGACCTCCCCACCGACGGCGCCCTGGACCGCATCTGGCAGTACTACTCGACTAACGGCTTTCCCCAGATCCCGCAGGGCAACAGCACGTTCGACATCCACTCGCTCGACGACCTGCGTGGCGGCATGCTCGGCTTCCCCGACAAGGCGAGCGTGGAAAAGCTGCGCTACTACAACATCAAGACCGTCGTGCTGCACACCGTGCTGCCGAAGGGACTGCCGCCGCATCATGGCTGGGTGTTCCCCGAGCCGCCCAACCCGCGCGCGGCGGCCGAAAAGCCGATCGCGGGCCTCGGCGTGACGCGCAGGCAGGTCGGCTCGATCGTGATCTACGAAATCGGCCCCGGGCCGAAGGCGCTGCACGGAACCAATTGATGGGCAGGAACCTGTTTCAAAATGACCGGCACGCCCGGATGCGTCCGTGTACGCGGCGCCGGATCGCCACGTGCCGGCTTGCCCGTGCCACCAGCACGGGCTTCACCGTCCCGCGTCGCCCGGCTTGGTCCACGAACGCCCCGCCCGCACCCTCATTTTGAAACAGGTTCCTAACCGCCGAGCCCTAGTGGCGATCCTGCTGATCGGCGTCGCCTACGCGACGGTCATCCAGAGCTTCTCCTGGAACCAGGCCTCGCACTACGACCTGATCCGTGCGATCGACCACGGCAAGACGACGATCGACGCGAACCAGTCGAACACCGGCGACAAGGTCTTCTACAAGGGCCACTTCTACTCCGCGCGAGCCCCCGGCCTGGCGCTGTTCGCGCTGCCGTTCTACGACACGCTCAACTTCCTCAACGCCGACGCGCTGGCGCGCGACTCCGAGGCGCAGCGCAGCGACGACGAGATGGTGTACCTCATCGGCCTGTGGGGCAACGTGCTGCCGGGCCTCTTGCTGCTGCTGCTCGTGTGGCGCGTGTCCGAGCGCTTCGAGCCGGGCTACGGCGCGGCCGCCGCCGCGCTGCTGGGGCTCGGCACGATGGTGCTGCCGCTCTCCACGATGCTGTTCTCGCACGTGCTCACCGCGTTCCTCGGCTTCGCCGCGTTCGCGCTGATGCTCAAGGAGCGTGACGGACCGCCCAGGCCGCTGCTGCTCGCCGTCGCGGGCCTCGCGATGGGCTACGCGGTCGCGTCGGAGTACCCGCTGTTCTTCGTCGCGCTCGTGCTCGGGCTGTTCCTGCTCTCGCGCCGCGACGCGCGCACGCCGCTCGGCGTGCTCCGCCGCGCCGGGGCGTACATCCTCGGCGGGATCGTCGGGATCGTGCCGCTGGTGCTGTACAACCACTACGCGTTTCACTCCTGGACGCACCTCGCGTACTCCGACGTGCCGCGCCAGCAGAAAGGCTTCTTCGGGATCGGCTCGCCGAGCCTGAAGGTGCTCTCGACGCTGCTGTTCGACTCGCGCGGCCTCTTCACGATCTCACCCGTGCTGATCCTCGCCACCGTCGGCGCCGTGATGCTCTACCGGCGCGGAAAGCGCGCCGAGGCGCTCACCGTCGCGGGCATCTGCGCCTGCTACGTGGGCTACAACTCCGGCTACTATCTGCCCTTCGGCGGCGGCTTCATGGGCCCGCGCTTCCTCACCACGATGCTGCCGTTCCTCGCCTTCCCCCTGGCCATCGCGCTGAAGCGCTTCCCCGGTCCGACGATCGCGCTCGGCGCGGTCTCGATCGCGGCGACCGCGATCGCCACCGTCACGCACCCGCTCGTGGGCTATGAGACGGAGACCAACTCGTGGATGCGCTATCTGAGCAAAGGCTTCTTCCAGCCGACGATCGCCTCGGCCCTGGGCCTCGGTCGCGGCTGGGGCGCCGTCTGGCCGTTCTTCCTCGCCGCCGCCGGCGGCGTCGTGCTCGCCGCGTGGGCCACCCCGCGGCTGCGCATCGGCGCGCGGGCGCTCGCGTATGGCCTGCTCGCGCTGATCGCGTGGGCGATGTTCGCCGCGCTCGCGCCCACCTTGCTGGGCATCGACCACGCGGGCCTCGAATCGATCGTCGGCGCGGGCGACCACACGGCGCTCAGCGCCAAGCTGCACCCCGGCTTCAGCTCCTACCCGCTGAAAACGCTCGTGCCCGTCACCGCCTTCGCGGGGCTGCTCGCGCTGGGCGCGATGCGGCTGCTGCGCAACGAGCCTCCCCGTCTTCGCGCGGGGGGACCCGGCGGCGATGATCACGCCGCGGAGCGTCCGTCGCGACGGACGCTCTCGACTTAGTTGCAGAGCCCGTCGCAGCCGCGCTGTCGACCTAGCTCGCAACTGCTTGGATGTGTCTATACCTCGTTATCTAGGTAGATCAATGCGGTGACCAACGTAGCGCCTCCGAGCGTTGGAAAAAAGATGGATGGCACCGGCCAACCAAAAACATTGTCGGTAACCGTCGCGGCGCCGACCGCGACCCCCCAAGGAAGAAGGAGACTAAACGGCCACCCAACCAGAAACTTGAGGCCGACACGGTCATGGACGCTTTGGTACGGCGCGACTGGCGAAGTCAATGTGTGAATACGTTGGCTCTCCGATCGACGCCATGACTGGAGAGGGAAGTTGTCGAGCGTCTCAAACACGTAAACCGCGGTCCAGACGAACGCGACACCTGCAATTGCGTACCAGTGGCTAAGCTCATGAAATAGATCCCATCCACTGAGTGTTGCTGTTAGTGCGCTAAGGCCAATGAGCGATGCGAGGAGCCCCACGGCCAGGATGACGCTGTCTCGAAGCAATACGCGCCCACTGACCGTCAGATATCGGACGTATGCCGCGGTTCGACGACTGCTGAGCCGATCACCGAAGTCTGCTTCCGAATGTCGAGCCAGAGACTGAAGCTGCTCTGCCAACCTACGTACTTCCTCGTCGGCCGTTGGGTCCTGTGTGAGTTGGGTCAGGGTGTCGTCCAAAGCGACACGGAGATCGGGCCATAGGGGCGCCGATCCAAACGCCACTGGAAAGAGTGTCTGAATGGCCGTGTGCTGCCGGGTTCCGTCGCCCGACCGCAACTCATTAATAGCGTCTATTACTTGTTTGCGCCATGTGTCTGTTCTGGTATCGAACTCAGATACGGCATCTGCTTGCTCCTCGAAAGCTTGCCGATTGCCGGATTGGATAGCCTCAATGAACTTGTCGTGCGACAGCTCATACCAGTGCGCCCCTGCGCGCTCCTCGCCCCTGATCAGGTGTTCGGCCTCTAGATCATCTACCGCCGTGTTTTGCAACCCTCCGGTAGCTGTGCGCCCACGATAAACCAATGCTCGCGTACCGCCTGGTGTGATGAGAGAATCCTCACACCAGCGGCGAAGCTCTAGGGGATCCAACCGCGAATTTGCGGCCACGCGGCTGATGAGGTCTCCATAGAAGCGAGCGAGCGCTCGATCGACCGGGGCGTATCTCCGAATATGATCCTTGGTGATCTTAGTGATCTTTTGTGGGAGCGCCTCGAGGCGCTCCCACAAAGATGCACACACTATCTGCAACTGAACCGGTTCTACGTACTCACCTGCTACCGTCACTGGTCGCCCGTCGCGCTCCACACGAATCTGAAGGAGTTGATCCACGAGGTACTCCGCCGCACCGGAAGCGAACACTCGGTCAGTCAAGCTAACAGGGCTACTCACTGCTGACAAAGCAGGTTCCCTGTGTAGGCGCTCGATACGAAATCTATGCTGCAGATGATTGGAAATGCTTGCCGCATAGGGATCTGTCTGCGGCAGATAATCTTCGCGAATGGCAAGAAGAACGCGAAGCTCAGGATCGGCAGCCAGCGAGTCCTGCATCTGGGCGAAAAAGTCGCCGCGACTCTCCCAGTGCTCGGGAAAATGCGTAAAGAGTTCCTCGAATTGGTCGATTATTAGAACCCGCGCCTCGTCGCCCCCCACGCTGCCGCGAAGCGCGACGAGCTTCAAGAACTCCGGTAGATTCTGAATGTCAACAGCTGGCTCGCCTTCATCCGCGCACCAGTTCGCAACCATGGAGCGAACATACGGGTTCTTGATGCCACTTGCCATGTCGTCACGATTGCTTGGCAGAATACGAAGGATGGGGAGTATGGTCACTTCCTGCTCCTCCAATGCAGGAATCAGCCCAGCTCTAAGTAGCGATGTCTTACCTGCTCCTGATGGTGCGTATAGAAGCACAAGCGAATGCGCGAGGATAAGCGATCTCAGCTGAGCGGTCTCACGATCACGTCCAAAGAACAAATCGGTCTCGTTAGTACGGAAGGGCCGGGGGCCGGGATACGGTCCTAGTGTGCCATTGGTGTGTGTCTGCCAAACCGCGTTGGGCATGCCTATTCGCTTCCGTTCAGTTGAGGTTGATCCCATCGCTGTTTCAGCTCTATGAGGAACTCTGTCACAGTGCCCCAATAGACCAAGATCCTTAGACCAGCAAAGTAATCCTGAAGATATTCGATCGCCTTCGCGCGGCCAACAGCTGCAACAACGGAATCGCCGGGCTCAAGCTGAACGCTCACGCTTATCTTCTGAGAGGATCGATCGGCGCTTTGGATGAGGGCACGCAACAAGACTCTAAGGTTCCAGTCGCGCAGTCCATAGCCGAGAAATAGGAGTGAGGTTGACGAGATAAGCTCATCGACCTTAGGAGGCAGAACATGCAGACTTCTGTCGGTGACGGCCTCAAACCGACGCGCGTTTACCATGAAGTCAAGATAGTCGTCCTCGGTGAGGACGAATGAGTCGGGATCATCAATATGACCATGCAGATGGTAGACGACTGGATGGCCGGTGTCGGGATCACAATCGAGCAGGTGCGAAGGGCGTGTCTTCAATCCACTATTCCAGCGGCAGACCTCGGTGACAGGCGTACGGTTACACGCTCGCAGCGCTTTCTCCATATAGTCGTCGTAGTTTGTTGTCAGGTACACCGCTATAGGCAGTGACGCTAGGATTGCGTGCGCCTGATCGGGCTCATCGAAATCTGGATCGGGTACCTGCTTGAATCTCTCTTGAATCGCCACCTTCGGCGAGGCGCCGTCGACCATCGTTGCAGCGTACTGTGCTACCTCCATGAGGTCTTGATGGATGAAGGGATACTCGTACTGGTCGGCAAGCGTTGCAGCCAGTTCAGCCGCGTCAGGTAGCGGCGGGCGGCTGATGCCGGCACCGAGAAATGGTGTCAAGTGGCCGCTCCGGATCCGTCGGATCAGCTCATTCCATGGAATATCAGTCATCTTCTCCCCACTGGAATCATACAGCACAACCGGACCCGCGGGACGGCTTTGTGAGAGTCACAAGGTTGCGGCCTCGCTGGACGCGGGACGCGCTAGTTCCTGGCTAGCCGCACGCCGCTGCATTTCGCCGCGTGCAGGTGGCGGCACACCGCGACGTAGCCCGCGCGCGGCTGTTCGTGCACGTTCGTCAGCCCCGCGTCGAAGCGGCTCGCGCTCGTGCCGCCGCTCCAGTTGTAGATGTACAGGCGCTTGATCTGCGGGCGCGAGGCGGCGACCGCGAACATGTACTTCAGCGCGCCAGCCGCGCGCGTCAGGCCCGCGCCGCGGACGTTCGGGAACGCGCCGCCGAATTTGACCAGGCCGCCCGTCTCGGTGAGCCACACCTCGCCGCCGAGCGCGCGCACGAGTTCCCGCGTGCGCCAGCTTTCGTGGCGGTTGATGTCCGAGTAGTTGTGCAGACCCCAGATCTTCGGCATCACCGTGCGCAGGCGCCCGATCTCGCGCTTGAATTCCGCGATGTACGCCAGCGTGGGGCCGATGTTGCGCGCGTCGAGCACGTCCAGGCCGATCGCCGTGCAGCCTTTGCACACGCGGATCATCGCCTGGTAGTACTGCGCCGCCAGCGCCGGCGAGGGGCTCGAGAACGCGCGCGCGACGTTGCCGCGGTTGGCCTCGTCCCACGACTGGTACTGGCGTACGCGCGGGAACAGCTTCATGAATTTCTGCACGTAGTGCTTGTAGCTCGCCACGCTCGGCAGCCTCGTCGGCGTGACCTCGGAGTGGTAGAAGGACACCAGCACCTGCGCGTGGGCGGCTTCCGCGGCCTGGACGAACGTGATCGCTTTGTTCAGGTCGGCGACGTGCGCGACCGCGTCATACGGCGCGATGTAGCGCACGATCTTCGTGCGCAGCTGCTGCCACAGCGGGTTGCGGAACATCCGCGCCTGCTCGTCGCCGACCCCCGTCAGGTAGCTGCTGGCGACGTGCGCGCGCGGCGCGGGACGTGGCGCGGCGCCGGCCTGGCCGATCGTCGCGAACGCCGCGGCGAGCACAATGATCAGGATCAGCAGGAGTGGAAGTGGGCGACGGAGTGTTCTCATACGTTCGCGCAAACAGCGCAGCAGCGGCAGGGTTGCGGGCCTCTGCACAGTCTTACGAGGCGTTTACTCCGCAACCTGCATCCGCGTCGCCAGTTTTACCAGTTGTTTAGTCCGCTGCTCGCTCAGGGGGCGCTCCGCGCAGCGTGGGGTCCGCGACCACACGCACGTCCACGCCCGGCAGGCCGCGCAGCAGGCGCATCAGCAGCGAGCGCTCCGACCCCGCCCCCAGCCGCG
>DASUPL010000064.1:0-13476 GCA_036281155.1 Solirubrobacteraceae bacterium | reverse complement strand
AGCCCGCCGCGATCGTCTCCCTCTCGCCCTCTGTCAGGCGCGGGTCGATCGGCACCGCCACAGCGCCCAGCAGCAGGCACGCGTGCAGCGCCTGCGCGAAGCCAAGCCCGGGGGACAGCGCGATCGCCACTCGCGTCCCCGGCCCGGCGCCCCGCGCGCTCAGCTCCGCGGCGGCGAAGCTCGCGGCGAGGTGCAGCCGCTCGTATGACCAGCTCCCCCGCGGCGTCTCGACCGCCGTGCTGTGCGGCCGCGCCGCGGCCGCCCGCGCGAGCCATCCCTCGACGTCCATGTCGCCAAGGCTAGCCGGAGTGCCCCAGGAGGTCGTTCAACTAGCCTTCGCGCCATGAGCACCACTTGGATTCCCGCCGCGCGCCCCGCCGACGGCGACTACACAGACATCCGCTACGAGAAGTCCGCCGCGCCAGATCACGGGATCGCGAAGATCACCATCGCCCGCCCCGAGGTGCGCAACGCCTTCCGGCCACGCACGATCATCGAGATCTCACGCGCGCTCGAGGACGCGCGCGAGGACACCGACATCGGCGTCATCGTGCTCACCGGCGAGGGCGCCGACGCGTTCTGCTCCGGCGGCGACCAGCGCGTGCGCGGCGACTCCGGATACCTCAACGACGACGATGCCGGTGATCCGGATCCCACCCGCCCGGGCCGCTTCCACGTCACCGACCTGCACATCCAGATCCGCCGGCTGCCGAAGCCCGTCGTCGCGATGGTCGCCGGGTACGCGATCGGCGGCGGGCACGTGCTGCACCTCGTGTGCGATCTGACGATTGCCGCGGACACCGCGCGCTTCGGGCAGGTCGGGCCGAAGGTGGGCTCCTTCGACGGCGGCTTCGGCGCGGGGCTGCTCGCGAACCTCGTCGGGCCGAAGAAGGCCAAGGAGATCTGGTTCCTGTGCCGGCAGTACTCCGCCGAGGAGGCGCGCGAGATGGGGATGGTCAACGCCGTCGTGCCGCTCGAGCGCCTCGAGGAGGAGACCGTGCAGTGGTGCCGCGAGATGCTCGCGTTCTCCCCCTTCTCGCTGCGACTCTTGAAGGCGAGCTTCAACGCCGCCGAGGACGGCCTGTCGGGCATCCAGCAGCTCGCGCACGACGCGAACCTCCTGTTCTACGGCAGCGAGGAGGCGCAGGAGGGCCGCGACGCGTACAGGGAGAAGCGCCCGCCGGACTTCTCGCGCTTCCCCAAGCGGGCCTAGCCGGTGAGCGCGGTCCGCATCTGGGTGATGGCGGCGCGCGTGCGCACGCTGCCCGCGGCGGTCGCGCCCGTGCTCGTCGGCACGTCGCTCGCGCTCGGCGCCGACCACTTCCACCCGCTCGCGTTCGTCGCCGCGCTGCTCGGCGCGATCTTCATCCAGGTCGGCACCAACCTGTCCAACGACTACTCCGACGCGCGCCGCGGCGCCGACACCGAGGATCGGCTCGGCCCCGTGCGGGTGACCGCCGGCGGGCTCGTGCCCCCCAGCCAGGTGCTGCTCGCGACATATGTCACGTTCGGGCTCGCGATCGCATCTGGCGCGTATCTGATCGCGATCGCGGGCCCCGAGCTGCTCGCGGTCGGCGCCGCTTCGATCCTCGCCGGCGTGCTCTACACGGGCGGCCCGCGCCCGTATGGCTACGAGGGCCTCGGCGAGGTGTTCGTGTTCCTGTTCTTCGGCATCGTCGCCGTCGCCGGGTCCTACTTCGTGCAGGTCCAGCACCTCCCATGGCAGGCGTTCGTGTGCGCGATCCCCGTCGGGCTGCTCGCGAGCGCGATCCTCGTCGTCAACAACGTGCGCGACCTCGAGACCGACCGTCGCGCGGGCAAGCGCACCCTCGCTGTGCGCCTCGGGCGGACGCGCACGCGCGGGCTGTACACCGCGATGGTCATCGGCGCGTTCGTAACGGCACCGCTGCCGTGGACGTTCGGGTCGATGACCGCGTGGCTACTGCTGCCGTGGGCCGCGATCCCGCTCGCGCTGGGCGTCGTCAGGGTCGTGCGCACACGCACTGACGGCCCCGCGCTGAACGGCGCGCTCGCGAAGACCGGCGCGATGCAGCTCCTGTTCTGCCTGCTGTTCGCCGCGGGCATCCTCGCCAGCGGTGGCATCGGCGCGTGAAGCTCGAGGTCGAACGCCGCAGCCTGCGGCTCGAGCGCGCGCTCGAGACCTCCTACGGGGCCGTGCACGAGCGCGAGCTGCTGCTCGTGCGGTTGACCGGCAACGACGGGCTCACGAGCCACGGCGAAGCGGCGCCCCTGGAGGCGTATGACGGTGTGAGCATCGAGCGCGTCGAGCAGGCGCTCGCGCTATATGAACCACTGCTGGAGCACGCCGAGGAGATGAACGGCGCGCGGCTTGTCGAAGCGTGCCAGGCCGTCGACCCGCTGCCGCAGGCGCTCGCCGCGATCGACATGGCGCTGTGGGACCGCGCGGGACGGCGGTTGAACCGGCCCATAGCGGCGCTCTTGAGCGACGACCACGCGATGAGCGTGCCCGTCAACGCGACACTCTCAGCGCTCGATCGCGCGAGCGCCGCCGAGCAGGCCGCGCAGGCGGTGCAGGAAGGCTTCACCTGCCTGAAGGTGAAGGTCGGCGTCGGCGACGACGCCGGGCGCGTGGCGGCGGTGCGCGCGGGCGCCGGGCCACGGGCTGCCCTGCGCCTGGACGCCAACGGCGCATGGAGTGTGGAGGAGGCCGTCCGCGCGATCGACGCGCTCTCCCCCGCCGGCCTCGAGCTCGTCGAGGAGCCCACCCACGGCCTGCACGAGGTCCGCGAGGTCCGCGAGCGCGTGGCGGTGCGCGTGTCGATCGACGAGACCGCCGCGGAGCTCGGCGCGATGACCGCGGGCGTCGCCGACGCGGTGTGCCTGAAGATCTCCCGCTGCGGCGGGATCGGGCGGCTCGTGGCCGCAGCGGCGCTCGTGCGCTCCACGGGCGCGGAGGTCTACCTCGCCTCGACGCTCGACGGGCCACTGGGAGTCGCCGCGGCGCTGCAGGCCGCCGCGGCGCTCGCTTCGCGCGGGCCGATGCCGCACTGTGGCCTGGCGACGCTTGGGATGTTCGCTGATCTGGAGAATCCGCTGCCGGTGCGCGAGGGAGCGATCGCGTTGCCGGGGGCGCCGGGGCTGGGAGTCGAGCCCTTCTAGGCCGACTTTCGTTCGCCGATCTCGAACAAGATGGCCTTGGCAGCGAGGTATAACCGAGTTATACTGGACGCTATGAAGACAGCCATCTCCCTTCCCGATCACACATTCCGTCGTGTCGACCGCGCCGCGAAGCGGCTGGGGGTATCGCGTAGTGAGTTCTTCACGCGGGCCGCTGAGAATTGGCTTGGCGCCCTAGAGGACGATGGGACAACCGAAGCGATAAATAGCGCCATAGCCGGCCTTCCCGCCGATCGCGAGTTCACCGACGCGGCTGCTGCGGCCTTGGCTGTTGGCGATCAAAATCGCTAATGGTGAGAGGTGAGTTGTGGTGGGCCGATCTCGGCCTGCCCAGAGGCTCTGCTCCCGCGCTGCGGCGTCCCGTATTGGTCATCAGCGCCGACCAGTACAACCGCTCGAACCTAGACACCGTCACCGTGGCCGTGGTCACAAGCAAACTCCAGCTTGCCGCACTCCCAGGTAACGTCGCGATTCCAGCCGATGCGTCGAGTCTGGAAGCCGATTCGGTCGTCAACGTCACACAGATCGCCACCATCGACCGGGTCGCCATTGAGGAGCGCATAGGCGCCTTGCCCGACTGGCTGATGGCGCAGATTGATGCTGGCTTGACGCGTGCGCTGGCACTCGCTCAACCCTGAGGATTCAGCGCGTCAGCGACCGCATCTGGATTCCCCAGCGGCAAACCGTGTCCGCCAGGCACGACGACTGTGTCGCCATCGGGCAACAGTCCCACCATCCGCCGGCCGAGCGCCTGGAACTTCGAATCGCGGTCCCCGACTAGCACGGTGACGGGCATCGTCAGCTCTGCTAGGCGGCACCACAGCGGCGCCATCTCCCCCGTGCCGATCCCCCTCAGCACCGCCGCGAGCGCATCTGGCCGGTTCCGCCGCTGATCCACCCGCGCCAGCTCCCCCACCTCCGGCGGATCGTCCGCGAACAGCGGCTGCGTGCGCCAGCGCTCGATGAAATCCTCGAACGGGATGCGTTCCAGCTCGTCCGCGAGCGCGTGGTCGGCGCGACGCCGCGCGGCGCGCTCAGCCTCGTCCTCGATCCCCGCGGTGCTCGACACGAGCACGAGCCGCGAGACGCGCTCTGGAGCCGCGAGCGCTACGTGCAGCGCGACGCGCCCGCCCATCGAGTAGCCGCACAGCGTGAAGCGCTCAGGGGCCTGAGCGAGCACGGCGGCGACGCAGCCGGCGAACGTAATCGGCCGCGGCGCGTCGGCCGCCTCGCCATGCCCAGGGAGGTCCAAAGCCAGGGGAAGGTAGCGTTCGGGGTCGAGCCGCTCGATCACGCCGTCCCACGCATGCCGGGTGCCGCTGAAACCGTGCAGTAGGACGAGGTTCTCCGGCGGCATCGGCTCATCGTATGACTCCCGCCACCGACACCTACACGCTGCTGAGGGCCTTCGTGGACGAGCTGGCGCGCTGCGGCATGCGCGCGGCATGCACCTCCCCGGGCTCGCGCAACACGCCGCTGCTGCTCTCGCTCGCGCGCGAGGAGCGACTCAGGTGTTACTCCCACGTGGACGAGCGCTGCGCGGGGTTCTTCGCGCTCGGCCTCGCGAAGGCGTCGGGGCTGCCCGTGGCCGTCACGTGCACGTCCGGAACGGCCGTGGCTGAGCTGCTGCCCGCGGTGATCGAGGCGCACGAGGCGCGCGTGCCGCTGCTGCTGCTCACCGCCGACCGACCCCCGGAGCTGCGCGAGAACGGCGCCGGGCAGGCGATCGACCAGCTGAAGCTGTTCGGCGGCGCCGCGAAGTGGTTCTTCGAGGTGGGCACGCACGACGCCGGCCCCGAGCGGCTGCGGTGGATGCGCACGCTCGCGTGCCGCGCGTACTGGACCGCCCTGGAGGGGCGCCCCGGCGCGGTACATCTGAACTTCGCGCTGCGCGAGCCGCTCGTCACCGACGAGGCGCTGCCCCCGGACGACACCGGCCGCCCTGACGGCAGGCCGTACGTGTCGCGCCCCGTCACACGCCTCGTCGCAAAATCCGCGGATGGCGTGCTCGAGAAGCTCCTCTCCGGGGCACAGCGCGGTGTGGTCGTCGCCGGGCGTCACGAGCGCAACACGCCGCTCGGCCAGGTCGCGGCCGAGTTCGCGCACACGGCGGGCTGGCCGCTGCTGGCGGATCCGCTCTCCGGCGCGCGTCGCGGCCCCGCCGCGGTGGCCCACTACGACGCGCTGCTGCGCGAGGAGTCGTTCGCGCGGTGGGCCGTGCCCGACCTCGTGCTGCGAGTCGGCGACCTGCCGGTGTCAAAGCCGCTGCGCGCGTGGCTCGCGAGCCTCGGTGACGCAGGACTACGCCAGGTGGCTCTCGACCCGGAGGGCGCGTGGCAGGACCCCGCGTCGGTGCTCTCCGATTGCCTCGCGGTCGACCCGATCCAGGCGCTCACTCAGGTCGCCGACGCGCTGGCGCCAGCCGATGAGGACTGGCTTTCGAGCTGGCGCAGCGCGGACGAGCTCGCGGCGGAGGCGATGCTCGGCGTGCTCGCCGAGAGCGGCCTGTCAGAGCCGGCCGTGGCGGCCGAGCTGGGCGTTCTGCTGCCAAAGGATGCGACGCTGTTCGTGGCCTCCTCGATGCCCGTGCGCGACATCGAGACGTTCTGGCCCGCTCGTCCCGACCCGCCACGCACGCTGTGCAACCGCGGCGCCAACGGGATCGACGGGACGGTCTCCTCGGCGTTCGGGGTGGCCGCGGCGGGCGAGGGGCCGGTAGTCCTGCTGATCGGGGACGTGGCGCTCGCCCACGACATCGGCGGCCTGCTCGCGGCGCGACGAACCGGGCTGAAGCTGACGATCGTCCTGCTCGACAACGGCGGCGGCGGGATCTTCGACTTCCTGCCGATCGCACAGGCCGACACGGTCGAGGAGCAGATCTACACCACACACGTGAGCACCCCCACCGGCCTCGACTTCGCCCAGGCAGCCGCGCTGTTCGGCCTCGCCCACGAGCACGCGCAGGACGCTTCCGGCTTCAGGTCCGCGCTCGAGCGAGCGATGGAGCGCGAGGAGTCGAGCATCGTCGAGGTCCGCACCGCGCGGGCGGACAACGTGGAGCTGCACCGTGCTCTCTGGCAAGCGGTATCCCGCGCGCTCAACCCGCGAGGAGAGGCAACAACGCCTGCAACTTGATCTCGGTCTCCGCCAGCTCGGCCGCTGGATCGGAGTCGCGGACGATGCCGTTGCCGGCGTAGCAGCGGGCGACGTTGCCGCGCAGCAGCGCGCAGCGCAGGGCGACGCAGAATTCGCCGTCGCCGGTGGCGTCGGTCCAGCCGACGGGGCCTGAGTACCAGCCACGGTCGAGCCCCTCGAGGGCAGGGATGAGCGGTGCGGCGCGATCGAGGGGCTCGCCGCCGACTGCGGGCGTGGGGTGCATCAGCCCCGCGAGCTCCAATGCCTCCATCGGCGTGGCGAGCTGCGCGCGGATCGGCGTGGCGAGATGCTGGATGTTGGCGATCCGCACGAGCTCGGGCTCGGGGGCGGCGGCGACCCAGATCGCGTGCGGGCGCAGCGTGCGCTCGATGCGCCGCGCGACGATCGCGTGCTCCTCGCGGTAGCTCTCGTCGCGCAGCAGTTGCTCGCCGAGATGCTCGTCGACGGCGGGATCGGCGCTGCGACGCGTGGAGCCGGCGAGCGCGAGCGTGCTCACGCGGTGCCCCTCGCGGCGGATCAGCAGCTCGGGGCTCGCGGCGATCAGCGTGGCGTCGCCGCGCCCGACGCAGAACACGAAGCACGACGGGAACTCCGTCCGCAGCACGCCGAACACGGCCGCTGGGTCATACGGCTGCGGCGCGTGGACCTGGACTTCGCGCGCGAGCACGATCTTCTCCAGCTCGCCCGCGGCGATCCGCTCGACCGCGCGCGCGACCGCCTGCTCGAAGTGCTCCGGCGGCATCGTGCTCGCGACCTGAAAGCGCCCCGTGGGCGCGGGGTCGAGCAGCGGCAGGGGGCGCTGGTGCAACTCCGCGACACGCCGCTCCAATCGTTCGAACAACTCTTCGGGCAGATCGTCGGGCGAGGCCAGCGAGGCGAGCGTCATACGCACACCGCGATCCCTGCGCACGAGCGCCACCTCGGGCACCGTCAGCGAAGCGGGCTCGAAGCCGTCCCAGTGCGGCGCGCCGCCGCCGTCGCGCGCGAACGCGAAGCCGCCGACCGCGACGGGGCCGGCTCCGGCGGGCTCGTCGTTGGCGTCGGACACCGCGTCCGCGGACAGCCCGCGCCAGCGCTCCGCGACGGTCGCGAAGCGCTCGGGGCCTGCGGCCTGCATCGCTAACGTCTCCCCCAGCGCCGCCAGCGCCATGCGCCCGCGGTCGGGCTGCTCGAGCACGAACCACGGCTCGCCGGGCCGGCGCGAGGCACACACGACCGCCGACGGGTCCACATCGTGCGTCAGAGGCACCGACAGCGTCGCGAGCGTCGCCCGCCCGCTCCGCCGCGCCCGCCGCACAGCCAGCGTCAGCCGAGCGGCCAGCCGCTCCCGATCGGCCTCCGTCAGCGTGAAGAACGAGCGTGAGCCGGTTTCCAGCAACGAGCTAGGTCTCGGTACGCCCTCTAGAGATGGCTATCTCCCCCGTGCGCATCATCTCGATCAGGCCGAACGGGCGGACCATCGTCTCGAACGCCTCGATCTTGTCGGTCGTGCCCGTGACCTCGATGATGATCGCGCGCTTGGTCACGTCGACGACCTTGCCGCGGAAGATCTCGGCGATCTGCATCAGCTCGCCACGCTGGACCCCGTCGGCGGAGACCTTGAACAGCGCGAGCTCGCGCGAGACGGTGTCGGCGGGCTCGAGGTCGCGGATCTTGAGCACGTTGACGAGCTTGTGCAGCTGCTTGGTGACCTGGTCGATCGGGTGCAGCGCGCCGTCGACGGTGAGCGTGACGCGCGAGATCTGCGCGTCCTCGGTGGGGCCGACGGTGAGCGTGTCGATGTTGAAGCCGCGCCTGGCGAACAGGCCGGCGATGCGCGTGAGCACGCCGGACTTGTTTTCGACGAGGATCGACAGCACGTGCTTGCGGCCCGTGCGCAGGCTCGTGGCGGCCTGCAGCTCCTCGAGGCTGAGCGTCTCCTTGGTTCCTGGTTCACCCATGGCGGCGCTCACCCCACCATCTCGCGCGCGGCTGAGCCGGCGGGGATCATCGGGTAGGTGTTCTCCTCGCGCGTGACGCGCACGTCGACGAGCACGGGGCCGTCGATGGCGATGGCGCGCTTGAAGTCCTCCACGAGCGTGGTCTTGTCGGTGAGGCGCATGGCGGTGACGCCGTAGGCCTCGGCGAGCTTGACGAAGTCGGGGAACTCGCCCATGTCGACGTGGCTGTATTTGCCGTCCCAGAAGAGCTCCTGCCACTGGCGGACCATGCCGAGGTAGCCGTTGTTCATCACGAAGACCTTGATGGGGATGTTGTTCTGCGCGCACGTGGCGAGCTCCTGCGCGTTCATCTGCACGGACCCGTCGCCGGCGATGCAGCACACGAGGCGGTCGGGGGCACCGACGGCGGCGCCCATCGCGGCTGGCAGCCCGAAGCCCATCGTGCCGAGGCCGCCGGAGTTGATCCAGCGCCGCGGCGCGGGGAAGTCGTAGTACTGCGCCGCCCACATCTGGTGCTGGCCGACGTCGCTCGTGACGATCGCCTCGCCGCCGGTGGCCTCCCACAGCGCCCTGACCATGTATTGGGGCTTTATCTCGCTGTCGGTGCTGTCCTCCCAGCCGAGCGGGTACTTCGATTTCCAGCCGTCGATTCTGCTCCACCAGGCATCCAGGCGCGCGGAGTCCGCTTCGAGCGCGCGGTACTCGATCGCGAGCTTGCCGAGCACGTGCTTGGCGTCGCCGACGATGGGGATGTGAGCGGGCACGTTCTTGGAGATCTCGGCGGGGTCGACGTCGATGTGGATGAACTTCGCGCGCGGCGCGAACTCGGACAGCTTGCCGGTGATGCGGTCGTCGAAGCGCGCTCCGACGGCGCAGATGAGATCGGCCTCGTCCATGGCGTAGTTGGCCGCGCGCGTGCCGTGCATGCCGAGCATGCCGAGCCACTGCTCGTGCGGCGCGGGGAACGCGCCGAGCCCCATCAACGTGCACGTGATCGGGAAGCGGTCGGTCTTGACGAAGTCGACGAGCTCCTGCGAGGCGTTCGCGTTGACGACGCCGCCGCCGGCGTAGATCACGGGGCGCTGCGCGGCGGCGAGCGCCTTCGCGGCCTGACGGATCTGCTTCTGGTTGCCTTCGGTTTTCGGCTGGTAGCCGGGCAGGCGCACGTCGGTGACGGGCTCGTAGTCGATCTCAGCGCGCGAGAGGTCCTGCGGGATGTCGACGAGCACCGGGCCGGGACGGCCGCTGCGGGCGATGTGGAACGCCTCGTGGATCGCGCGGGGAAGCTCCTGGGGGTGCTGGATCATGAACGAGTGCTTGACGACGGGCATGGTGATGCCGATCGTGTCGGCCTCCTGGAATCCGTCGGTGCCGAGCAGCTCGGTGCGCACCTGGCCGGTGATGAAGACGACCGGGACGGAGTCCATCATCGCGTCGCAGATCGGCGTGATCAGATTCGTGGCACCCGGTCCGCTCGTGGCAAACGCGACGCCGACCTTGCCGGTCGCCTTGGCGTAGCCCTCGGCGGCGTGCCCGCCGCCGGCCTCGTGGCGGACGAGGATGTGGCGGATGCCGCCGTTGACGAACGCGTCGTAGGTCGGAAGGTTGGCGCCGCCGGGGAGACCGAAGACGACGTCCACGCCCTCCGCCTTAAGACACTCCATCAAGGCATCGACTGCCCGCATATCGCCGACCTCCCTTCACTGAATTGGGGGAAAACGCCAGTGTACCAGCGGGTTTACAGGCGCTTTGTCCGCAGTTTCAAGATGAGCCGATGCCAACACCTATCGCGAGCACGATGATTCCCGCGACTGTGACGACGAGCAGCGAGGAGCGCATGGAGACTTCGAGGAAGCGTTTCCTCACCCAGGCGATCGCGAGCAGCTCGAACGCGACCACGCCCCCGGCCACGATCAGGGCGTTGTGGACGTCGGAGATGATGAAGGGGAGCGTGTGGAAGATGCCGCCGAGCGTGGTCATCCCGCCGGTGATCGAGCCGCGCACGATCGCGGAGCCGCGGCCGGTCTGCTCGCCGGTGTCCGACAGCGCCTCCGACCAGCCCATGCTGACGCCGGCGCCGAGCGCGGTGGAGAAGCCGACGAGCAGCGCGGTGCGCGAGTTCGCGGCGACCGCGGCGGCGAAGATCGGCGCGAGCGAGGAGACGGTGCCGTCGATCATGCCGACGAGCGCCGGCTGCACGACGCGCAGAACGAAGTCGCGCTCGGCGGCGAAGCCCGCGCGGTGGATCAGGCGAGCTGTGAGTGAGTCCCCGTGGTTGGTCACTGTCTCGGCCTTCGCGCTCATCCCACCCACAGCGTATGCAAAGCGTCGGATTAGGGCGGCCGAAATGGGACGAGGGCCTGCGCGGCGCGGCCGGCTCGCCGAGCGAGCTCAGCTGGACGCCGCGGGCGGGCGCTCCCAGGACTCGGGCGCGATCGCGACGTCGGGGAACTCCAGCTCGGCGCCGCAGCGCGTGCACAGTGCGTCGTAGATCTTCGTGACGCGGCCGCACTGCGGGCACTGGCGGCGCAGCTCGTCGCGCTCGAAGCGGTAGACGACCGCGGCGATCAGGCCCAGGAACGGCACGGCGGCGGAGATCAGGAACCACAGCGCGAACGAGCTGCCCTTGATCTTGCCGACGATGCCGCCGGCGAGACCGAATGCGAGTGCGATGACGACGTAGGCCATCGGAAGGCGCTCCCCGCCTACAGCAGTACGCGCAGCGCCCAGATCACGGCGACGACGGCGACGATGAAGATCAGGGTGCTGAACAGGAACGAGACGATGTGGATGACGAAGCCGAGCAGCAGCCACGCGGCGACGAGAAAGATCAGCGCCGCGACGACGGTCCGACCGAACGACCTGGAAGACGACTCGTTCATCTGCACACCAGCTTAACGGCTATGCGGCCGGACAGGAAGCGCTACCCCTGCCCGGCCGCAACGCCGGTGTCACCGGCCGAGGGAAGCCGGAACGATTGGATCGATTGGGAGGGTGACCATCCTGGTCGTCTGCAACTGCATGAGCATCCTGGCGCGAGCGGCCGCGCAAGCCATTGGACGGGCGTCCAAAATGTCGCGCGCGGCGCTGTTTAGATGCCCAGCTGCGCGTTGATGAGGCGCGAGACCTCGGTGCCGTCGGCGCGGCCTTTGGTCTCGCGCATGACGTGCCCGACGATCGGGCCGATCGCCTTGGCGTTGCCCTGGCGCACGCGCTCGGCGGCGTCGGCGTTGGCGGCGAGCGCGGCGGCGACGACCGCCTCTAGCTCACCGCTGTCGTCGATCGCCTCGAGCCCCTCGGCCGTGACGATCGCCACCGGGTCGCCTCCTTCGGCGACGAGCGTGTCGAGCACGTTGCGCGCCGCTCCGGAGCTGACGCGCTTGGATGCGACCATCGCGACGAGCGAGGCGAGCGCGTTCGGCGTGACGCGCGAGTCGGCGGGGTCGGCGCCGTCCTCCAAGCGCGCGAGGAGATCGCCGGTGACCCAGTTGGCGAGCGCCTGCGCGGGCGGTGCGCCCTCACCGGCGGAGCCGGCGACATGGGCGGCCTCGAAGAAGTCGCCCAACTCGGCGCGGAACGCGAGCAGCTGCGCGCTCTCGGCGCTGAGATCGTGCTCGCGCGCGAGGCGCTGGGCGCGGTCGGCGGGCAGCTCGGACATGTCGGCGCGCGCGGCGTCGATCATGGCGGGCTCGATGGCGACGGGCAGCAGGTCGGGCTCGGGGAAGTAGCGATAGTCGTGCGCCTCCTCCTTGGAGCGCAGCGAGGTGATCGCGCCGGAGCCCGGATCGAAGTGGAGCGTCTCCTGCGTGACCTGCCCGCCGCCGGCGAGGATCTTCTCCTGGCGGGCGATCTCGGCGCGGATGCCGCGCTCGATGAAGCGGAAGGAGTTCATGTTCTTCAGCTCGGTCTTGACGCCAAGGCCGTCGCTGCCGACGGGGCGCAGCGAGATGTTGGCGTCGCAGCGCAGCGAGCCCTCCTCCATATTGACGTCGCTGACGCCGAGCGCCCTGAGCGTGCTGCGCAGCAGCTTGAGCCATTCGCTTGCCTGCTCGGCGGAGTGCACGTCGGGCTCGGTGACGATCTCGGCGAGCGGCGTGCCGCCGCGGTTGAAGTCGACGATCGACGCGTCGGAGCCGTGGATGCGCCCGCTGGCGCCGACGTGGGTGAGCTTGGCGGCGTCCTCCTCGAGGTGCACGCGGTGGATGCGCACGTCGGCGAGCTGGCCGCCGAGGCACAGCGGCTCGTCGTACTGGGAGATCTGGTAGCCCTTGGGGAGGTCGGGGTAGAAGTAGTTCTTGCGGTGGAAGATGGAGCGCGGCGCGAGCTTCGACCCGAGCGCGAGCCCGATCATCAGCCCGAAG
Organism: Solirubrobacteraceae bacterium; assembly: GCA_036281155.1. Taxonomy (GTDB): domain Bacteria; phylum Actinomycetota; class Thermoleophilia; order Solirubrobacterales; family Solirubrobacteraceae; genus Palsa-744. The sequence goes on along the minus strand of DASUPL010000064.1, from coordinate 860 downwards.
TGGACGGCGCGCGCGTTGGCGACGGGCAGGCTGCCGGGCAGGCCGAGGCAGACGGGGCAGGTGCGCGTGTTGGGCTCCTCGCCGAAGGACAGCTCGCAGCCGCAGAACATCTTCGTGGCGGTCGCGAGCTGGACGTGGATCTCGAGGCCGATGACCGGTTCGTAGGCGGAATTTTTATGAGATCCGCTCGGCGTGCGTTGCTCAGACACGAGCGCCGCTCCCATCGAAGCCCGTGGCGAGCTCGAGCGCGTGGGCCGTGTCGAGCAGGCGGTTCTCGCTGAACGCGGGGCCGGCGATCTGGAGGCCGACGGGCAGCCCGGCGCTGAGTCCGCAGGGGATGGAGATGGCGGGGATGCCGGCGAGGGACATCGGCACGGTGCAGTAGTCGTTGAGGTACATCGCGAGCGGGTCGGCGGTCTTCTCGCCGAGCGCGAACGCGACGGTGGGCGCGGTGGGCGTGACGATGAAGTCGACGTCGGCGAACGCGCTGCGGAAGTCGTCGGCGATCTTCGTGCGCACGCGCTGGGCGCGACCGTAGTAGGCGTCGTAGTAGCCGGATGAGAGCGCGTAGGTGCCGAGCATGATGCGGCGCTTGACCTCGGCGCCGAAGCCGTCGTGGCGGGTGCGCGTGTACATGTCGAGCAGTCCCTCGGCGGCTGGGGCGCGCATTCCGTAGCGCACGCCGTCGAAGCGCGCGAGGTTGGAGGACGCCTCGGCGGGCGCGAGCACGTAGTAGGCGGACAGCGCGTGCGGCGCGTGCGGGAGGCTGACCTCGCGAACGCTCGCGCCGAGCTCCTCGGCGCGCTGAAGGCTCGCGCGGAAGGCGTCGAGCACGCCCGCTTCGATGCCCTCGCCGGTGA
>DASUPL010000063.1:0-4847 GCA_036281155.1 Solirubrobacteraceae bacterium | reverse complement strand
TGGGCGGGCAGGAGCATGGTCGAAATCGGCCTCGATGCGGCCTGCGACGCGTTGTCGGCGCGCCTTCCGGGGCTGCTCGCCGCGGTCGCCGACGCCGCCCTCGCGCTGCTCGAGCGCGCGCCGGCCGAGCCGCTGCTGCTCCGCCACGCGGGGGTTGCGCTGCATGGGCTGAACAGCCTCGACGCGGCACACGCGATGCTCGCGGCCGCGCGGCGCCTGGACCCGCGGCTCACGGGGCTGGAGGACGATCTCGCGGCTGTTGGAACCCAGCGAGCGTCGATCGGCGCCGTGCGGGAAGAGTCGAGCGGCGCCGCGCCGAGCACGCCGAGCAACGACCTGGCCGCGCGCGCCGTCGCGGTCGCGGGCCGCGCCCAGCCCGTCGAGGGCCTGCGCCTGAGCGTGTGCATGATCGTGCGCGACGAGGAGGAGATGTTGCCGCGCTGCCTGGCCGCGGTCGCCGACGCGGTCGAGGAGATCGTCGTCGTGGACACCGGCTCCAGCGACGCCACGGTCGAGATCGCGCGCTCGTTCGGCGCGCGCGTGCTCACGCGCCCGTGGAGCGGGTCGTTCGCGGAGGCGCGCAACGCGTCCTTCGACGCCGCCAGCGGCGACTGGCTGCTGTTCCTCGACGCCGACGAGGTGCTCGTGTCCGACGACGTCGCGCTGCTGCGCTCGCTCGTCGGCCGGACGTGGCGCGAGGCGTTCTCGCTGACCGAGATCAACCACACGGGCGAGTTGCGCGACGGCACCGCCGTCACCCACGAGGCGCTGCGCGTCGTGCGCAACCGGCCCGAGTACCGCTTCCAGGGGCGCGTGCACGAGCAGATCGCTCCTCGGCTGCCGGGATACCTGCCGGAGCGATTCGAGGCGAGCGGCGTGAGGATCGAGCATTACGGGTATCTAGCCGCCGTGCGCCAGAGTCGCGGGAAGTCCGAGCGCAACATCGAGCTGCTGCGGATGGAGCAGGCCGAGGGCCGCTCGACGCCGTTCCTGCACTACAACCTCGGCTCGGAGTACGCGGCCGGCGGAGATACCGTGGCCGCGCTCGCCGAGTTCGAGCGCTCCTGGGCGCTGCTCGCGGACGTCGCCGACCTCGACCGCCATGAGTTCGCCCCCGCGCTGGTGAGCCGCACCGTCAAGGCGCTGCGCGCGTGCAACCTGCACGCCGACGCGATCACGCGCGCCGAGGAGGGGCTGGAGCGCTTTCCGGGCTTCACCGATCTCGTCTTCGAGCAGGCCCTCGCCAGCGCCGCGCTCGGTCGGCTCGACGGCGCGATCGAGCTGCTCGAGCGCTGCATCGAGATGGGCGACGCGCCGCCCCGCTACGCCGCCACGGCCGGATGCGGAAGCCACCTGGCCCGCGTCGAGCTCGAGCTCTACAGCGCATGGCGCCGGCTCGCCGCCACCGGCGGGAGCGCCACCGCGCTCTCTGCCGCCACCGTGGGGCCGCTCACCGCGATGCTCGAGACGCTGCTGCGCGCGCACGACTTCGAGGCCTTCGAGACGCTGCTCGGCCTACTCGCGAGCACGCCGCTGCCGCCACGAGAGCGGCGCGAGCTGCTCGCGGAGATGTACCTGCGCCACGGGTTCGCGTCCTCCGCGGCCGAGGATTGGATGGCCGTCTGCGCCGAGCAGCCCGACGTGCGCGCGCTGCTCGGTCTCGCGCGCGTCGCCGCCGCCCAGGGGATGTGGCGCGAGGCTAGCGACTTCGCGGCCGCCGCGCTCGCGGAGGATCCCCACGACGAAACCGCCGCCGCGCTCCTGTCGCAGGCTCGTGCGGAGGTGGCTTGAGCCATGTTCTGGCGCCAGCAGCGTCGGCAAGTCGGCTCTCATCGCGGGAAATACTTCAAGTTTCGCTGGAGGACGTCGATCACCATGAGCGAACCCCATCATGCGCGAGGCGGCCCAGGGACCGGACCGCGTCACACGTTTTCAGGGAGAAAACGCCATATGAGCTCGCCGATCATGCCCATAGGGGACCCCCGGGTCCCAGTCGAACCGACCTCGCCCGCGGCCCGCGAGGTCTCGAACCTGTCCGCGTTCGTCGCCGAGCTCGCCGCCAGCGAGCGCTCGCTCACGATCGAGGACGCCCGCGGCGGCCCCCCGCCGGAGGTGCTCGAGCAGATGGGCGTCGCCGGGGAAGTCGGTGAGCGGATGCGCGAAGCGGGACAGGAAGTGCGCTTCTCCCTGTCCGTCGCCGGGCGCGTCGAGGTCGAGCTTCGCGAAGGTGAAGAGGTGACACCGCTGTCGAGCGCGGAAGCATTCGATCTCGCCGCCGGAAAGCCACTGGGCTAGGCCCATGTCCTCGCTCTCCATCGGCGCCGGCTCCTCCTCCACGATCAAATTCTCGGGGCTCGCCTCGGGCCTGGACACCGCCGCGATCATCGAAGCGTTGATGGGGGCCGAACGCCAGCCCGTCATACGCCTCACGACCCAGCAGGAAAAGCTCCAGGCCCAGCAGGGCGTGCTCCAGAGCATCCAGTCGAGTCTGCGCCAGCTCACCTTCGCGGTCGCCGACTTCAGCCTGCCGGCGGTGTTCGAAAGCACGCAGACTGTCACCTCCAGCGAACCCACGCGCGTCAGCGCCGCGTCGACCGTCGGCGCGGGCGTCGGGGGTCACCAGATCGAAGTCACGCAGCTCGCGAACTCCTCACAACGGACGTTCGCGTTCACCAGCCCGGCAGCCGGAGACACGGTCACGATCGACGGCCACGAATACACAATCAACGCCGGCGCCAGCGCGAAAGAACTGGCCAGCAAGATCAACTCCGACAGCACCGCCACGGTGTATGCCGCGGTTGTGGAAAGCGGCACGATCGTGTTCTCCAGCCGCGCCACGGGCAACACCGGCGCGGAATTCATCGCGGTCAGCGACACCGCGGGCGCGTTGACCGAAAACGCCCTAGCCGCCAAAGAAGGCAAGAACGCCGAATACACCGTCGACGGCGTCGCCGGAACCTCCGCCTCCAACACCATCACCAGCGCGATCCCCGGCGTGACGTTGACGCTGGAAGGTCTCACCACCATGGGGCCCGTCACGATCAACGTCCACCCGCCCGCGCCGAGCGTGACCGCGATCGAAGCCAAGGTGCAGGCTTTCGTCACGCTCTACAACACCACCGTCGCCGCGATCCAGAAGCAGCTTTCCACCAAGCCTCCCGCCCACGCCGCGAACGCGAGCGAATTCGCCACCGGCGCCCTGTTCGGCGACCACGATCTCACGAGCCTGATCAGCCGCATGCGCCAGACGATGTACGAACCGATCAAAGAACTGCCGGTGGAAATGGCGAGCCCGGCCGACATCGGCCTGAGCACCGGCGCGGCGACCGGGGGCGGGGGCAGCTCGCAGTCCGCCCTCGAAGGTCAGCTGAACCTCAACCCCGCCAAGCTCAAGGAAGCGATCGAAACCAACCCCGCCGGAACCAAGCTGATGCTGCAGAAGTGGTCGCAGGGGCTGCGCGGCATGATCAACGTCGTGGCCGAACCAGCCGGCACGCTCGGCGGGAGGATCGAAGGCGACTCGAGGCAGATCACCTACCTGACGCACCGGATCAGCATCATGAACGAGATGCTCGCCGTGCGCGAACGGGCGCTGCAGGCGACCTACTCCAAGCTCGAAGGCGTGATCTCCCAGAACAGCGCGCGCGCATCGTGGCTGACGAGCCAGGAACGAGCGCTCAACAAGAACTCACTGTAGGAACCAGGACTTCAGCTTTCCCCTCGCGGCGCCGATCACTTCATCGACGATGAGCAACCTCACCGCCTCACCGCAGGCCTACCGCCAGACCGCCGTGCTCGCAGCCTCCCCAGGAGAGCTCGTGGTGATGCTCTACGACGGCGCCCGGCGCTTCCTGCGCCAGGCGACCGTGGCGATGCGCGAGGGACAGATCGAGCGCGCGCACAACACGCTGCGCCGCGGCGAGATGATCATCGCGCACCTCGACGGCACGCTCGACCTCGAGCAGGGTCAGGTCTCCGAGCAACTGCACTCGATCTACGGCTTCTGCCTGGGGCACCTCAACAGCGGACGCATGCACCAGGACCACACGAAGCTCGAAGAGGTCAGCGAGCTGCTCGGCGAGCTGCGCGACGCATGGGCGCAGGTCGCCGAGGAGGTCTCGCGCGGGTGAGCCAGCCGGCGCGCGAGCAAGGCGCCGATGGCGCCCTCGCGCCCTACCGGGCGATCCACGCGCACGCCGAGCTCGAACTGGAGCTCGCCGGCCGCGGCGACGTCGACGGCCTCGTCGCTCTCGGCGAGAGCTGGCAAGAGCTGATCGCCGGGCTGCCGTCGAGCCCGCCCGTCGCGGCCGCGACGCTGCTGGAACGCGCGCAGCTGATCCACGAGCGCACGCGCATCGAGCTGATCCGCCTGCGCGACGCGCTGCTGAGCGAGTTCGCCACCGCCACGCGCGCGCGCCGCACCGCCCAAGGCTACGCCGGCCAGGAGCCGCGGCCCCCCGTCCTGGATCGCAGCGCCTGAGCAACCAGCCCACGCGCGGCGCCCGAGCGGAGCCCAGGAGCAGCGCCTAAAGATCCGCCCTTCCAGGCCGATCACGAGGGCACGATGGCCCTCGTCGACTCGACCCAGCAGCTGCTCGAGGCTGCCATGCGCGGCTCCTGGCAGCGCCAGACCGCGCTCACGAACAACCTCGCCAACGCCGACACCCCCGGCTACAAGCCGCAGGACGTCAACTTCGAGTCCGCCCTGCAGAGCGCCATCAGCGGCGGCGAATCGCCCGAGGAAGTGCAGTTCCGCACCGAAACCAAGGCGATCGAAGCGGGGCCCAACGGCACCGCGGTGAGCGTCGACGAGGAATCCGCCAAGCTGGCCGAAAACGGGCTCGCCT
>DASUPL010000062.1:0-8576 GCA_036281155.1 Solirubrobacteraceae bacterium | reverse complement strand
CGGCCCCACGCAGCCCAGCGACTCGCCTATGCGAGTCCGACTGATCTAATTACTGAACTCATGTTATTTCTACAGATTCTTCGTATTCAATCGTGTCTGCCGCTTCAACTGGAGCTTTGACTTCGAAGATTTCCAATTCGTGCGTCGCACTTTCGCCGATGAATTTTTTGATTAACTGCGTTTTCTGTTCTTTGGTCTTGTAGAACAGTTCGCTTTTTAGTTTCAGCGTGTGCACAGGCTTGATTTCGCCCATCAAGCTTCCTTTGACTTCCGAGGTTTCCGCCGGGAGACATTCCGTGGACCCCTTGATCGTCACATACACCGTACCCACGTTGGGTAACAGCAGAAGTCCACGTTCGGAGGTCGCTTCCGCGCTCACCACTAAACCGATCCGTCCTTTGAGGGTCTTCGTGATGACTTCTTCTTTTGCGCCCAGAGGATTCGTGCTGTTCACTTCGCATTCAAGAGCTTCTCCGGCTTCTTTGGCCCTGCACCCTTTGAACTTCACGACCACGCCGTCGACTTCGCTTTTGCCTTTTATCTTCCCTGTCGACATGCGGCTGGTACAGAAGATTTTATATTTTGTTTCCCCGAGTTCGACTAACGTCGCGCCCGCTGCTTTGCTTTTTGCCACAAAGCCCTTGTTTAATACTTCTTTACCTTCGTGTAAGAATTCGGGCTCAGCCGATGCCGCTGTTGCGGCCAGTCCACTGATCGCGAACACCGCCGCGAAACAGAGTTTGATCTTGATTGTGCGTCTCATGTCGTCGTACTCCCATGGAGGGGTTGGTTCGATCGACCTAGAGGCGCTCCTCGCGTAGGGTCAGAGACCCCTTGACGCCGATCCCGCCACCGGTCGGCAGGCGAAGCTCGCGTGTCGGCGGGTGGAACAGCTGTAAGCAGTGCAGCACACCATTCGAGCCTTGTCAAGGATACCAATAACTGATGTTGTTGTCATCTGACGTCGGAGGTCATGCGGGTGAGATGCGCCGCGACCCGCGACACCTGACCCTCACTCATCTCCGGGAAGAACGGCAGCGCCAAAGAACGCGCCGCGACGTCCTCGCAGACCGGGAACTCGCCCTCACGGTGGGCGAAGCGCTCGCGGTAGAAGCTCATCAGGTGGATCGCGGGTAGGTAGGGCTTGCTCTGGATGCCGGCGCGGCCGAGCGCGCGGACGGTCTCGTCGCGATCCACTCCCCGTGGCAGCTGGACGACGAACACGAACCAGCCGCGGATGTCTCCGTCTCGGTCTTCGCACGGCAGCTGCAGGCCTTCGATTCCGGCCAGCGCTTCGCGGTACAGCGCCGCGACGCGCGCGCGCCCGGCGAGCATTTCGTCAAGGCGCCGCAACTGCGCGATCCCCAGCGCGCACGCGACGTCCGAGAGGCGATAGTTGAACCCCAGCCTGTCGTGGTCGAGCCAGCCCATGTCGGGGGCGCGGCCCTGGTTGCGCTCGGAGTCGATGCGCTCCTTCAGCGCGGGGTCGGCGAGTGTCACCATTCCCCCCTCGCCGGTGGTGAGCTGCTTGTTGGCGTAGAAGCCGAACGCCGCCGGGTGGCCGCGGCCGCCGACGGGCGTGCCGTCGGCGTGTGACGCTCCGAGCGCCTCGCACGCGTCCTCCACGATCCCCAGGCCGTGCTTGTCGGCGAGCGACTCGAACGCGGGCATGTCGGCGGGGTAGCCGAAGATGTGAACCGGCAGCAGCGCGCGGGTGCGCTCGGTGACGGCGGCGGCCGCGGCTGCCGGGTCGAGGTTGAGGGTGACCGGGTCGATGTCGGCAAAGACGGGGCGCGCTCGCTCGTACAACGCCGCGTTCGCGGAGGCGACGAACGAGAACGGGCTCGTTATCACCTCATCGCCCTCCCCCACGCCAACCGCGCGCAGCGCGAGGTGAAGGCCCGCCGTGCCGCTACTGACGGCGCACGCCAGCGGGGCGCGCACGCGCTCGGCGAACAGGCGCTCGAACTCGGGGACGCGCGGTCCGAGTGAAAGCTGGCCCGAGCGGAGCACGTCAATAACGGCGCGCTCCTCCGCCTCCCCAAGCACGGGTCGCGCCAGCGGGATGATCTGGTCGCTGTCCACGCCTCCGGGCGCGGGCTCGGTACTTGTCACTACGTCCTGTCGGCTGAGGAGGCCGGACTCGTCGCGGCAGCGCCGGCATCCGCGCCGCCGCCGCCGCGCCCGCCTGGCTGCATGCCGTACTCGAGCGAGTCTACGAGCGCGTCCCAGGAGGCGGCGATGAGGTTCTCGGACACGCCGATCGAGCCCCACACGCCGTGCTTGTCGGAGGCGTCGATGAGCACGCGGGTGATCGCGTCGGTGCCCTTGTCCTCGTCGAGGATGCGGACCTTGAAGTTCACCAGCTCGATGTCGTGCAGGTGCGGGTACAGCTCGCCGATGGCGGCGCGCAGCGCCTTGTCGAGCGCGTGTACGGGACCGTTGCCCTCGGCGCTCGATACGTAGGGCTCGCCGTCGACCCAGATCTTCACCGTCGCTTCGGTCTCGGCCTCGCCGTCGGCGCGCTTCTCGACGACCACGCGCCAGGACTCCAGGCGGAACAGCGGCTCGTACACGCCCGCCTCCTTGCGCATCAACAGCTCGAACGAGCCGTCGGCGGCTTCGAACTGGAAGCCCTCGTGCTCTAGCTCCTTCACACGCTCGACGACGCGCTGGGCGAACCCGTCGTCGCCGGAGATGCCCGCCTGGCGCGCCTTCTCGGCGATCGTCGCGCGGCCGGACAGCTCTGAGATGAGCACGTCGCTGCGGTTGCCGACGAGCGTGGGGTCGATGTGCTCGAACGTCTCAGAGGCGGCGCTCACGCCGGCGGCGTGCATGCCGGCCTTGTGCGCGAAGGCGTGCTTGCCGACGTAGGGCTGGGCGGGGTTGGGGGCACGGTTGAGCAGCTCGTCGAGGAAGTGCGCGGTCTCGGACAGGCGCGCGAGGCGCGCGGGCGTGAGCACTTCGCAGTTCATCTTCAGCTGCAGGTCAGCGATGATCGTGACGAGGTTCGCGTTGCCGGTGCGCTCGCCGATGCCGTTGATCGTGCCCTGCACCTGCGTGGCGCCGGCTTCGACGGCGGTGAGCGTGTTCGCGACGGCGCAGCCGGAGTCGTCGTGCGTGTGGATCCCCAGCGGCGCGCCGGGGAGCGCTTCGGCGACGACGGCGAACGCGGTGCGGATCTGCGGCGGCAGCGAGCCGCCGTTCGTGTCGCACAGCACGAGGCGCTCGGCGCCGGCGTCGGCGGCGGCGCGGAGACAGTCCAGGGCGTAGCCGGGGTCGAGTGCGAAGCCGTCGAAGAAGTGCTCCGCGTCGAGCAGCACGCGCTTGCCGGCGCCGACGAGGAAGCGCACGGAGTCGGCGATCATCGCGAGGTTCTCCTCGCGCGAGACGCGCACGACCTTCTCGACGTGGAGCACAGACGCCTTGCCGACGATCGTGCACACGGGGGCGAAGGAGTCGGCGAGGATGCGCAGCCCCTCATCCTCATCGGCTGTGACTTCGCGCCTGCGCGTCATGCCGAACGCGACTATCTCCGCGACGCTCAGCCGCTCATCGGCGAGCAGCGCGAACAGCTCCTGCTCCTTGGGGTTCGACGACGGGAAGCCGGCCTCGATCAGGTGCACGCCGAGCTCGTCGAGGGCGTGCACCACGCGCAGCTTCTCCTCAGCCGTGAGGGTGAGGCCACCGCCGCCCATGCCGTCGCGGAGGGTGGCGTCGTATAGCTGTATGTCGGGCAAGGGCCTCCTAGCCTGCGGTCGCGGGCTGCTGCTGCGCGGCTGGCGCGCCGGCGGCGTCGTCGCCACTGGGCGTCTCCAGCGCGCGAGGGCGCACGACGTCGAGCCACTCGCGGTAGCGCTCGGTGCGCCCGTGGATGGCGTCGTCGAATTCCTTCTGCAGTACGCGCGTGATCTCCCCGGGCTTGCCGGTGCCGATCTTGTGGTCGTCGACTTCGCGCACGGGCACCAGTTCGGCGGCGGTTCCGGACATGAACATCTCCTCGGCGAGGTACATCTCCGCGCGGCCGATGTCGCGCTCGATGACCGTGTAGCCGAGGTCGCGGGCGATCTGGATGACGGAGCGGCGGGTGATGCCGTCGAGGATCGAGTTGGACTGGCCGGGCGTGACGATCGCGCCGTCGCGGACGAGGTAGATGTTCTCGCCGGTGCCCTCGCAGACGTAGCCGTTGTCGTCGAGCAGGATCGCCTCCTCGTAGCCCGCCTTGACGGACTCGATCTTGGCGAGCACGTTGTTGAGGTACTGCCCTGAGGCCTTGGCGTGCGGGATCAGCGAGTCGGGGCTGATGCGCCGCCAGGAGGACACCTTCGCGCGGACGCCGTCGCGCTGGCCCTCCTCGCCGAGGTACACGCCCCACTCCCAGCACGCGATCGTGACGTCGACGGGCGCGTCGACGGGGTTGAGGCCCATGGTGCCGTAGCCGCGGTAGACGATCGGGCGGATGTAGCACGAGTCGAGGCCGTTGCGCGCGACGAGCTCGGTCGTGGCGGTGCGCAGCTCCTCGGCGGAGAACGGGATGTCCATGTAGAACAGCTCGGCGGACTTGAACAGGCGCTCGACGTGCTCGGCGTTGCGGAACACGGCGGGGCCGAGGACGGTGTCGTAGCAGCGGACGCCCTCGAACACACCGGTGCCGTAGTGCAGGCCGTGCGTCAAGACGTGGACCTTGGCGTCCTCCCAGGCGACGAATTCTCCGTTCATCCAGATGAGGTCGGTGGGGTCCACTTTCATAACTCCTTGATTAATTTAGCGAGGGGCCCGGCTTGGCCACCTCCGGCGGCCTTCGCCACCCTCTATGCGAGATTTTCCAGCACTGCCCTTGTTGCGTGCGCGGTGCCCGCGTCACCGCCGAGATCGGGGGTGCGCAGCCCGCCGGCCAGCGCGCTCTGCACGGCCGATTCTACAGCCGCGGCCTCGCTTGCCAAGCCGAGGCCGTGCTGCAGCAGCATCGCGGCGGAGAGGAACATCGCGAGCGGGTTGGCGACGCCCGCGCCGGCGATGTCGGGCGCGGAGCCGTGAACCGGCTCGAACATGCCGGGGCCGTCGCCGCTCAACGATGCGCTGGGGAGCATGCCGATCGAGCCGGTGATCATGGCGGCCTCATCAGAGAGGATGTCTCCGAACATGTTCTCGGTGACGATCACGTCGAACTCGCTCGGGGCGGAGACGAGCTGCATGGCGGCGTTGTCCACGAGCACGTGCCCCAGCTCGACGGCGGGGAACTCGCGCTCGCGCAGGCCGGTGATGACCTCGCGCCACAGCCGCGAGGTCTCGAGCACGTTGGCCTTGTCGACGCTCGTGACCTTCGGATTCGCGGACCTGGCCTGCGCGGCGGTGAACGCGGACCGGCCGATCCGCTCGATCTCCGCGGTGGTGTAGGAGCACACGTCGCTGGCGGACGTGGCGGTGCGGGTCTTCTCGCCGAAGTAGATCCCACCGGTGAGCTCGCGCACGACGAGCAGGTCGGTCCCCTCGATCCGCTCGCGCCGCAGCGGCGAGGCGTCGTACAACGCAGGGACGGGCTTGACGGGCCGCAGGTTCGCGTACAGCCCGAGCCCCTTGCGCAGGCCGAGCAGCCCCTGCTCGGGGCGCGGCTTGTTCGGGTCGGTCGTGTCCCACTTCGGCCCGCCGACGGCCGCGAGCAACACCGCGTCGGCGCCCTTGCAAGCGGCGAGCGTGTCGTCGGTGAGCGCGGTCCCGTGCGCGTCGATCGAAGCGCCGCCAAATACGTGCTCCTCGAACTCGAAGTCGCCGAGCCGCGCGAGCAGCTCGAGCGTGGGGGCCATGATCTCCGGGCCGATCCCGTCGCCGGGCAGCGTGACGATGCGATGGGTCATGTCTGTCCCCTCCCCTAAAGCGCCGTCGTGACCGGACCGGAGCGCTCGCGAGCGCTCTCGAACGCGACGATCGCGTCGTCCTGTTTCATCGTGAGCGCGATGTCGTCGAGCCCGCCGAGCAGGCGGTGCCTGATCTCGTGGTCGATGTCGAAGGCGACCTGGCGCCCGGCGAAGCGGACCTGCTGCTCCCGCAGGTCGATCTCTCCCTCGCCGGCGCGGGCGAGCGCTTTGCAGTCCTCGGCGCTGAGGACGACGGGCAGGAGCCCGATCTTGGTGCAGTTGGAGTAGAAGATGTCGGCGAACGATGGCGCGACGATCGCGTCGAAGCCGTAGTCCTGGAGTCCCCACGGCGCGTGCTCGCGCGATGAGCCGCAGCCGAAGTTCTCGCCGGCGACGAGGATCGGGTTGGCGGGCAGGTCCCAGCCGGGCTCCTTGGCCCAGTCGTAGAACAGGAACTCCCCGAACCCTGTGCGCTGCACCCTCTTGAGGAACTGCTTGGGCATTATTTGATCCGTGTCCACGTCGGCACGGTCGAGCACGCTCACGTGTCCTGTGATCACGGTTATCGGGTCCATGGATCAGGCCTCCAGGGCCGTCGAGGCCCAATCGCGAATGTCGACAAAATGCCCCTCGATGGCGGCCGCGGCGGCCATCTGTGGTGATACGAGGTGGGTGCGCCCGCCGCGGCCCTGGCGGCCCTCGAAGTTGCGGTTGGACGTGGACGCGCAGCGCTCGCCGGGCTGGAGGATGTCGGGGTTCATGCCGAGGCACATCGAGCACCCCGCGACGCGCCAGTCGAAACCGGCGTCGCGGAAGACCTGGTCGAGCCCCTCGGCCTCGGCCTGCGCCTTGACCTGTTGTGAGCCGGGCACGACCATGGCGCTCACGTTCGGGGACACCCTGCGACCGGCGACGACCTGGGCGGCGGCGCGCAGATCGCCGATGCGCGAGTTCGTGCACGAGCCGATGAACACCCGATCGATCGCGATCTCATCAATGGGAGTTCCAGCGGTGAGCGCCATGTAGGCGAGGGCGCGCTCGGTGGCGTCGCGCTCGGCGGGGCTGTCGAAGTCCTCGGGGGCGGGGACGCGCTCGGTGACGGCGCGGACCATGCCGGGGTTCGTGCCCCACGTGACCTGCGGTGAGATCGCGGATGCGTCGACGACGACTTCCGCGTCGAAGCTCGCGCCGTCGTCGCTGCGCAGCTCACGCCAGCTCGCGATCGTTGCATCCAGCTCAGCCCCCTTCGGCGCGCCGGGGCGCTCGGAGTCGGTGAACCACGCGAACGTGGTGTCGTCGGGCGCGATCATGCCCGCGCGCCCGCCGCCCTCGATCGTCATGTTGCAAACGGTCATGCGCCCCTCCATCGACAGCGCCTCGATCGCGGGGCCGGCGTACTCGACGACGTGGCCGGTGAGCCCGCCGACGCCGACCTGGCCGAGCGTGGCGAGGATCAGGTCCTTGGCGGTGACGCCGAAGCCGAGCTCGCCCTCGTAGCGGACGCGCATCGAGCGCGGCTTGTTCTGCACCATGCACTGGGTCGCGAGCACGTGCTCGACCTCGCTCGTGCCGATCCCGAACGCGAGCGCGCCGAACGCGCCGTGCGTGGAGGTGTGCGAGTCGCCGCACACGATCGTCATCCCCGGCTGCGTGACGCCCAGCTCGGGACCGATCACGTGCACGATGCCCTGACGGTCGGAGCCGAGCGAGTACACGGGTATCGCGAACTCGTCGCAGTTGCGCTCGAGCGTTTCGACCTGCACGCGCGAGAGCTCGTCCTTGATCCGCGCCGCGACGGGCGTGCCGTCGGTGGGCGTGTTGTGGTCGGCCGTGGCGAGCGTGCGGTCGGGGCGGCGCACGGTGCGCCCCGCGAGGCGCAGCCCGTCGAAGGCCTGCGGGCTCGTGACCTCGTGTACGAGGTGCAGGTCGATGTAGAGGATCGCGGGCGGGCCAGCCGCCACCTCGTGGGCCTCCCAGATCTTGTCGAACAAAGTCTTTGGCATCGTCATCGGTCCTCGTGGTCGTGGTCGTGGGGTTCGTCTAGCTGCGTCTCAGGCCCGCCGAGACGACCGCCAGGAAGGCGGCATCCGCGTCGGTGGGGTTCTCAAAGTGGTGGGGCAGATCGGCGTCGAACGTCACGCAGTCGCCCTCGGCGAGGTCGTGGCGCTGCCCATCGCAGATCAGCGCGATCGCGCCGTGCTCCACAAGCGCCGTCTCACGGCTGCCGGGCTCGTGCATCGGGGGGTCGTCGGGGGCGCCCGTAGCGCCGCCGGGCGCGAGCGTGTGGCGCGAAAGCTCCGCGCGCTGGCCGGGCTGGGCAGAGGTGAGCACCTCGAAGCTGTGTCCGCGCTTCTTGTTCCCGCCGCGCTGGCGCTCGTTCGCCCGGACGATCGTCACGGTTCCGCCCTCGTCCAGGCGCAGTAGCTGCGATAGGCGCAGATCGAGCCCCTTGGCGATCCGCGAGGCGACCGTCAGCGTGGGGCTGGTCTCACCGCGCTCGACCTGCGAGAGCATCGGCGCGCTCACGCCACTGCGCTCGGCGAGATCCCGCAGCGAGAAGCCAGCGGACTCGCGCAGCGCCTTCACGCGCGCGCCGATCACGGCGGGGTCCCAGGAGTCGTCTCGCGTCATACGATCGTATGTTATCACGGACGTCCGTCCTATGAACATCGGAGCGCACCGGCGCTCCCGACGTCCGATTCGCGCGTTTCAAGGGCTATG
>DASUPL010000061.1:0-4160 GCA_036281155.1 Solirubrobacteraceae bacterium | reverse complement strand
GCTCCTGCAGCGCCGCGCGCTGGCGCACGCCGAAGCGGTGCTGCTCGTCGATCACCGCCACCGCCAGATCGCGAAAGCGCACATCCGACTCGATCAGCGCGTGCGTGCCCACGATCAGCGACAGCTCGCCGCTTGAGAGCTTCGCCAGGGCATCGTCGCGTCTGCGCGCCGGCGTCGAGCCCGTGAGGAGCGCCAGCGTCACCGACTCCGCCCCAAGCAGGCGCTGGATCGTCGCGAAGTGCTGCTCCGCGAGCGTCTCCGTCGGCGCCATCAGCGCCGCCTGGCGGCCATGCTCCACCGCGCGCAGCATCGCGTACAGCGCCACGACCGTCTTGCCGCTGCCCACCTCCCCCATCAGCAGCCGCTGCATCGCCGCCGCGCGGGAGAGGTCCTCCGCCACGGCGTCGATCGCCGCGCGCTGGTCGCCGGTCAATACGAACGGCAGGCACTCGCGCAACCAGCGCTCGCTCAGCGTCGCCTCCCGATCGAGCACATACGCGCCCGTGCGCGCCGCACGGATCGCGCGCCTGCGCAGGAACAGCAGCTGCGTCAGCAGCAGCTCCTCATACGCCAGCCGCCGCCGGCCGCTCTCGGCCTCCTCGGGCGCGCGCGCGAAGTGCATCGCCGCGAGCGCCGTCGGACGATCCGGCAGCCCGTCCGCCACCCGCGCCGCCGCGGGCAGCGCCTCCACCACATCCCCCAGCGCGCCCCGCGCGGCGCGTACGAGCGTGAGGATCTGCGTCGAGGTGATGCCCTCCGCCGCCGGGTAGTGCGCGACCGCGCCGCCCGCGATCGGCTCCGCGTCCAGCTCGCCCACGCCGTCCGCCTCTCCGGCGAGCGCGTGGTGGGACACGCCGAAGCCGCCGCGGCCGTCGGCCTTGCCGTGCAGCAGCAGCCGCGTGCCCGGCGGATAGCGCTCGACGAGCCACGGCTGGTTGAAGAACGTCGCGCGCATCGTCGCGGTCGCGTCGAACACCTTCGCCTCCACGAGCGGGCGCATCCGCCGGCTGCGCACGCTGCGCGCCGAGATCGTGCGCACCTGCACCGCCACCGTCGCCTGCTCGCCCGCGCGCAGCGCGCCGACGGTCCGCGCCTCGCGGCTGTCGCTCGGCAGGTGCTCGAGCAGGTCGCCGACCGTGTGCAGCCCCAGCGCTCGCATCCCCGCCGCGACCTTCTTCGCGGGGGCCTCCAGCGCCAGCAGCAGACGCGAGGGCCGTGGCGATCTCACGGGCGCCTGGATCAGCTGCTCGCGGGTGAGCCCGTCCGTCGAGGCGAACGCTCGCGCGGGAGGACGCACACGCTCAGTTTCGCTCGCGGGGTGCGCCTGTGCGCTCAGCGGTGTTCTCGCCCCCATCGAACGACAATCATGATCGCGGCGGCGGTCGTAACCGCTGGAGTCAGCACGGACGCTCTCCAGCTCACTCGGCGGCGAGCAGCCACCAGTAGGCGGGCTGGCCGCCGTGGCGCAGCTCCAGCTCGATCCCGCCGTCGACCATGCCCTCGATCTCGCCCAGGCCCAGCGGCGCGTCCTCGCCCGCGAGCACGCTGATCAGCTCCGGGGGGCCGTCGCCGTTGGCGTCCCGCGCCAACGCTGCAAGCACCGACTCGAGCGTCGCGCGCGGCTCGCCCCACGAGGTCACCTCCTCCTCGACGAAGCCGACCGCGTCGCCGACCTTGAAGCGCCCCTGCGCGTCGTCGCGCGCCGCCGGCGCGACCGCGCCGGTGCGGACGTGCTCGAGCGCTTCGCTCAACGCCTGCGCGTTCTCCTCGATCGAGTGCTCGCGCATCAACGCCACCGCCGCCGCAAGGCCGGCCTGCTGGCTGGCCGTGGGCACCACGAGCACCTGCTTGTCCGACAGGCGCGCGGCGTGCTCCGCGGACATGATCACGTTCGCGCTGTTCGTCAACAGCACCACCTCCTCGGCCGGGACCTCGTGGATCGCGGCCAGCAGGTCATACGTCGAAGGGTTCAGCGTCGCTCCGCCGTCGAGCGTGTGCACGCCCAGCTCGTGGAACATCTCGCGCAGACCGTCGCCGCTTACGACCGCCACCGCGCCGCAGCGCACCTCGCCCGCGCCGCCCGCCGCGCCCACGGGAGCAGACACGCGCGCGCCGCCCGACTCGCCAGGCAGGCCCAGCCCATCCGTGCCCGACGCGTCGGCCTCGAGCGCGCCCGTCAGCGAGCCCGCGGCGACGAGCCGCCCCTCGCGCTCGGCGACCTGCGCGCGCATGTCCGCCACATCCAGGCGCGAGACCTCCCCCGCGTCGGCGAACACCGCCGTCGCGCGCTCCGGATCGTCGGTGTGAAGGTGCACCTTCAGCGTGTTCGCGTCGCCCACCACGAGCACCGAGTCGCCCATCTCCTCGAGCGGCTCGATGAAGCGGCTCGCGCTGAGACCGCTGCCGGTGACGGCGAAGTTCGTGCAGAAGCGGTAAGTGCTGGAGCTGTGCTCGGGGTGGCTGATGCGCGCCGGCTCGTAGTGATCGAGCTCCGGCGGGTCCTCGCCGCGCAGCGCCGCGACCACGCCCGCGAAGATGATCGTCAGCCCGTAGCCGCCCGCGTCGACCACGCCCGCGTCGCGCAGCGCGGCCAGCAGCTCCGGGCCGCGCTTGACGGAGTCCTGCCCCGCGTGGACGGCGCGCTCGAGCGCGCCCGCGATCGCCGTGTCCTGCACATTCGGCTCAGTCGCCGGGCCCAGACGTGGATTCTCGGGGCTGTGCGCGACGTCGGTGACGATCTGCTGCGCCATCGCGCGCGCCACCGTCAGGATCGTGCCCTCCGCCGGGTCGCGCACGGAGGCATACGCGCGGTCGGCCGCGTTCGCGAGCGCCGCGCCGATCAGCGGCGCGTCGATCAGCTGCCCCGGACGGCTCACGAGCTCCTCCGCGGCGCCACGGATCAGCTGCGAGAGGATCACGCCCGAGTTGCCGCGTGCTCCTAGCAGCGCCGCGCGAGCCACCGACTGGACGATCTCCTCGCGTCCGATCTCATCCACCGTGCGGTTCTCATCGGCGCCCTGCAGCCGGTCCAGCTCCTCCAGCACCGCGCGCAGCGTCAACGCCATGTTGTCGCCCGTGTCGCCGTCCGCGACGGGGAACACGTTCAGGTCGTTGACCTCCTGGCGGCGCGACTCCAGGTGAGCGAGCGCCCCGGCCACCGCGGCGCGGAAGCGGACCAGATTGGTATCCGTCACGGCGACTAGGTCTATCACCTTCTGTAGGGCCGCTGGGCGGCGCCATGCTGCGTCCTCAGTCGCTCGCGTGCGTTTGCACGCCACGCTCCCTGCGTCCTTGCCTGGCTTGCCCACCGGCCCTACAGGGCCTTGGTTACCTTGCCGGCTTTCAAGCAGCGGGTACACACGTACACGCGCTTGGGCGTCTTGTCGAGCATGATCCTGACCTTCTGCAGGTTCGGATCGAAGCGTCGCTTGGTGGCGACCATCGAGTGGCTGCGGCTCTGGCCGAACGCGGGGCCCTTCCCACAGCTATGACAGGTCTTGCTCATCCGCGGCAGTCTAGCCGCTCTCGAGCTCGCGCCGCAGCGCCGCCATCTGCATCACAGCCAGCGCGGCGTGATGACCCTGGTCGCGCTTGCCGCCGCCGCTGCGCGCGAGCGCCTGCTCCATCGTCTCGCACGTCAGCACCCCGAACGCGCACGGCACGCCCGTCTCCAGCTGCACGCGCATGATCCCGTTCGCGGCCTCCGCGCAGACGAAGTCGTAGTGGTCGGTCTCCCCGCGGATGACCGCGCCGAGGCACGCCACGCCCTCATAGCGCCCCGAGCGCGCCGCGTAGCTCGCGGCGAGCGGCAGCTCGAACGCCCCCGGAACCTGGAGCACCGTCACCTCCTCGTAACCCTGCTCGGCGAAAGCCGCCTGCGCGCCGGCCAGCAGGCGCTCGGCCAGGTTCTCGTAGAAGCCCCCGAGCGCGATCGCGTATTCGCCGCTCATCGCAGGTCCTCCCCGTCGGCCTCGTCGCGGCTGTGCTCAGCGTGCAGCATCTCCTCGTCCAGGTTCAGGCCCTGGTGGTGGAGCGTATGGCCCATCCGCTGCGCCTTCGTGCGCAGGTACGCCTCGTTGTGCTCGTTCGGGGCGTGCTCGATCGGGATCTGCCCGCTGACCGACAGCCCGTAGCCCTCGAGGCCCTTGATCTTCTTGGGG
>DASUPL010000060.1:0-2786 GCA_036281155.1 Solirubrobacteraceae bacterium | reverse complement strand
TGCGGTCACGGCTTCGGTGAGGATGCAGACGCAGGTCCCCTTCCCTTTCGTGGACGGGAAGCAGATGGCCTGGATGTGGCCGGCACGGTGCACCAGAGTTCGGACGCGTAGGCGTCCCTTCCAAGCAGAGTCATCGAAGTTCACAGGTTTGAGCGAGAGGGAGCCCGGTCAACTTGCGTGAGCGGGATTTCGCAGCGGCACAGCCCTTTTACGATCCAGGTGGGTATGGGACACGCCGCGATCTATGGGCCCGAGATCGTTTGTGCCAGCATGGTCGCCGGTGAACACGACGAGCGGTGCGATGCTGACGGGCGTGGCGGAGGCGGAGCCTCGACGGATCTGGTTCGGGCGCGGCGGGTGCGTCGAGCAGCACGACGACGGTACCTTCGCCGTGTTCGTCCGTGGCGAGCTGCTCGGCATCTACTCCAGCGACGATGTGGCCTCGCGCGACGTCTTCATCGCGGTGGTGGCGGAGCAGGCCGAGCGCGAGGACCTTGCGCTCGCGTTCCGGGTGTCTGCGGCGACGGTGGGCCGGGTCATCACGCGGTTCAAACTCGGAGGTTTTCGAGCGGTCGCCGACTACGGTCGGCGCGGCGGCCACACGGTCCGGACGCCGAAGCTGCAGGAGCGCCTGGCCGAGTTGTTCGAGAAGGGGCTTGGCCCGCGCGCTGCGCACCGCGCGGTGGCGAAGAAGGCGAGCTACGGGACGGTGTATGCCATTCACCAGGAGTGGCTCGCTGCGCGAGCCGCGACGTCCGGCACGCCGGCGCCCGCGCCCGTGCAGGCCGCGCTGACGGTCGTCACCGCGAGTGAGGCGAGCCTGGATCACGTGGATGCGCCCGCGGCGCTTGAAGCGGCGGAGGTGGCGCCGGTGCAGGAGGTGCCCGGCGAGCCGACGCTCGAGGCGGTGGTGCCGCCGACTGGTGCCGTGGTGCAGCACGTCGGCTCCTGGCTCCTGCTCGGTCTCTTGCATCAGATCGGCTTCTACGCGCTCGCGGCGCATCATCGCGGCGAGGTCGCGCTGGCGTCCCTGCGGCCAGCCATCGACGCGGCAGCGATCGCGCTTGCCCTGGGCGAGAAGTGCGTCGAAGGAGTGCGGAGGCTCGCGACGCCGAGTGTGGACACGCTCCTGCGCCACGCGGGCGGGGTCTCGGCGAGCTGGGTGCGGCGGGTGCTGCACGACTTCGCTGACGCGGGCAGCGACGCGTTCCCGGGCGCGGTGGCCTCGCGCCTGCTCTCGCGCGCCGGCGAGGGCGAGGACCGGGTCTGGCTTTATGTCGACAACCACATGCGGCCGTACACGGGCCAGCACGTGATCCGCAAGGGCTGGCGCATGCAGGACAAGCGCGCCGTGCCGGGAACGACCGACTACTACGTGCATGACGAGGAGGGCTGCCCGCTGTGGCGGGTGAGCACGACCTCGCACGACTCGCTCTGCGCATGGCTCATGCCGGTGGTGGAGTTCGCGCGCCTTTCGCTCGGCGACGAGGTGAAGCCGGTGCTCGTCTTCGACCGTGGCGGCGCCTTCCCCGAGATGATGGCGGAACTGCGTGACGAGGGCGCGGAGTTCGTCACCTACGAGCGCAAGCCCTACCCGGAGATTGGCGCGACGGAGTTCAAAGAGTCGCTCACGATCACGCTCGCGAGCCGGCCGCGCAGGCCGATCCGCATCGCCTACACCGAGGCACCGCAGAAGAACCTCCGCGCCGGGCGCGGCCGGGTCCGTCGCATCGCACTGCTCACTGAGGAGGGTGCGCAGGTGAACCTGCTCGCGGTGTCCGAGCTGCCCGCCGAGACGCTCATCCGCGGGCACCTGGCGCGCTGGGGCCGGCAGGAGAATCCGCTCAAGCACGGCGTGGAGCGCTGGGGCATCAACCACCTCGACGGTCGCCGCGTGGAGGAGTACCCGCCGGACGCGCTGGTACCGAACCCGGCGCGGCGCCGGATCGATCGATTGCTCAAGCTTTCGCACACGACGGAGGGCGAGGCGTGGCGACGTTGGGCGCGACTCGAGTCGGACGATCCCGAACGCGAGCAGGCGAAGCGCGACATCGATCGGGCGATGGACCGGCAGCGCGATCTCATCGCGCTCCGCGCGAAGGTCCCCGCGATCGCGCCGGTGAGCGAGACGCCACTCGCCGGCAAGCTCCGCCGCCACGAGCTCGCCTACAAGAACGTGCTCGACACGCTCCGCATCACGCTGGCAAACCTCGAGAGCGATCTCGCGGTAATGCTCGCGCGCCACCTCGACCGGCCACGCGAGGCGAAGAAGCTGCTCGCGACGCTGTACGCCGCTCCCGGCACGGTCCGCGTCTCCTCACGCGGAGTGACTGTCCGCCTGGCGCCGGCGGCGACCGAGTCCGAGCGCCTCGCCCTTCGAGCCCTTCTGCGCGACGTCACCCGCCTGCGCCTCGCGCTGCCGGGCGATCCCGACCGGCGAAGGCTGCGCTGGGTGCTCACATGAGTGACCGGCTACGTCCGAACTCTGGCGCGCAGTGCCGCGCATTTCCTCGCGATTGCCGCTGCTCCCGGCGTCCTTCAAATCCTCTAGGGCGCGCCAAAAAGCAGAGGCCTCACGGTGACTTGGCCGTGGGGCCTTTCTCTTGGCGCGCTGCGCCACGACAAATATTGACGGAATCTTGACGTAAGTTCTGTGACCTTGTGGCGAGTTCTGTAGCCGCACCGGCCTGGAGCCGCCGGATGACCTCGCGCGCGTCCTGCTCGTCGACGATGTTGTAGCGCTCGAAGGTGCTCCGGGTCGTGTGCCCGGTCACCTTCATGACCTC
>DASUPL010000059.1:0-10774 GCA_036281155.1 Solirubrobacteraceae bacterium | reverse complement strand
AGGCTTTCGTGGTGCATCACGATCGCGACCGGCATCCCCATCCCGCCGATCGCCTTGGAGGCCACGATCGCGTCGGGCTCGATCCCATGCTGCTCGAACGCGAACCACGTTCCGGTGCGTCCCCCGCCAGTCTGCACCTCATCCACGATCAACGGTATCCCCAGCTCGCGCGTGACGCGCCGCAGCCCCTGGACGAAGTCGCTGGACGCCGGGATGACGCCTCCCTCGCCCTGCACCATCTCGACGATCACCGCCGCCGGCAGCGGGACGCCTCCGAGCGGGTCGCGCAGCGAGCGCTCCAGGTACTCCAGGCAATGCTGCCCGCTGGCGGAGCCGGCGCCGAGAGCGCACCGGAGCGGATAGGGGTAGGGAAAGAAGTGAACGCCCGGAACGCGCCCCGCGACGCGCTCCTTCGCCTTCACGAGGCCCGAGATCGTCATCGCCGCGTGCGAGGAGCCATGGAACGCGCCCTGGAAGGCGACGATCTCCGAACGGCCCGTCGCGGTCTTGCACAGCTTCAGCGCCGCATCGACCGCGTCCGCGCCGCTCGGGCCGCAGAACTCGATGCGCATGCTCGAGCGCATGCTCTCCGGCAGCAGCGAGAGCTGCGTCGAAATGAATTCGTCGCGGATCTCCGTCGGAAAATCGAGCCCATGCGTGAGCAGCGGGAGCTGGCGCGCAATCGCCTCCACCACCTCGGGATGGCTGTGGCCCAGCGGCAATGCGCCTGCGCCTGTGAGGAAGTCGATGAAGACGTTCCCGTCGAGATCCTCGACGTAGGAGCCGGCGCCCCGACCAATCGCGATCGGCAGACCGCGCGGATACGTCCGTACGCTCGACTCGCGCTCGGCCTGACGCTCGAGCAGTCGGGTAGACAAGGGTCCCGGTACCGGCGTCAGCACGGATGGCTCCTGCTGGAGCGCCTCCGCAACGTGGCGCGTCGCGTGCGCGTGAGGCCCACCGTTCGAATGCGCCCCCGTCATATCGATAGAACGATCGTAATGCACCAAAATTTCCTCTTCTTGCGATAGATCGACGGGAACGCTCTGACAAGACGCCTGTGCCTGTGCGTATTGATCGGCATCAGCGCCACCAGACGTGAGGATGATGTGGGCGTTCCCTGCCGCCCACCGGTCGCGCGGCTGAGCCCCGCGACCGGTGCGCAGAAGGCGCCTGCCTACGCCGCGGCCGGCGCCGCGTCGTTCGCGTGCTCCATCTTGCCCATCGCGACGATGATCTTGCGCTCGCCGGCGAATGGACGGCGAGCGTGCGCCACGAGCATGTTGTCGAGCGCGATCAGATCGCTCTTCTGCCACGGAGCTTCCACGCACAGCTCCTCGTAGACCTCGCCGATCCGGTCCATCACCGCGTCCGGGATCGGCGTGCCATCGCCGTAGTACACGTTGCGGGGCAGATCCTCGTCAGCGAACAGCTGGCGCAGAGCCGTCCTCGTCTCCTCGTCCAGGCACGCCACGTGGTGCAATTGCACCTGGTTGAAGAACAGCTTCTCACCCGTGCGCGGATGCGTCCGAACGCCCTTCGCGAGCTGCTTGACGCGCAACCCGAGCTCGGTCCACTCGCACGTCATGCCCGCGTTCGCGCATGTGCGCTCGACCGCGGCCTTGTCGTCGGTGTGGAAGAAATCCTGCCACGGCACGTCGACACCCTCGGAGAAGTTGCGCACGTACATCAGGTCTTTGCTCTCGAACGCCTCCACGATCTCCCTATCGAGTTTCTCGTAGACCTCGCGACAGTCCAGCAGCGGGGTCTCACCCTGCTGCTCGGAAGGGACGACGCAGAAGAAGAACTGCCGCGTCGGCCAGCTGGAGAAGTGCGAGCTCTCGTTGTGGAACAGGATCATCTTGTCCGGCGGGTAGGGAGTGGAGTGGTAGATCCGCTCGCCGCTCTCCTCCGGCGGCAGGTCGCCATACTCGCCAAACAGCTCGCCCGCGATCGTCGACGCGACGGCCTCGAATTCGGGTGCGCCGGAGAGCGGGAAGCCGCGGAAGATGATCGCGCCGTAGCGATCCATGTAGCCCTCGAACTGCTCTGAGTTGCTGGAGCACCAAGCCGCCAGGTCGACGTTGTCGACCGCTGGTTCGATCACCAGTGGCATGTGATCCTCGTTGCCCGGTAGAAACCCGGTCTTCACCAGCTCAGTCGTCTGTACCGCCTTGCGACGCATGCCCCTCAGGCCCCCAGCGGCGCCAGACGGTCCTTGTTGTGCGCTCATTACCTACTCCTGTCCGGGCATGCTGCCCTCGTTCGTTTCCACTATCTGTCGCTCCACGACGTGCCATCCCTGGCCGCGTATAGCCACAGCCGCGATATATCCAGCCTGATGGTCGCTCAAGTCCTCCATCCGCCACTGCCCCGGCTCCTCGCTGCACCACGCGGTACGCAGGAGCGCGGCGGGGGCGTCAGGTGCAAGTGTGACATCGAAACTGTCCAAAGCCAAATTCAGCCCGTCACCGCGCGCCTTGATGAACGCCTCCTTGCGAGTCCAGCACGCCAGGAAGGCGCGCGGCTGATCCTCCACCGGCAGGGAGCGCAGTACGCTCACCTCCGCCGGCGAGAAGAATCGCTCGGCGATGCGCTCACGCGTGAAGTCGCCGTCGTCGCGCTCGACGTCGATGCCGATCTCGCCCGCGCTGTTGAACGCGTACACCGCCACCGCGCCGGAGTGGGATAGGTTGAACCACGGTCCGCCGTTGAGCGCCGGCTTGTCGAACTCTCCGTATTCGAACGTCAGATCCTCGGGCGCGGTTTGGAGGTAGTTGGCGAGTAGCCCTCGCAGCAACGCTCGACCGACGATGTAGCGCGACCGGTCGCGCTCGAAGCGGAACCGATCCGCGCGCGCCAGCTCGTCCGCCGCGAGCAGCGAGCGCATCCGCGCGACGGTCGTGGCGGGGCGCACGAGCGATGCACGCCACACGTGGACCTCTCCCAGCGGCAGCGCCCAGCCGCTGCCCCTGTCGTCGAACGTCAGCGCTCGAGCGGCCAGATCGCCCCTGTCGATGGCCAACAGCACGTCAACAATAGTAGGGACATCCGCTACCATCGACACCACGTTTGGAGCCGGCCGCGGCGGAGGAAAGCGGCTGGCACAGGCGATCGGACGCCTTCAACATCACTTTTGCGCGTGGAGCCAGAGGCTATTCCGACAGACGACAACATGACGCGTACCGCTCATCAGGAGGACGAGCCGGTGCTCACCGAGGCAGAACGCCACCGCCTGCTGGTCGACTTCAACGACACCGCCGCTCCCTACCCGCGGGAGTGTGTGCACGAGCTGATCGCCGCCCAGGCGGGCACCGCCCCCGAGGCTGTGGCCCTCGACTTCGGGGACGAGCGGATCACCTATGCCGAACTCGAGGAGCGCGCCAGTCAGCTGGCGCACCACCTCGTCGAGCTCGGCGTGGGTCCCGACGTTCTGGTCGGTATCTGCACCGTGCGGTCGCTGGAGATGGTCGTCGGGCTGCTGGGAATCCTGAAAGCCGGCGGCGCATACGTGCCGGTCGACCCGACCTACCCAGCCGACCGTCAGGAATACATGCTCAGCGACTCGCAGGCGCCCGTCATCGTCACTCAGGAGGCGTTGCGAACCTCGCTGCCGCCGGGCTCCGCCCAGGTCGTGTGCCTTGACAGCGACTGGGACACGATCGCGCGCCACCCGACGGTGCCGCCCGACGTCGCGGCAGATCCCGAGCAACTCGCCTATGTGATCTACACCTCCGGCTCGACGGGCAAGCCGAAGGGCGTTCAGATCTCCCACCGCGCGCTCGTGAACTTCATCACCACGATGCGCCAGCGACCCGGTTTGACGGCGCAGGACGTGCTCGTCGCGGTGACGACGCTGTCGTTCGACATCGCGGGGCTGGAGTTGTACCTGCCGCTGACGACGGGCGCGCGCATCGTGCTCTCGCCGGCGGAGACGAGCGAAGACCCGCGCGCGCTGGCCGCGCTGCTGGAGCGCACGCGGGCGAGCATCATGCAGGCGACGCCCACCACGTGGCGGATGCTGATCGACGGCGGCTGGACTGGCAGGCCGGGGATGAAGGCGTTGTGCGGCGGCGAGGCCCTCCCGGTCGCGCTCGCCGACCGGCTGGTCGCGACGGGCCTGGAGCTGTGGAACATGTACGGCCCGACGGAGACGACGATCTGGTCGACGTGCGCGCGGATCGAGACACAGGGCGAGGTGTTGACGATCGGGCGCCCGATAGCGAACACCACCCTCTACATCCTCGACGCGAGCATGGCGCCCGTCCCGGTGGGAGTCGCGGGCGAGCTGTGGATCGGCGGCGACGGGCTCGCGCGCGGCTACCGCGGACGGCCCGACCTGACCGACGAGCGCTTCGTCGCGCACCCGTTCGAGCAGGCGCCCGGCGCGAGGATCTACCGCACCGGCGACCTCGCCCGCTATCGCGGCGACGGCACCGTCGAGTTCCTCGGTCGGCTCGACCACCAGGTCAAGGTGCGCGGCTTTCGCATCGAGCTCGGCGAGATCGAGACGACCCTCGCGCGCCATCCGGAGATCGTCGAAGCGATCGTCGTCGCTCGCGGGAGCGGAGCCGAGGCGGAGCTGGCGGCGTATGTGACCGCGCGCCAGGACTCGGTGCCCGCTCACGAGTTGCGTGAGTACCTAGGGCAGACGCTCCCCGACTACATGGTCCCCTCGACCGTCACGACGCTCGAGGCGTTCCCGCTTACGCCCAACGGCAAGGTCGACCGCAAGGCGCTTCCCGAGCCCGTCCGCGAGCGCTCCGGCGCACACGAGCTGGTGGCTCCCCGCACGGCCCTGGAGAGCAAGCTCGCCGCGATCTGGGAACGCGAGCTCGACATCCACCCGATCGGGGTGACCGACGACTTCTTCGACCTTGGCGTGACCTCGATCGTCGCCGCGACGCTGTTCGCCGCGATCGAGCACGACCTCGGCGATAGCCTGCCGCTGGGGGCGATCTTCAGGGCGCCGACGATCGAGACGCTCGCGGCGCTGATCGAGGGGGGTGAGGACACCTCGCGGTGGACGTCGCTGGTGCCGATCCAGCCGCTGGGCTCACGCCCGCCGATCTTCTGCGTCCACGGCGGCGCGGGCACGATCCTGCATCTGCAGCCGCTCGCTCGCCGGCTCGGCTCCGAGCAGCCGTTCTACGGCCTGCAGTCGAGCGGCCTGTATGGCGGCAGCGCGCCGATCGAGACGGTGCAGGAGATGGCCTCGCACTATCTCTCAGAGATGCGCCAGGTGCATCCCGGGGGGCCGTGGCTGATCGCGGGCTACTGCTTCGGCACGATCGTCGCGTTCGAGATCGCGCAGCGGCTCGTGGCCGAGGGCGAGGACGTCCAGCTGCTCGCGCTGTTCAACGGCCCGAGCCCCGCATGGATTCACAAGTGGAGCTGGTACGGCGGCCAGCCCTCGCAGCGCAAGGACATACCGCGGCCGGTCAGGATCACGCGCAAGCAGCGGCTGTTGCGCGCGGCGCGCCAGCCGTGGCGGCTCTTCACCTGGTTCGCGTGGCACGCCGGGCTGAGAATCGACAAGCTGCGCGTGAAGCTCGCGATGGCGCGTGCGCGCCCGATTCCCGAGCGGCTGCGCGAGGAGTTCTTCTTCGACCTGCACGCGCGAGCCGAGCGCGCATACGAGCCGACCCCCTACCCGGGAGACCTCGTGGTGTTCTATGGCGAGGGCCTCTACGAAGACCCAGAGCTGGGATGGGGCGAGTTCGCGGCGGGCGGAATCGAGACCTTCGCCGTCCCGGGCGAGCACAACAACAACCGCGAAGCGATGAAAGAGCCCGCCGTGCGGTTCGTCGCCGAGCGGATCGAGGAGCAGCTGAGGGATCTCGCGCCGGACCCTCAGGCCGAGCCCGCGAGCGCGACGTGAGCGAGCCTCGCGCGGCGCGGCTAAAGCGCAGGCTCGGGGGTCTTGACACCCACGCCCGCCGCCGCCTTCCCAAGCCCGTGTACCGCTCGCTCGTCGGCGGCTACAACGGCCTGCGCGCGCGCAGCGGTCGGGGCCCCGGCAGGGGGCGGCTGCTGCCCGACTTCGTGATCGTCGGCGCGGCCAAGGCCGGCACGACGAGCCTGTTCGGGTGGCTGAGCGAGCACCCGTTCGTCGAGCCGGCGTGCAAGAAGGAGGTCCACTACTTCGACTACAACCACTTCCGCGGAGAGGACTGGTACCGCCAGCACTTCCCGCCGCGGGCCGATCGCGACCGCTTCGCGGCCGAGCATGGCCGGCCGTTTATCACCGGCGAGGCGAGCCCGTCCTACCTCTCCCACCAGTGGGCGCCGCAGCGGCTGGCCCAGCTCGTCCCCGACGCCAAGCTGCTCGTGGCGCTGCGCAATCCGGTGGACCGCGCCTACTCGCAGTTCCAGATGTCCAGGCGCGAGGCGGAGGAGCCGCTGGAGTCCTTCATGGATGCGATCGCCGCCGAGGAGCAGCGGCTCGTTCCCGAGCGGGCGCGCATGCTCGCCGACGACACGTACAACAGCTGGCCGATCGGCTGCTGGTCCTACCTTATGCGCGGCCGCTACGCCGAGCAGCTCGAGCGATGGATGGAGCTCTTCCCCAGTGAGCAGTTTCACTTCGTCACGCTCGAGCAGCTCGCCGAAGCTCCCCAGCGGGCGCTCGAAGGCGTGCACGACTTCCTCGGGATCCCCGCTCACGACTACGCCGCGCTCCCGCGCCTGCACGGCGCGCAGTACGACTCGATCGGCTCAGACGCGCGCGAGCAGCTCGCGGCTTACTTCCGCCCGCACAACGAGCGGCTGTACGAGCTCGTCGGGACCGACTTCGGCTGGGAGGCCTGACGGGGAGGCATCGACGGGCGGCTCGCCATAGGATCGAGCCATGGCGAGCACCGTCTTCATCACAGGCGCCGCGCGCGGCGTCGGGCGCGCGACCGCCCTCGCCTTCGCGCGCGAGGGCGCGAACGTGCTGCTGAGCGACATCTGCGCCCCGATCGAGGAGTGCCCTTACCAGCTCGGCACCGCCGAGCAGCTCGAGGAGAGCGCGAGCAAATGCCGTGCGCTCGGCAGCCGCGTCGCGACGGCCGTCCTCGACGTCCGCGAGCAGGAGCAGATCGCCGCGGCCGTCGAGCGCTGCCACTCCGAGCTCGGCCAGATCGACGTGCTCGTCAACAACGCCGGGCTCGTCGGACCCGCGGGCGCACCGGCGCACGAACTCGACGAGAGCGAGTGGACGACGATGGTCGATGTCGACCTCAACGGGCCGTGGCGCTGTGCCAAGGCCGTGCTCCCCGACATGCTCGCGCGCCGCGGCGGCGCGATCGTCAACGTCGCCTCCACCGCGGGCATGGTCGCGTTTCCGTTCTTCGCCAACTATGTCGCGGCCAAGCACGGGCTGATCGGCCTCACGCGCGCGCTCGCGCTCGACTACGCGCCCCACTCGATCCGCGTCAACGCGATCTGCCCGACGTCCGTGCGCGACGAGCCGGAGCTCGACTCGGCGATGCTAGGCGGAGTGGCGTCGATGCTGGGCGTCGACGCGGAGGACTACGAGGCGCTGTCGCTGCCCCACCACCCGCTCGGCTCGCTCGTCAGCGGCGGCGACGTGGCCGCGGCGATCGTGTGGCTGTGCTCGGCCGGCGCCGGGCGCGTGACCGGCGCGGTGATCCCCGTCGACGCGGGTTTCACAGCGCGCTGAGTCAGCCGCCCGCCCGACGAAAGCTTCTGATCCCCCGCCCGCCCACGGGCGCGCCTTGGTCCGCGCGCTCCGAGGCGAGCGTCACGCTCAGCAGCCGCGTGTCTGGCTCGGTGGCAAGCGCTCGCAGCAGCGCTTCGAAGTCTCCCGCCAGCCGTGCGACCGTCGGCGCGTCGAACCGCGCGACGTTGTAGTTGAGCTCGGCCTCGATGCTCTCCTCGAGGACGTGCAATTCAAGTGCCAGCTCGAACCGTGCGTGGCCGAGATCGACCGGCAGAGGCTGCGCGCGCGTGCCCTCCAGCTCAAGCGCGGGCGCGTCGCCGACGCGCACGCGGAAGTTCACCTGGAACAGCGGGTTGACGCCGGGGACGCGTTCCGGGCGCACCGCTTCGACGACCAGCTCCAGCGGCACCTCCTGGTGCTCGTAGGAGGCGAGCACCGAGTCGCGCGCGCGCGTCAGCAGCTCCGCGAACGTGGGGTTGCCGTCGAGCCGCACCCTCACGACGATCGTGTTCGCGAAGAACCCGATCAGGTGCTCGAGCCCCGGCTGCTCGCGGTTCGCCATCGGGCCGCCGAAGAGGATGTCGTCCTGGCCACTCGCGCGATACAGGAGCGTCGCGAAGCTGGCCAGCAGCAGCATGTACGGAGTCACTCCCGTAGACGCGCTCAGCGCGCGCACGGCCTCGGTGGTCTGCGCGTCGAGCGTGAAGTGGTGCGTCGCCCCCTCGAAGGCCTCCGCCTCGACCCGCGGTCGATCGGACGGTAGCTCCGTCACGGTGGGGGCACCCGCCAGATGCGTGCGCCAGAAGTCGAGCTCGCCGTGCAGGTGATCGCCCTGCAGGTGATCTCGCTGCCAGACGGCGAAGTCGCGGTATTGCAGTGGCAGCTCGGGCAGCTGTGGGGCGCGTCGCGCGATGTTCGCCGCGTAGCACTCGCCGACCTCGCGGTAGAGGACCTCGACCGCCCACGCGTCGAACGCCACGTGGTGGGGCGCGAACAGGATCGCGTGCTCGTCAGGGCCGAGCCGGAACAGCGTCGTTCGCAGCATCAGATCCCCGGCGAGGTCGAACGGCGTCAGCGCTCGCTCCCTCATCACGCGCGCCAACTCGGCCTCGCGCTCCTCCTCGCCAGCCAGCTTCGAGAGGTCGACCACGGGCAGCTCGACGTCCCACTCCTCGAGCACCACCTGGCTGGGCGTGGCCTGCTCGCCCCACACGAGCACCGTGCGCAGCGCCTCCTGACGCTCGAACACCTCCTTCAGCGCGCGGTGCAGCGCAGGTACGTCGAGCGAGCCCGTCACGCGCCACGCGAGCGCGGCGTTGTAGGTGACGCTGCCCGGTGTCAGCTGGTCGAAGAACAGCAGCTGCTGCTGGGGGAATGACAGCGGGTGAGCGCCCGGCGTCGGCGTCGCGGCCTGCATAGCGTCCGCGCCGTTCAGATCCGCCGATCCCCGTGCAGACGATGGGGCCGAGGCGAGCGAGCCATTCGCCGCGGCGCCCTCTCCGCGCGCGGCGTCGACCACGGCCGCGAACTCCCTCAGCGTGGGCTGCTCGAACAGCGCCCTGACCGAGATGTCGACCTCGCAGCGCTTGCGCACCTGCGTGACCACGCGCGCGGCGAGCAGCGAGTGCCCGCCGAGGTTGAAGAAGTTGTCCTGCGCCCCCACGCGCTCGATCGCGAGGACGGTTTGCCACACCTCCGCGACGGCCCTCTCGGTCGGCGTCTCGGGCTCGAGCGAGTCGGCGGAGTCCTGCGTCTCCCAGCTCGGCGGCGGAAGCGCGCGGCGGTCGATCTTGCCGTTGCGCGTCAGCGGGATCCGCTCGAGCGCCATCACCGCCGCGGGGACCATGTAGCTGGGCAACCGCTGTTGCAGATGCGCGAGCAGTGCTTCGCGCAGCTCGGCGCCTACGGCCGCGTCGGCGTGCGCCCCGTCGGCGACCGCGTAAGCCACCAGGCGCTTGTCCCCCGGCGCCACCTCGACCGCGACCACCGCGCAGTCGCTCACCCGCGAGTGCTCGCGGATGACGCCCTCGATCTCGCCGAGCTCGATCCGGAAGCCGCGGATCTTCACCTGGTCGTCGGCCCTGCCCCGGAACTCGAGCTGGCCGTCGGGTAGCCGTGCCGCGACATCCCCGGTTCGATACAGCCGTCCCGGCCCGAACGGGTTCTCGACGAACCGCTCGGCGGTCAGCTCCGCCCGGTTCAGATAGCCCCTGGCGACGCCCGCCCCGCCCACGTACAGCTCGCCCGCGACGCCGCCTGGCACCGGTACTCCCTTGGCGTCGAGCACGTAAACGCTCAGGTCGGGGATCGGCACGCCGACGGGGCTCGTCTCGCGCTCGCAGTCGGCCGCGCTGAGCGGGCGGTAGGTGACGTGCACCGTCGTCTCGGTGATCCCGTACATGTTCACCAGCGTCGGACCATCCTCGCCGTGGTGCTCGAACCACGGACGCAGCGCGGGCGGGCGTAGGGCCTCTCCGCCGAAGACGACGAACCGCAGCGCCAACTCGCGTGCGTGTCGCAGAAGATCGTCCTGCACGGCGGTGAACAGGCTCGGGGTGGCATTCAGCACGGTCACGCCGCGCTCAGCCACGAGCGCCGCCAGCGCCTGCGGCGAGCGCGTCGTCCACACCGGCGAGATCACGAGCTGCCCGCCGTGCGCGAGCGCGCCCCACAGCTCCCACACGCTGAAGTCGAACGCGTAGGAATGCAGCAGCATCCACACGTCCTTGGGACCGAAGCCGAACCACTCCTCGGTGGCGCTGAACAGCCGGGCCACCTGGCGGTGCTCGACCTGCACCCCCTTCGGCCGGCCGGTCGAGCCGGACGTGTAGATCACGTACGCCAGGCTCTCCGGCTGGACCGCCGTGACTGGGTTCGCGGCGCTCAGCGCTTCGATCTCGGCGGCGTCGCCGTCGAGGCAGACCGCCGTCGCGTCGATGTCGCCGAGGCGCTCGAGCAGCTGGCGATTGGTGACGATCACGCTGGCGCCCGCGTCGGCGAGCACGAAGTCGAGGCGCTCACGCGGATGCTCGGGGTCGAGCGGCAGATACCCGGCGCCCGCCTTGAGCACGCCGAGGATCGCCGCGGGGAGCTCGAGCGATGGCTCGA
>DASUPL010000058.1:0-10943 GCA_036281155.1 Solirubrobacteraceae bacterium | reverse complement strand
GGCTGTCCTCATCCGCGGCGCTCGAGGTCGCTCTCTGCCTCGCGTTGAGCGAGCTCGGTCGCGCGGGGAGCGATACGGCTGACCGCAACGGCGGACTCGGTGGGATGGACCGGCTGGCGGTGGCTGAGCTGTGCGCGCGCGTGGAGAACGACTGGGTCGGCGCTCGAACCGGCCTGCTCGACCAGCTTGCGTGTCTCCACGGCACACCCCACGGCGGGATGCTGATCGACTTCCGCACGCTACACGTCGAACCGGTGCCGCTCGTGCTCGAAGACTGGCATCTGGTGGTGCTCGACTCAGGGGAGCGTCATGCCCACGCGAGCTCCGGCTACAACGAACGACGCGCCGAGTGCACGCGTGCGTGCGAGCTGCTCGGGGTGGACTCGCTGCGCGACGCCGGCGCCGAGCAGCTCGCGCGACTGCCGCCGCCGCTCGATCGCCGCGCGGCCCACGTGATCGGGGAAAACCGTCGCGTACGCGACGCGGTCTTCGCCCTGCAGGCCAATGATCTGCCCGCGGTCGGCCAGCTGCTCACCGCCTCCCACGCGAGCCTGCGCGACCTGTACGAGGCCTCCACGCCCGCGGTCGACGCCACCGTCGATCGTCTGATGCGTGTGGGCGCAGCCGGCGCGCGCGTCGTCGGCGGGGGCTTCGGCGGCAGCGTCCTGGCTCTGTTCGCGCCCGGCGTGCGGTGGCCGGCCGAAGCACGCGAGGTCCGCCCCAGCGCGGGGGCACGCCTTCTGGATGAATGACCGTCGCCGGCCGAAGGGTCGGCGTCGCGTGGATGTCAGAGGCGCGCGGCAAGCAACGCGCAGGCCGTCACCACGATCGCCAGCGAGAGCGCAGCGAGCGCACCGTCCAGCGGCGCCAGCAGCCCAGTCAGAGACAGCTGCTCGCTGCTGCCGTCGCTGCGCGTGCGAACGCCCTCCACGCGCAGCGTGCGCCTGCGCAGCTCGCGCGCGGGTGAGCTCAGCCGCCGCTGCGCGACGCTCATCGCCATGCACCCCGCCGCGATCAGCAGTCCCGGCAGCGCGATCTGCTGCGTGTTGACGAAGTAGCCGGTGAACGCCGGGAAAGCTCCCCAACCGAGCGCGAACCACAGGTCGCTGTGGAAACGTCCGCCCGCCAGCTCGAGGTTGTACGCCGGCAGGAACGCACCGCCTGCGACCACCAGCGGCGCGAGCCAAACGGACACCGTGAGCACGCCGCCCACGCCGATGCCCACCGCCCCGAGCAGGCTCACGGTCGCGAGCACCAACAGCGTGCGGTCGGAGAGGCCCGTGCGCAACGGACGGTCGTGGAGCTCGTCGAGCGCGTGCGCCGCCACGCCGACAGCTAGCGCGAACGCGGCCAACCCCCACAGCAGACGATCGACGTGCAGCTTCGGCGCGACGGCCGCGCCGAGCGCGAAGTAGCTGAGGTGCCACGCGGTGTAGGGCGGGTGCAGCAGCGTCAGCAGCTCGCCCGCGCTCCCCCGCCCGAGCGCGTAGAACGCCGGTCGCTCAGGCCCCGCGCGCATCGCCGCGCTTGCTCGCGCTCATCACCACGCCGCCGCCCAGGCTCATCCTGCGCACGCGCACGTCCTCCAGGCCCGCGTCCTGCCAGTAGCCGACGATCCGCTCGAGCGGATGCTCGGCATAGAAGCCGCGGATGCTCGGCCCGAGGAAGCGGCCCACCTGCATCCACTCGCGCGAGACGAGCCGCCCGAGCGTGGGCAACCCGACCGCGGTGTATAGGCGCCAAGCGGCGCGGGCGGGCGCGAACGGCGGCACGCCGAACTCGAGCGAGGCGATGCGCGCACCCGGGCGCAGCACGCGCGCCAGCTCCGCGACGGTCGTGCGCGGGTCCTCGACGTAGCGCAGCAGGTATGTGACGGTGAGCGCGTCGAAGCTCGCGTCGGCGAACGGCAGCGCCTCGGCTTCGCCTTCGTGCAGCTCCACGCGCGGATCGTCCGCGAAGCGTGCGCGGGCGCCGGCGAGCATGTCAGCGCTCTGGTCGATACCGACGACGGCGCAGTCGCAGCGCGAGCGCAGCTCCGCGGCGACCATGCCCGTGCCGGTCGCCACGTCGAGGACGCGCTGGCCGGAGCGCGGCGCGAGCGCGTCCACGAGCGCGCGCCGCCAGCGCGGGTCCTGCCAGAAGCTGAACGCGGCCGAAAGCGCGTCGTATCGCCGCGGCAGCCCGCTGAACAGATCGAGCGCCTCGCGCTTGCGCGCCGTCCGCGGCGGCGCGGTCTCCGATCGGGGATCGGTGGAGGCGACGCCGTGGGGGTCGCTGGCTTGGTGCGGGCTCATGGCGTTCGCGGATCTGACAGGCTAACGGCCATGTCCACCGTCATGCTCATCACCGGCGCCTCGAGCGGGATCGGCGAAGCCACCGCCAAGCGTCTCGCCCGCGAGCCCGGCGCCTCGCTCGTGCTCGTCGCGCGCCGCGAGGAGCGCCTGCGCGCGCTCGCGGCATCGCTGGGCGAGGAGCGCGTGAGCTTCGTAGCGGTCGATCTGCTCGACGAGGACGCACCGGAGCGCATCCTCGAGCACGTCGGCGAGCGCCACGGGCGGCTCGATCTGCTTGTGAACAACGCCGGCGCCGCGTGGCGCTCGACGTTCGCGGACGGCGGCTATGAGAACGTGCGCAAGACGATGGCGATCAACTTCGACGCACAGGTGCGCCTGACGGAGGCGCTGTTGCCGCTGCTGCGCGCGAGCGCGCCGAGCGCGATCGTGAACGTGTCCTCGACCTCGGGACGCGTCGCGCGGGCTGGCTCTGGCGCGTACAGCGCGTCGAAGTTCGCGCTCGCGGGCTGGTCGGACGCGCTGTGGGCGGAAGAGCGCCCGAATGGCGTACACGTGGGTTTGGTCCTGCCGGGCTTCATCTCCACCGAGGGCTTCCCGCAGTCGGAGCTCACGTCCAAGCCGTGGACGCGCTGGGTGGTGTCCACGCCCGAGAAAGGCGCCGAGGCGATCTACGAGGCGGGCATCGGGCGCAAGGCGGAGCGCTACGTGCCAAAGCCCTACTGGCTCGCGGCCGCGCTGCGAGTGCTCGCGCCGGGACTCGTGCGCCGCGTGATGGGCGGCAGCGCGGCGCAGGTGATGACGACGAGCACCAGGCCCGACATGGCCGACCGGCGCAACGGCAGCAGCGGCGTGTCACGTACGTGACCGGCATGCGCGTCAGCTGCGGCTAACCTCGTCTCATCGCAGAGAACGCGCTCGTCACAGGAGCGACAGGGTTCATCGGCGCCACGCTGACCGACTCGCTGCTGGCTGCTGGTGTGAAGGTGCGCTGCCTCGTGCGCGACCCCGCCCGCGCGCAGCACCTGCAGCCCTCTGAGCATTGCGAGATCCGCCGTGGAGACGTGACTGACGCCGCCAGTCTCGAGGGCATGGGCGAGGGGATCGACGTGGCGTACTTCCTCGTGCACGCCATGGCCGGAGGCGCTGGGTTCGAGGAGCGTGAGCGCGAGGGTGCGGTCAACTTCGCGCGGATGGCAAAGCGCGAAGGCGTCAAGCGGATCGTGTATCTCGGCGGCCTCGGCGAGGAGACCGTGTCCAAGCATCTGCAGAGCCGCCACCGGACCGCTGTGGCGTTGGCCGAGGAGGGTCCGCCGCTGACCTACTTCCGGGCGGCGATGGTGGTGGGCGCCCACAGCGAGTCCTACCGCACGCTGCTCTACCTCGTCAAACGGCTGCCCGTGATGATCGCGCCGAGCTGGCTGAAGATCGCGACGCAGCCGATCGCCATCGATGACGTGGTGGAGTACCTCAGGCGCGCTCCCGAGGTGCCCGAGTCGCTGGGGCGTGAGGTTCAGATCGGCGGGCCGGACATTCTCTCCTACGGGGAGATGCTCGATCGCATGGCGATTGCCATGGGGGTGCGCGTCCGACCCAAGCTGCCCGTCCCGTTCATCACTCCATGGCTGTCCGCCCTGTGGCTGGGCCTGGTCACACCCGTCGACGTCAACGTCGCGCGTCCGCTGGTCGAGGGGCTGACCACCGAGACGATCGTCACCGATCCTTCGGCCGCGAAGGCGTTTGCCATCGCGCCGCTGTCCTTCGACGAGGCGCTCGAGCGTGCGTTGACCGAGTGAGCGAGGCTAGGGCTCGAGCTCGCCCGCGTAGAGCGCGAACACCGCGCCCTGCGGGTCCTGCACGAGGGCGAGTTTGGCGATCTGGATGTCGATCGGCCCGATCAGCTTGGAGCCGCCGAGCTCCTCGACCTTGGCGAGCGCCGTGTCGATGTCCTCGGTGCCGAAGTACACGAGCCAGTTGGGCGGCATGCCGGGCATCACCTCGCGCATGCCGCCGTTGTTCGCGCCCGCGTTCTTGATCGCCAGATAGCGCTCCGGCATGCCCTCGAACTGCGCGACCTCCCAACCGAACAGGTCGCCGTAGAAGGAGGCGGAGCCGTCGAGGTCGGGGGACTGCAGCTCGTTCCACACGAGCGCGCCCGGGGCGTTGACGAGCCCGGCGCCGATGTGCGCGCGCGGCTCCCACACGAGGAAGAACGCGCCCTGGGGGTCCTGGAGCACCGCCATGCGACCGGCCTCCATCACGTCGAACGCGGGCGCGTGCGCGTTGCCGCCGAGCTCCTTGACGCGCTCGACGATCGCGTCGGCGCTGCCGACTGTCACGTAGGAGTTCCACACGGGCGGCATGCCCATGTCGCGCTGCTGCTGTGGCTGGGGGGAGATCGCGGCGACGTCCTTGCCGTCGAGCTGCATCATCGAGTAGACCGTGTCCTCGTCCACCGGCATGTCGACTGCGCTCCAGCCGAAGAGGGCGGTGTAGAACGCCTTCGAGGCGTTTTGGTCGGGGGAGCTCAGGTCGCTCCAGCTGAACGTTCCCGGCGTGTACTCGGTGCGCTCGCCCATAGCTGAACGCGAGCGTAGCGCATTCCGAGCTGCCAGCTTCGTCCGAGCGCTAGATTGCTCCGATGGCTCGCGAGATCCCTATCAAGGAGGAGAGGATTCGGCTCGGTCAGCTGCTCAAGCTCGCCGGGCTGATCGACAGCGGCAGCGAGGCCAAGGCGCTGCTCGCGAGCGAGCCCTTGTGGGTCAACGGCGAGCGCGAGACCAGGCGTGGGCGCCAGCTCGCTGTCGGCGACACGGTGCGCGTGGGCGATGGGGACCTGCTCGTGACCGCCATCGCCCCCACGAGCGCATAGCCGCACTGATCGACGGGCTTACCCACCGCGGGACTCGGGCTAGATCGCGCCGTCCTGCTCGAGCGTCCGTGGCTAGCTCACGTGCGCGACGATCACCGGCGTGCGCGTGGGGGCGGGACTGCCGCCGCGCGGCTCGGAGGTGACGAGGATCTCCTTCACGCCGTCGAGC
This sequence comes from Solirubrobacteraceae bacterium, assembly GCA_036281155.1. GTDB lineage: Bacteria > Actinomycetota > Thermoleophilia > Solirubrobacterales > Solirubrobacteraceae > Palsa-744. Next base: position 5,611 of record DASUPL010000058.1, on the reverse strand, counting down.
GCCCCGGGCACGCCCACGGTGGCGTTGCCGGCACGGCTGACGGTGAACAGCGCGTCGGTCGGCTGCGGCGCCCTCGTGCGCAGGATCCACACCTCATACACGCGGTCCGGCGTCGTCTGTGGCATGCCGGCGATGTTCAGCACCGCGTGACCGTCGCTCACCCGCACCGTGGCGCTCGCCCGCGGAGCGAGCACTTCGGCGCGAATCGTGCGTACCGAGCTGCCGCTCCTGCCTGAGGCGATCGCGATCGCGACGAGCGCCGCGGCGGCGGCCACGAGACTCGCTCCCGCGAGCGCGGGGCGCCATCCAAGCCAGGCCCTTGCGCGCGGATGCGCAGCCGACGTGGCTGACGCGCCCAGCGCGGGCGTAGCGTGGAGGCTGGCCTCCCGCTGGACGGTGCCCATCACTCTCCGCTTCAGATCGACGGGCGCGCTCACCTGCGGGGCGACGGCCGGAAGCGTCGCGACGACCGCTCCCATCACGGCCACTTCCTCGCGACAGACCGCGCACGTGGTCAGGTGCATGCAGAACGCAGCGACCTCCGCCTCGCTGAGCGCGCCGAGCACGTAGGGAGCGGCGTCCACGCCACAGCCATCCGTGTCGATGTCGACCTCGTCGGTGCTCATCGCGCCTCCGCGGGGTCCACGAGCGTGATGCGCATCTTGGAGAGACCGAGACGCATGCGCCCCTTGACGGTCCCCACCGGCTGGTCGAGCATCGAGGCGATCTGCACGTGCGTCAGGCCCCCGAAGTACGCGAGCTCGATAACCCTGCTCTGCTCTCCGGGCAACTGCTCGAGCGCGTCGCGCACCTGACGGGCCTCCTCGCGGCGCGCGAACTCCTGATCGGTGCGCTGTGGCGATGCGATCCGCTCCTCCAGGCCCTCGTCGTCGACGATCCCGCGGTCGCGCACGGCACGCCGACGTAGGGAATCGATCGCGCGGTTGTGCACGATGCCCAGCAGCCATGTGCGGACGCTCCCGCGCCCGCGGTCATAGTGAGCCTGGCTGCGCCACAGCGACAGGAACGCTTCCTGCACGACGTCCTCGGCCAGCGCCCGCTGGCTGCACATGCGCAAGGCGAGCGAGAACGCCGCGTCGGCATGCCGGTCATAGATCACCTCGAACGCGTCCGCGCGGCTCTGGTACACGAGCTGCATGAGCTCCTCGTCCGCGAGCATGCGCAGCGGCTCGAGCGAATCCCCTCCACCACCAGCTGGGCGCAATGGCTTGAACATTCCTGTCATGGTTACGGCAGCTACCCGCGTTTGGATCATTCATCCACGCGCGCGGATCATGCCCCTGCCAGCGCAGCCGATCATCGCGATCATCGGAGTGCATCTGCAGCCATCCGACGAGTGTCGCGGTGCTCGATGATCCTGGCGATCAGAACACTCAGCTCGAATAGGAGATACAACGGAACTGTCTCGAGGATGAGCGTGACCACATCGCCGGGCAGGAACGCCGCGACGGCGCCGCACGCGAGAAGCGCGTAACGGCGGTTGTGACGCAATTGGCGCGTGGTGACGACTCCCGCCCGCGTCGCCGCGAGAATCCCAACAGGGACCTGGAATACGAGCCCCATCGCCAGCAGCGTGACGGCGGCGAAGTGGTAGTACTGATTGGCCTGCACGAGCACGTTGAATTGTTCGCTGTTGAAGTTCTGGAAGAACCGTACGGCCGCGGGGAGCACCACGAAGTAGCCGAACAGGACACCCGCGACGAACAGGAACGGGATCGCGAGCATCAGCGGGGTGGTGACGCTGCGCTGCTCCGGACTGAAAGCGGGCAGCAGGAAGCCGTAGAGCTCATAGAGCACGACCGGGAGCGCCAGGATCAGGGCGAAGATGAGCGCGATGCCGATCGTCGTGGTGAACGGCTCACCGATCCCGAGTGTCACGGGCTTGTTGCCCTGGGGCGCAGCGGACAGGCTCGCGATCGCTCTGTGCAGACGCGGCGCGACCGGCGCGAGCGACGCGCGCGTCGCCGGGGAGACGCCGCTGCCGGGGCGCTGCAGCGCACCCACGACAGCCTGTAGCTGGGTGGCGACCGCGCGTGCGCTCTGTTGAACGGTGTACGTGGCGCCGAGGGGGCCGCTCCCCGCCTTGACCTGTTTCTGGGTCTCGTGCGAGAGCGGCTTGTTGATCACGTTCAGCAGCGCGTGGTTCTGCCATACGCACAGTCCGAACGCCACCGCGACCGCCGCCAGGGAGACGATCAGACGCCCGCGCAGCTCCTGCAGATGGTCGACCAGACTGAGTCGATCCTCGTGCCCGATGCTGCCCACGGCGACCGCCATGATCTACCCGCTGCTCAGCTCGCCGTGTGGGCGTCAGACGTCACGGTGGCAGCCGCGGGGTCCTGCTGATGGACCGCCAGCGAAGCGGGCTCGCTCTCGCCGCTGAGTGAGTCCTTGAAGCCACGCATGCCCGTGCCGAGCGATCTGCCCATCTCGGGGAGGCGCTTGGCGCCAAACACGAGCAGCAGCAGGATCAGCAGAAATGCGATGTGGATTGGATTGTCGAGACCCATGATGGGTGTTACCTCCTGAGATCGATTGCCACGCTCCACCAGCTGGCGAGCGATCGGCTGCTGGTTGGTACTACGCGGAGAGGCCGCGGGCGGATCACCCACGACCCCTCCGTACGCGTTCCGGCTAGGTCTTGCGCGCGTGGCTCAGACGATGAAGCCGGTGGCCTTCACCGCAGCGAGGACCTTCGATGCCGTCAGCGGCGTGTCGAACGGTCCGTTGGGCGCGATTTCCTTACCCGACGGGTCGTTCAGCAGGCCGATCACGCTCGCGTGACGAGCCTCGATCGTGAGGATCGACAGCGCGGCCTTCGCATAGGGCACCGACTTGATGTTGGTCGCCTGTCCCAAGTACGCGTGCACGCCCGTGTTCTCCAACACCTGCGCGGTCTTCATGAACATTTCCGCGTTCGTGTTCGAGCCTTTGAAGTCGAACTTCGGTTCCGCCGCGGCTTTTTTCCCAAGCGCTCGCTTGAGAAACTTCACATGTGCGTTCTCATCGGCGGTGACCACCTTCAGGAACGCGCTGGCCTGTGCGCTCAACGGCAGGTTCGCCGCCGTCGCGCCGTTGTAGAAAGCCGCCTCGAGATACTCGAGCGTGAGGGCGTAGTTGAGAATCCCGATGTCACCTCTACCGAATTTCGCGGGCGGACGGCCGTGGTCCGCCGCGAGCGCGCTCGGCGCGAGCACCGAAAGGAGCGCACCGCCGCTCATGGCAGCACCACCCGCAACTCCGGCCTTCTTGAGGAAGCTCAGACGTGTGTCACCCGATACCTCGTCGGCTGCTTCGCGGACCGCGCCGTCGACGTCGACCTCGTCCAGATTGATCGTGTAGGTCATTGTTTCTCCCATGTGGGGGTTGTCAAATCGACTGCGGAGTTTTCTCCTGGGTTCAGCCGTTGCTTCCTTGACTACGCGGCTACCACGAACGCGGATCACGACATCGCAGAAATGCCTCGCCTTGACACGCCTGAGCAGAGAGGTTGATCCACACATCGATGCCGTGCGTAGTGAACTCGATGCTTGGCTTTACACGAGGACTGCGCAGAACGTCCTACACGGCCACCGAGCCACCCGTAGCGCCCGGAGCACTGCGCCGGCGTGTGCTGGCAACGGTCGGCCGCGACAGCAAGCGGACCAGATTGGGTAGGCGGGGGCGACACACGTTCTCGATCACCGGAGCAATCGCTTGCGCGGCGCTCCTGCTCAGCGGCACGCTGGCTCTCCTTCTCGGCTCATCCGGTCGCGGCGAGCGGGCGCGCCCACAGGCCAGCCCGAGCGCGCGAGCCCCGGTGGCATCGCTGCGGCGAATCGGCCATCGCGGCGAGCTGAAGCTATCCGGGATGCCCCAGCCACCGATCGGCGAGGTCTATCAGGTGTGGCTGGGTCGAACCGGCCGCCCGCCACAGCCGACAGACGCGCTGTTCACGGTCACGAGTGCGGGCAGCGCCACGGTAGACATCCCGGGAAGCCTGCGCGGCGTACGAGAGGTGATGGTCACGGCGGAGCCGCTCGGGGGCAGCGCGAGTCCCACCGGCCCAGCGCTGCTGCGGGTGGCGCCCCCCAGTTAGAGACCCAGGTAGCGAACCACGTCGACGGCGTCCGAGCGCAACGCGGTCTCCTCCGTGCGCGTGAGTCGCGCGAACGGCTCCAGCACGACCTCACCCGCGGAGAGCTTCCACACCGCCACGGCGCGCCCTTTCACCATCGCGAACGGACGGAAGATGCCATTGTCGGTGACGAGCCGCTGCTCGTGCGCGCCCAGCAGCGCGGCGCGCGAGCGCCAACCGAGCAACACCGGCTCGTAGGGACCGAGCAGACGGGGAGACGGCAGCGGCGCGGCGGGTGCGTGCACAGCGCTGAGCTCGACCAGTCCGTCGTCGCGCTCGTGCAACTCCGACGCGATCGCGGCCAGGCCCGCGCGCGCGTCGCGCAGCGGAAGGCCCACCCACCTCGCCAGGTCGCGCGCGTCGGCCGGCCCGTGACCACTCAGGTACCTGCGGGCGAGCTCCGCCAGCGCGCGCTCACGATCGACCGGCGCCGGCTCGCCCAGCCAGTCGCGCACGAGCGCGTACGCGTGCTGCTTGCCGATCATCGGCCCCCGCACGACCAGTCCGCGCAGGGATGCGAGCATCAGCAGGTGAACCAGCGCCTGCCCCTCCGTGCGCACGCCCGCGGCCGCGATCCGCTCGCGCAACTGCAGCCGGCTCAACGGACCCTCCTCCACGAGCGCCCGCTCGATCGCCGCGACACCGCGCTCGGCCGCAGCCGGCGTGACATCCTCCTGCGCCAGGCGTCGCGCGTTGCCCGTGAGCAACGGCGGCGCGGTCAGCGCGTGCAGCCACGGGTAGTCCTCGCTCGCGAGCAGGTGCAGCGTGCCGCGGTTGACCCACGTGATCAACAGCGAGCGATCCTCGCTCAGGGCACGATCTACGTCCGCAGCCAACATGTCCGTGGTCCTGGCGCGGATCGCGAGTCGCGCCCCACGCGGGTCCTGGCCCTGCACGGCCAGCAGCCGGCGGGTCACCTCCAGCGGATCGCGACCCGGCGGCCCCGCGAGCATCTGCGCGGTCAGCCGCTGCGCGTGCATGAGCCCATGCTAGACGCGCCCCCACGGGCTGCGATTGCGTGCCTGGAAGGATGTCTCTGCTCGTGCGCAACCTCGTGAACCTCAAGTCAGTCGACAAGGGCTACGGCAGCCGCTCGGTGCTGCGCGAGATCACGCTCGGCGTCGCCGCGGGGGAGCGCATCGGCGTGGTCGGGCAGAACGGCGGCGGCAAGTCGACGCTGCTCGCGCTCATCGCCGGCATCGAGTCGCCCGACGCGGGAGCGCTCACGCGCGCCGGCGACGTCGACGCGGCGCTGCTCGGACAGCGCGACGACCTCGACGAGCGGCGCACGATCCGCGAGATCCTCGTGGGCAAGCGCGCCGATCACGAGTGGGCTGGAGACAGCGCGTTTCGCGACGTGCTCGACGGGCTGATGGGCGGCGTGGAGCTAGCGCTGTTCGCGCACGGGATCGACACGCCCGTGGCGGGCCTGTCGGGGGGCGAGCGTCGACGCGTCGCGCTCGCGCGCCTGCT
>DASUPL010000057.1:0-11343 GCA_036281155.1 Solirubrobacteraceae bacterium | reverse complement strand
AGTACCACGCCGTCTTGTAGCTCACGCCCAGCATGCGTTGAAGCTGCTTCGCCGAGATGCCCTTCTTGGACTCCGCGATCAGATAGACCGCGAGGAACCACTTCCACAGCGGCAGGTGGGAGTCGTGGAACAAGGTCCCGGCCGTGACGCTGAACTGGTAGCGGCACTTGTCGCACTCGAACTGGTTGCGCGACGCGATGCGGGAGATGGTCGTGGGTTCCTCGCAGCGCGGGCATTCAGGGCCGTCAGGCCAGCGCAGCTCCTCAAGGTAGGCGCGGCACTTCTCCTCGCTGCCGAAGTCCTCGATCAGGCTTACGAGCGTCGTATCCTCCATCAGGACATGCCCAACTCGAAACCCAAGGCGCACGAGTTGACGACCGAGAAGGCCGTCAAGCACCTGTTCCCCAAAGCAGCGCGCGAAGCAGTCACGCTAGAGGCCAAGAATAGCCGGAAATCAGAGCCCAAAAAGTCCACTAAGAAGGACTAGCTAGAACCCGACCCTGTGTCAAGGGGATAATCCCCGTGCCGCATGTCACAAACTTGTTACGAAGTCTGAGATCGGCTAGACTGGCGCTGCCGCCACAGATTGTTGAGAGACAGTTCGACGGCCTCGCAGCGATACAGCGCGGGGGGTTTCTCGTCTGTAGGGTGGCCCTACGCACATGTCAGACTTCGATGCCAACGAGGATATCGCGCGCCTGCCCGGCTCCGGCCAGGGAGGCTCCTCCGACCCCGCCGAGACGGGTAGCCGCTCCGAACTGGGCGCTCGCCGCGGCTCTGCCGTGAGCCGCAGGTCCGTTCACCGCGGGTTGCGCAGGCCCGGTGCGTCGCTGGCGTCGTTGGCGCGGGGCCGCTCGCTCGCACTGCACAAGTGTCGTGGCAACAGGCGCGCCTGCGTTCCCGGCGCCCAGCCTCGTCGCCGTCGTCGTCGCAGCACCTGGACGACCGGACGCGGAACGCCCCCCGGATCGCCAAGCTGACGTGCTCTTCCTCCGCTACCTCGACGTGTGCCTGGTGCTCGCGACGGCCCCGTTCGTGCCGGCCGCGGACCTGCCCGCGCTCGGCTATCTGGTCGGAGCGGCCGCCTGGATCCTGACGCGGGCCGCTACGGCTGTCGCGCACGCGCAGGCCCGGCGTGCGGGCGACGCGAAGGTCAAAGCTGGGCTGCACGTGGCCGCGATGATGGGACGCATCTGGCTGGTCGCGCTGGCGCTCGTGCTCGCTCGCTACGCGGGCGGCAAGGACGACGGGATCATGGCCGCCGCGCTGGTGCTGGGCGCGTTCACGGTGTACTTCCTGATGTCGTTCGTCACGCGCGAGGGTCCACTGCAGGGCAGCGCCCATCCGCGGGGGAGGCCGAGCACCTCATGAGCGCCGCCGAGCAGACAAAGCCCGGCGGAATGAGCAAAAAGCAGCTCCTGCTGACGCTGGCCGGCGTGTGGATCGGCGGCATCGTCGTGCTGTTCGTGATCTTCGGCAGCGGCGGGCGCAACACCGAGTTCCAGCCGCAGAACGAGTTCAAGCTCGACAACTGGGTGCACCTTGGGATCTTCTCGATCAACAAGGCCGTGCTCTACCTGTTCCTCGCGGCGATCGCGACGTGCGTGACCATGATCTACATCGCCGCGCGCATGCAGGCTCGCCCGAACAAGGTGCAGACCGCCGTCGAGGCGCTCTACCAGCTGATGCACGACAACATCTCCGGCGGGAACCTCGACGAGAAGATGGCCAAGCGCTGGTTCCCGTTCATCGGCACGCTGTTCCTGTTCATCATGTTCTCCAACCTCGTCGGCTACATCCCATTGCCGACGAACACGGAGCACAAGATCGACGTGCTCGGGCTGCAGATTCCGTCCTTCTCGCTGTACGCGGCGACCGCGAACCTCTCGATCCCGCTGGTGCTGGCGTTGCTGGTGTTCGTCTCCTACACGTTCGAAGGCGTGCGTGCGAAGGGCCCGATCGGCTACCTGAAAGGGCTTGTGCCGGGCGGCGTCACGGGGGGCATGGCCGTGTTCATCTTCGGCCTGGAGCTCTTGTCGAACTTCATGCGGCTGATGTCGCTGTCGATTCGTCTGTTCGCGAACATCCTCGCCGGGCACCTGATCATCCTGTTCATGGCGGGCGGGCTGGCCGTGATCCTCGGGCTCTCCGCACTGGCTTGGGCGACGGTCCCTCTCGGGATCGGGCTGTTCGCCTTCGAGGTCGTCCTGGTCGCCGCTCTGCAGGCGTTCATCTTTGCCACTCTCACAGCTATCTACCTCGGCGGCGCGGTCGCCGAAGATCACTAAAAGGAGCCTATCGCCGTGCATATTGCTTTCATCACCCTTCTGGCGGCAGTAACCGAAGAAACCGCCAAGGCAGGCAAGTCGATCGGTCTCGGTGTCGGCGGAGGCCTCGGCGCCGTGGGCGCTGGAGTCGGTATCGGCATGATCTTCGGCAAGGCGATCGAGGCGATCACCCGTCAGCCGGAGATGCGCGACGAGATCACGCAGCTGCAGTGGCTGGGCTTCGCGCTGACCGAGGCATGCTTCTTCTACGGGCTCGTGGCCGGCCTGCTCGCCGCGTTCATCGTCTGAGGCCATGCTCGGCTCGCTCGCACAACCAATCGCATCGGGCGTGTCCGTGATCGCCTCCAGCGGCGGCTTCCTGATCGAACCCGGCATCGGGCTGATGGTGTGGACGCTGCTCGTGTTCGGCGCGACCATGTTCCTGCTCTCCAAGCTCGCGTTTCCGCGTATCAGCGAGGCGCTGGGGCGTCGCCAGAAGGCGATCGAAGAATCGATCGACACGGCCGAGCGCACCCGCACCGAGGCCGAGCAGATCCTGACCGAATACCGCGAGCGGCTGAAGGAGGCACGCGCGCAGTCGGATGAGATCGTCCAGCGCGCGCGCCAGGCGGCGGAGACGCACGAGCACGAGTCCAAGGAGCGCGGGCAGGAGCTGCTCGCGGAGGCGGCGCAGCGGGCGGAGCGCGACATCGAGGCCGCCAGCAAGCGGGCGCTCGATGATCTGCGCAAGGAGGTCGCCGACCTCACGATCATGGCGACCGAAAAGGTCACCCGCAAGACTCTGGGCGACGCCGACCAACGCCGCCTCGTGGAGGAGGCGCTCGGCGAGCTCGACTTCTCCGGACTCTCCAAGGGCGCGCCCGCCAACAACTGATGGAGGAGCTAGCCCAGGTATACGCCCGCTCGCTGTTCGAGGTCGCTCGCGAGCGGGGCAAGCTGGACGAGCTGCGCGAGCAACTCGCCCAGTTCGCCGACGCGCTGAACGACAACCGCGAGCTGGCGGTGTTCTTCTTCTCGCCCTACTTCTCCACCACGGAGAAGCGCGAGGCATTGCCGGGGCTGCTCGACGGGGCTGAGGAGTCGCTGCTGAACTTCCTTTCGCTGCTGATCGAAAACCACCGCATGCCGGTGATCTTCCGCATCCGCCAGGAGTTCAAGCGGCTGTGGGACGAGGAGAACAAGACTTTGCCGGTGGAGATCACCAGCGCAATCGAGCTGGACCAGGCGACGACCGAGAGCCTGGGCAAGACGATCGGCGAGCGCGCCGGACGCAAGGTCACGCTGACCGCGCGCGTGGACCCCGACATTCTCGGTGGCATCGTGGTCAGGGTCGGCAACTCGATTCTCGATTCCTCTATTCGCAACCGACTGGAGCAGCTGCGCAGGCACGTTGCCCAAGGAGCTTTCTAGCCATGCAGATCAACCCTGACGAGATCACGAGCATCCTCAAGAGCCGCATCGAGGGGCTCGACGGCGGCCGCGCCGAGCTGACCGAGGTCGGCACGGTGCTGTCCGTGGCGGACGGCATCGCGCGCCTGCACGGCCTGGAGAACTGCATGTCCTTCGAGATGCTCGAGTTCCCGCACGGCGTAACCGGCCTGGCGCTGAACCTCGAGTCCGACAACGTCGGCGCGGTGCTGTTCGGCGATTGGGAGCACATCTCCGAGGGAGACACCGTCAAGCGCACCGGCTCGCTGCTGGAGATCCCCGTCGGTGAGCAGATGCTCGGACGGATCGTCGACCCGCTCGGGCGCCCGCTCGACGGCAAGGGCGACATCGCCGTCGAGCAGACGCGCCCGGCCGAGTTCAAGGCCCCCGGCGTCGTCCAGCGCCAGCCCGTCACGCAGCCGATGCAGACCGGGCTGAAGGCGATCGACGCGATGATCCCGATCGGCCGCGGCCAGCGAGAGCTGATCATCGGCGACCGCCAGACCGGGAAGACCGCGATCGCGATCGACACGATCATCAACAACAAGGACACCGGCGTCGTGTCCGTGTACGTGGCGATCGGACAGCGCATGTCGACCGTGGTCGCGCTCGCGCAGACGCTCGACGAACACGGCGCGCTGGACAACACGATCATCGTCGCCGCGCCCGCCGACGAGGCCGCTCCCATCAAGTTCATGGCTCCCTACGCGGGCTGCGCGATGGGCGAGCACTTCCTCTACAACGGCAAGCACGCGCTGTGCGTGTACGACGACCTCACCAAGCACGCTTACGCCTACCGCCAGATGTCGCTGTTGCTGCGCCGCCCGCCAGGTCGCGAGGCCTACCCTGGCGACGTGTTCTACCTGCACTCGAGGCTGCTGGAGCGCGCGGTCAAGCTCAACGACGACCTCGGCGGCGGCTCGCTGACGGCGCTGCCGATCATCGAGACGCAGGCGGGCGACGTCTCGGCGTACATCCCCACGAACGTGATCTCGATCACCGACGGGCAGATCTTCCTGGAGTCGAAACTGTTCAACTCCGGCGTGCGGCCGGCGATCAACGTCGGCATCTCCGTCTCGCGAGTCGGTGGAAACGCGCAGATCGGGCCGATGAAGAAGGTCGCCGGGCGGATCAAGCTCGAGCTCTCCCAATACCGCGACCTCGAGGCCTTCGCGCAGTTCGGCTCGGACCTCGACGCGGACACGCAGCGCACGCTCGCGCGCGGCGAGCGGCTGGTGACGACGCTCAACCAGCACGAGCGCGCGCCGCTGCCGGTGGAGGACCAGACGGTGCAGATCTATGCCGCCACGAACGGCTACCTGGACCGCTTGAAAGTCGAGCGCGTGACGGAGTTCCTGCTCGCGCTGACCGAACGGATGCACTCCCAGCACGGCGACGTGCGCGAGAAGATCGCCGGCGGCGACTGGTCTGATGAGACGCAGAAAGCCGTGGGCGACGCGGTGGCGGCGTTCGCGCAGGACTTCGGCTACGACCTCGACGAGGAGGGCCAGCCGCTGGAGGACGACGCGCCCAGCGCGAAGACGCCGTCCCGTCCCGCGCAGGAGCCCGCGCAGGAGGAGGCAGCGGCGGCCTAGCGCCGCCTGCCGCATACAGCCATGGCATCTCAGCGCGACGTCAAGAACAAGATCGCATCGGTGAAGAACATCCAGAAGATCACTCGTGCGATGGAGATGGTCGCCGCCGCGCGGCTGCGTCGCGCCGAGCAGCGGATCGCGGCGCTGCGCCCATACGCGGACGCGCTGCGGCGGATGACGCGCCAGGCGGCGCAGGCCGCCGGCGCGGAGGCGTCGCGCCTGCCGCTGCTGAACGCGCACGAGACCGAGAGCAACATCGGGCTGCTGCTCGTCACCGGCGACCGCGGCCTCGCGGGCGGCTTCAACTCGCAGATCGTCCGCGCGGGGATTCGCATCGACGGCGAGCTGACGGAGCAGGGGCTGCAGAGCGCGTGGTACGCCACCGGACGGCGGGGCGTCTCCTCGCTGAGCTTCCGCGGGCACGAGCTGAGCGGCAGCTACACGGGCTTCGCCGACAAACCCTCATACGCGGATGCGCGCACGATCGCCGACGACCTCATCCAGGCGTACATCGACGGTCGCGTGGATCGCGTGGAGATGGTCTACAACGCCTACATCTCGCCGCTCACGCAGACGGTCACCCACGAGCGGCTGCTGCCGATCTCCCACGCCACGATCGCCGGCGAGGAGGAGAACGGCGGCGAGTCCGAGCAGGGCGGTCCGAAAGCGCTCGTGGACTACGAGCCGGACCCCGAGGAGATCCTCAAGCGCCTGGTCCCGGACTACGTCGAGATCTCGATCTACCGCGCGCTGGTCGAGTCCACGGCGGGCTTCTTCGGCGCGCAGATGACCGCGATGCGCAGCGCGTCGGAGAACGCCGGCGAACTGATCACCGACTACACGCTGCAGATGAACCGCGCCCGCCAGGCCGAGATCACGCAGGAGATCATGGAGGTCGTGGCAGGGGCGGAGGGTCTCAGCTAAGCCGTCTCCCCCGAACGCGCGATCCCATCACACAACCTTGGAATAGATAAAGAGGAGAATCGAAAGACAATGGACGCCACCACCACAGAGCCGACCGGCTCGAGCACCGCCACGACTGAGCGCAACGTCGGGCGCATCGAGGAGATCCAGGGCGTCGTGATCGAGGCCGTGTTCCCCGAGCGCCTGCCCGAGATCAACCACGCGATCACGGTCGCCCGTCCCGCCGCCTCCGGCGAGGATGGCTCGAGCGTGCTCGTGTGCGAGGTCCAGCAGCACCTGGGCGACGACCGCGTGCGCGCGGTGGCGATGGACACGACGGACGGGCTGGCGCGCGGCGCTGAGGTGCTCGACACGGGCGGCCCGATCACGGTCCCCGTCGGCGAGGCGACGCTGGGGCGCATCTTCAACCTGCTCGGCGAGCCGATCGACCTCGGCGAGGATCTGCCGAAGGACGTCGAACGCCGCGGCATCCACCAGCCGGCCCCGCGCGTCGAGGACCTGACGCCGACGACGGAGATGTTCGAGACGGGCATCAAGGTCATCGACCTGCTGGCGCCGTACGCGAAGGGCGGCAAGGTCGGGCTGTTCGGCGGCGCGGGCGTGGGCAAGACGGTGCTGATCCAGGAGCTGATCCACAACCTCGCCAAGGAGCACGGCGGGCTGTCGGCGTTCTGCGGCGTGGGCGAGCGCTCGCGCGAGGGCAACGACCTGTGGCTGGAGATGAAGGAGTCGGGCGTGCTCGACAAGACGATGCTCGTGTTCGGGCAGATGAACGAGCCGCCCGGAGCGCGTATGCGCGTGGCGCTCTCAGGCCTGACGATGGCCGAACACTTCCGCGACGAGGGCCAGGACGTGCTGCTGTTCGTGGACAACATCTTCCGCTTCGTCCAGGCTGGCTCCGAGGTCTCGGCGCTGCTGGGACGGATGCCCTCGCAGGTGGGCTACCAGCCGACGCTGGAGACCGAGATGGGCCAGTTGCAGGAGCGCATCACCTCGACCAAGCGCGGCTCGGTGACGTCGATCCAGGCGATCTACGTGCCGGCGGACGACTACACCGACCCGGCCCCGGCGTCGGTGTTCGCGCACCTCAACGCGACGACCGCGCTGTCGCGCGCGATCTCCGAAAAAGGCATCTACCCGGCGGTGGACCCCCTGGACTCGACTTCGACGATCCTCAAGGCGGACATTCTCGGCGAGGACCACTTCCGTGTGGCCAACCGCGTCAAGGAGATCCTGCAGCGCTACAAGGAACTCCAGGACATCATCGCGATCCTTGGCATCGACGAGCTCTCCGACGAGGACAAGCTGACGGTGCAGCGCGCGCGCAAGATTGAGCGCTTCCTCTCGCAGCCGTTCTTCGTGGCGGAGCAGTTCACGGGCACCCCCGGCGCGTACGTGCCGATCAAGGAGACGATCAGGGGCTTCGAGGAGATCATCGAAGGCAAGCACGACGAGATCCCCGAGAGCGCGTTCTTCCTGAAGGGCACGATCGACGACGTAGTCGAGGCCGCGAAGAAATAATCATGGCCCGCACCAAATTCCCAGCGGAAGTGCTGACGCCCGAGGGCGAGGTGTTCTCGGAGGAGGTTGAGATGATCTCCACGCGCACGAGCGTGGGGTCGATCGGCATCCTCGCGGGCCACGAGCCGGTGCTGGCGATGCTCGAGCCGACGGAGCTGCGGCTGTACCGCTCCGAGACGGAGGTGGTGCGCTTCGCGCAGGCTGAGGGCTACCTGCAGTTCGCTGAGAACCGTGCGCTCGTGCTCGTGGAGGAGGCGATCGCGCCGCAGGCGCTGGACCGCGCGACGTTCGAGACGAAGCTGAGCGAAGCGCGCGCGGCGGCGGAGCGCGCGGAGGACGGCAGCGAGGAGAAGGCGCGCCGCCTGCGCGACGTGCGTCGCTACGAGGCGTTCCTGGCCGTCGAGGCCTGATCCGCGCCTGCTCGCACCCGAGCGTCACCAGATCTCACCGACTAGCCTTCGCCGCGTTATGACTCGAGCACGAGAGCCAATCGGCGTGATCGGCACAGGCTACGTGGGCCTGGTGACGGCGGCTGGCTTCGCGGAGCTCGGCAGCGAGGTGTACTGCGTCGACATCGACGCGTCCAAGATCGAGCGCCTGCGCGCGGGTGAGGTGCCGATCTACGAGCCCGGCCTGGAGGAACTGCTCGCGCGCAACTCCGAGCGGCTGCGCTTCTCGACCGATATCGCGGACGCGCTCGAGCACGCTCGGCTGCTGTTCGTGGCGGTGGGAACCCCGCCGACGTACTCCGGCGATGCGGACCTGTCGGCGGTGCACGCGGTCGCTGAGGCGATCCCCGCCTCCGATCGCCACGCGCTCGTGATGAAGTCCACCGTGCCGTGCGGCACAGGCGCGTCGCTGCAGCGCGTGTTCGGCGAGCAGGGCAAGGGCGACCTTGGCTACGTGTCCTGTCCCGAGTTCCTGAAGGAGGGCTCCGCGGTGGCGGACTTCATGCACCCCGACCGCGTGGTCGTGGGCGACGCCGGCGGCTGGGCGGGCGACGCGGTCGTGGATCTCTACGCGCCGCTGCAGGCACCGCTGGTGCGCACGGACGTGGCGAGCGCGGAGATGGTGAAGCTGGCCTCGAACGCGTTCCTGGCGACGAAGATCTCGTTCATCAACGAGATCGCGAACGTGTGCGAGGAGACGGGCGCGGACGTGGTCGAGGTCGCGCGAGGAATGGGCCTGGACGACCGCATCGGCCCGAAGTTCCTGCAGGCGGGGATTGGATTCGGGGGTTCCTGCTTTCCAAAGGATGTGGATGCTCTGAAGCAGCTCGCGGGCAACTCCGGCTACCACTTCCAGCTGTTGACGGCGGTTATCGAGGTCAACGAGCTGCAGAAGCGGCGCGTGATCGGCAAGCTGCACAAGCATCTCGGCGCGCTGGCGGGCAAGCGCGTGGCGCTGCTCGGACTGGCATTCAAGCCGAACACGGACGACATGCGCGAGGCCTCCTCGCTCGTGCTCACCGCTCGACTCAACGCGGACGGCGCATCCGTGAGCGCGTACGACCCGATCGCGGAGGAGCAGGCCCGCAAGCTGGTGTCGGGGATCGACTTCGCGGACTCGCCGTTGGACGCGGTCAAAGACGCGGACGCGGTCGTGCTTGTGACCGAGTGGCAGGAGTTCCTGGAGCTCGACTTCGAGCAGGTGGCCGGCGCGATGCGCGGCAGGGTGGTGATCGACGGGCGCAACGCGCTCGACCCCGCCGCGGTGCGGGCGGCTGGTCTGATCTACGAGGGCATAGGACGCTAGCCTCATGCAGGCTGTGATCCTCGTCGGCGGGCAGGGCACGCGCCTGCGCCCGCTCACGTCCACCATCCCCAAGCCAGTCGTGCGCCTGGTGGACCGGCCGTTCATCTCCTTCATGCTCGAGTGGCTGCGCGGGCACGGCGTCGACGACGTGATCATGTCGTGCGGGTTTCTCGCGGACGGCGTGCGCGACGTGCTCGGCGACGGCTCGGAGTTGGGGATCGGCCTGCGCTTCGTGGAGGAGCTCGAACCGCTGGGCACGGCCGGCGCGCTGAAGCTGGCCGAGCCGATGCTCGAGGAGCGCTTCCTGATGCTCAACGGCGATGTGCTGACGGACATCGACCTGACGGCGCAGATCGCCCAGCACGAGTCGACGGGCGCGCGGGCGACGCTGTCGCTGGTGCCGGTCGAGGACCCGTCGGCCTACGGCGTGGTGGTGCTCGGGGGGGACAGCTCGGTGAGCGAGTTCGTGGAGAAGCCCAGCCCGGGGACGGCGCCTTCCGATCTGATCAGCGCGGGCGCGTACGTGCTCGAGCGCGAGATCCTCGAGCTGATCCCGCCGGATCGCAACGTGTCGATCGAGCGCGAGGTGTGGCCGGTGCTGATCGGGGCTGGCTTGTATGGGTACGTGTCGGACGGGTACTGGCTGGACATCGGCACGCCGGAGCGCTACCTGCGGGGCACGTTCGACATCATCGAAGGCAACGTCGAGACGGCGGTGGGCGAGCGCTTGGGCGGGGATTCGCTGGCGGTCGCCGACGGCACTCGGGTCGAGGGTCGCGTGATCCCCCCGGCTGTGCTCGAGCGGGGTGTGAGCGTGGCGGCGGGCGCGCACGTGGGCAGCCTGGTGGTCCTCGCCGAGGACGTGACGGTTGGCGCGGGCAGCACGGTTGAGCGTTCGGTGGTGCTCGAGGGCACGCGGATCGGCGAGGATTGCGAGCTGCGCGATTGCGTCGTGGCGGCGGGCTGTCGCATCGGCGCGGGCACGAAAATCTCCGACGGGGCGGTTCTCGGCGAAGGCGTGGTGGTGGGGGCGCGCAACGTGATCACGCGTGGGGCGCGTATCTTCCCTGGTGTGCGGTTGCCCGACGGCGCGATCGAGTTCTAGGCTCGACGCCTCGCGGGAAGGCCCTCCCCGACTACATAGAAGCGCGATCGAACCGATGAACACGACCATTCCAGGACCACAGGAGGCGAGCAGATGAGCGACGGCGGCGCGACAGCGACACCCATAGCGCAGGAGCTCTCGCGCGCGGCGATCGCCCAGGTGGACCGCTCCGACCAGCTCGGCGACGTGCTCGCCCTGCCGGAGCATCTGCGCGACGCGCTGTGGCGGGTGGAGTCGGCGATCATGCAGGACTGGGACACAGCCGCGGGGCTCGTGGTGGCGGGGATGGGCGGCTCGGCGATCGGCGGCGCGCTGGCGCGCGCGGCGCTCGGCGATCACGCCTCGCGACCGATCTTCGTGACGCGCGCGTACGGCATCCCGACGTGGACGACGCCGGACACGATGGTGCTGTGCGCGAGCTACTCTGGCAACACCGAGGAGACGCTCGCGTGCTACGAGTCGGCGGGGGCGCTCGGCGCGAAGCGCACGGTGGTGACGACGGGCGGGCGCCTGGCGGAGATGGCGCGCGCGGACGGCGTGCCGGTGATCCCACTGCCGGGCGGCTTCCAGCCGCGTGCGGCGGTGGCGTACATGATCGTGGCCGCGCTCGAGGTCGCCGCGCTGTGCGGCGCGGGGCCGAGGCTGACCTCGGAGATCGACGTGGCGGCGTCGCACACGGAGCAGCTGGTGGCCGAGTGGGGCCCGGACGCGCCGGAGGACTCGCTGG
>DASUPL010000056.1:0-22950 GCA_036281155.1 Solirubrobacteraceae bacterium | reverse complement strand
CAAGCCGAGCCCACCAGCCAGGCGCCCGAGATCCTCGCCCGCGGGCCGTGGGCGATGGAGCACATCCACGCGCACTGGCGCGAGGACTCCTACCAGCCGCCGCCCGCCCACACCGAGGCCGCCGACGCCGCCATCAAGGATCTGCAGGAGCGCGGCTCGCCCAGCCACGACGGCGTCGCCGCGCGGCTCGTCGACTACCGCGCCGAGAACGGCGCGATCTCCATCGAGCTGCAGCCGCTGCGCTGGGCGCTGCGCCTCGTCGCGGGCGACGCATCGCACAGCATGGCCGCCATCTGCGTCACCCGCTCCGCCGACGGGCGCTGGCTCGCGGGCAGGCGCGCCGCGTGGGTGTCCACGTGGGCGGGCCGCTGGGCGCTCGGCGCCGGCGGCGCCGTCGACCTCGGCGAGAGCCCAGCCGACACGCTCACACGCGAGCTGCAGGAGGAGTGGTCAGTCGCGCCCGCGCGCGTGCGCGGAGAGGCGCTGCTGCGATTGCCGCACCAGCTGGTGATGTTCGTCGGGCAGGCATGGCTCGCGGAGGGCGTCGACGAGCAGGTCGCGCCCGACCACGAGCACGACGAGTTCGCCTGGTGGCCGCGCGAGATCGACGACTGGCCCGCCGAGGCCGGCGAGTCGCTCGCCCGGATCGCCCGCTGGCTCTCCGAGTGAGCGCCCCGCCGCGCGCCCGCGCCAACGCCGGGCCGCTCACTTTCACACGTCTGAAGTGGGCCTCGTTCACACACTCCTGCATCTACGTCGCGCTGCTCTCGAGCGCCTTCCTCGCCGGCGGCCCCCAACCGCTCACGTTCGTCCTCGGCCTCAGCCACGGCCTCATTTGGATCGTCATGTCTCTCACCTGCATGCTCGCCGCGCGCCTGCGCGTCGTCTCGTTGCAGCTTGCCGTCGCCGTCGCAGTGCTGGGCGGCATCGGGCCGTTCTTCGGCAGCTGTCAGTTCATCCGTGAGCAGCGCAAACGCCAGCCACGCTAGAGTGAGGAACCGATGGCAACGGGCACCACGGCTCAGCAGATGATCGACGTGGTCACCCCTGCCGCGGGGGAGTCCGTAACCGAGGGAACGCTCCTCGAATGGCATGTCAAGGTCGGCGATTTCATCAAGGTCGACGACACGATCGTCGAGATCTCCACCGACAAGGTCGACCTCGAGCTGCCCTCGCCCGCCAGCGGAACCGTCGTGGAGATCCTCGTCCAGGAGGGTGACACCGTCACAGTCGGGCAGGTGATCGCGCGGATCGCGCCCGGCGAGAACGAGGCCGCTGCTGTTGTTGATGATGGGACTTCGTCCGCTGCCTCAGCGGGAGGCGCGGATGCGCCGGTCGATGGGTCCACCGCGACGGTCGAGGAGCCCACCGCGATCCCAGACGGCGCCAAGGTCTCTCCCGTCGCCGCCCGCGCCGCGAGCGTCGAGGGCGTGAACCTCGCGCAGGTCGAGGGCAGTGGCCCGGACGGGCGGATCGTGAAGGCCGACGTGCTCTCCGCCGCCGCCGGCAACGGCGCCGCGAAGCGCAACGGCGCCACCGCGCGCGGCAAGCCCGCCGCCGCCGCCACGCCAGTCGGCTCGCAGCAGATGAAGGGCGGCGCCGCGGCGCTCGCGCGCTACATGGAGCAGTCGCGCTCGATCCCCACCGCCACGAGCTTTCGCACGCTCACCGTCACCATGCTCGACGCGCGCCGGCGCGAACTGAAGGCCGGCCCGCGCAAGGTCTCCTTCACCCACCTCATTGCACATGCCATCGCGCGTTCAGCTGAGGACATGCCCGTCATGGGCAACCACTTCGAGGAGGTCGACGGCAAGCCCCACCGCGTCAGCGACGGCCAGGTGAACCTCGGGCTCGCGGTCGACGTCGAGAAGAAGGACGGCTCACGCACGCTCATGGTCCCCGTCATCGCCGACGCCGGGCGCCTCACCTTCGACGGCTTCCTCGACGCGTACGACGCGCTCGTGGAGAAGGCGCGCACGAACACGCTCACCGCCGACGACCTCGTGGGCGCGAACATCACGCTCACCAACCCCGGCGGCCTCGGCACGATCGCCTCCGTGCCGCGCCTCATGACCGGCCAGGGCACGATCCTCGCGACCGGCTCGATCGCCTATCCCGTCGGCCTCGCCAACATCGGCGAGATGATCGGCGTGGAGAAGGTCATGACGATGACCTCCACGTACGACCACCGCATCATCCAGGGAGCCGAGTCGGGACGCTTCCTAGCGCGGATCGAGGAGTACCTGCAGGGCGAGCACGGCTTCTACGAGGATGTGTTCACCGCGCTCGGCGTCGAGCTCGGACCGCCCCCGGCGCTGCCCGCGCCCGCCGCCGCCGCAGCCGCGTCAGCCGCCAGCGCGACCGCCACCGACGGCGCCTCGATCTTCGCCGGCGGCGAAGAGATGCTGCAGGCGGTGCACGCCGCGAGCACGTTCGTCAGCCGCGTGCGCAGCCACGGCCACCTCGCCGCGCGCCTCGATCCGCTCGGCACCGAGCCCGAGGGCGACCCCGGCCTGGACCCCGAGGCGCTCGGGTTGAAGCCCGAGATCCAGGCCAGGATTCCAGCGCGGATCTTCCAGATGTACGTGCCCGGAGCGACGCTCGCCGACGCGCTTCCGCACCTGCGCGAGACCTACTGCGGCACGATCGCCTACGAGGTCGAGCACATCGCCTCGCACCGCCAGCGCGTGTGGCTGCGCGAGCACATCGAGTCGGGCGCCTTCCGCCAGGACCTCACCAGCGACGAGCGCAGGACGCTGCTCAAGCGCCTCGTCGAGGTCGACGCCCTCGAGCGCTTCATGCACAAGGCCTATCTCGGCCAGCACCAGTTCTCGATCGAGGGCCTCGACATGACGGTGCCGATGCTCGACGAGCTGATCCAGCTCTCCGCCGCGCACGGCGGTCACGAGGTCGTCGTCGGCATGGCCCACCGCGGGCGGCTGAACGTGCTCGCGCACAACCTCGGGCGCTCCTACGACACGATCTTCGCCGAGTTCGAGGGCGCCTCGACGCTCGAGGCCGTCACCACCATCCCCCAGGGCGGCACCGGCGACGTCAAGTACCACCACGGCACGCAGGGCACGTACATGCTCCCCACCGGTGGCACCATCCGCGTCAACCTCGAGTCCAACCCCAGCCACCTCGAGTACGTCTCCCCCGTCGTCGAGGGCGCCACCCGCGCCGCGCAGACCTCGCGCAAGGGGCCGCACGCGCATCAGGACACGAACGCCGCCGTGCCGATCGTGATCCACGGCGACGCGTCCTTCCCCGCGCAGGGCGTCGTCTCGGAGACGTTCAACCTGCAGGCGCTCGACGGCTACAAGGTCGGCGGCACGGTGCACATCATCACCAACAACCAGGTCGGCTTCACCACCGACCCCGACGACGCGCGCTCCACGCGCTGGGCATCGGATCTCGCCAAGGGCTTCGACGTGCCGATCATCCACGTCAACGCCGACGACGTGCGCGCGTGCATCAGCGCCGTGCGCCTCGCGTTCGGCTTTCGCCAGGAGTTCGGCCACGACGTGCTGATCGACCTGATCGGCTACCGCCGCTTCGGCCACAACGAGTCCGACGAGCCCGCCTACACCCAGCCGGAGATGTACGCGAAGATCAAGAGCAAGAAGCGCGTCTCCGAGCTGTGGGGCGACCATCTCGTCGCCGAGGGCGTCGTGTCACAGGTTGAGGTCGAGCTCCAGGCGCAGGAGGTGTGGGACAACCTCACGCTGCTGCACCAGCGGCTGAAGTCGAAGATCGCCGCCGCCGCCGCGGAGCACGGCAGCGAGCACAGCACCGGCGAGTACCAGCTCGACCGCTCGCCCAGCCCCGAGGTCGACACCGCCGTGCCCGAGGCGCGCCTGCGCGCGCTCGGCGAGCAGCTGCTGCGCGTGCCCGACGGGTTCACCGTCCACCCCAAGCTCGTCAAACAGCTCGACCGCCGGCGCGAGGCGCTCACGGCGGAGGACGCGACCGCGACGAACATCGACTGGGCGCACGCCGAGGCGCTCGCGTTCGCCTCGCTGCTGACCGAGGGCACGCCGCTGCGCCTCACCGGCCAGGACACCGAGCGCGGCACGTTCAGCCAGCGCCACATGGTCCTCCACGACGCGAAGACCGGGCAGACCGTCTGCCCGATCCAATGCCTGCCCGACGCGCTCGCGCCGCTCGAGCTCCACAACAGCCCGCTGTCGGAGCTCGCGTGCATGGGCTTCGAGTACGGCTACAGCCAGGAGGCGCCCGAGACGCTCGTGCTGTGGGAGGCGCAGTTCGGCGACTTCGTCAACTCCGCGCAGGTGATCGTCGACCAGTTCATCACCTCCGGCCTGGCGAAGTGGGGGCAGACCTCACGGCTCACGCTGCTGCTGCCCCACGGCTACGAGGGCTCCGGCCCCGAGCATTCCTCCGCGCGCCTGGAGCGCTTCCTGCGCGCCGGCGCCGAGGGCAACATCCGCGTCGCCAGCCCCACCACGCCCGCGCAGTACTTCCACCTGCTGCGCCGCCAGGCGCGCATCGCCAAGCAGCGCCCGCTGATCGTGATGACGCCCAAGTCACTGCTGCGCCTGCCCCAGGCCGCCAGCGCGATCGCCGACATGGCCGAGGACTCGAGCTTCCAGCCCGTGCTCGCCGAGCCCGGCGCGCAGGACGAGCAGGTCACGCGTCTGGTGCTGTGCACCGGCAAGATCTACTACGACCTCGTCGGACACCCCGACCGCCCCTCCCACCCCGGCCTCGCGGTCGCGCGCGTCGAGCTCCTCTACCCGTTCCCCGAACAGCAGATCCTCGCGACGATGGCGCGCTACCCGAACCTCACCGAGGTGCTGTGGGTGCAGGAGGAGCCGCGCAACATGGGCCCCCGCGCGCACATGTTCCCCCGCTTGATGCAGATCATGCCCACGGGGATGCACTTCGGCTACATCGGCCGGCCCGAGCGCGCCAGCCCCGGCGAGGGCTACCCCGCCGCGCACGCCAAAGAACAGAACCGCATCGTCATGGCCGCCATCGACCTTGGCCAGCCGATCTCCCAATACCCTAAAAAGACTCCCGGTGAGCGCTGATGTGGGCCCTGTGGAAGCGCTTCCTCGCGATCCGGCGGCAGCGTAAGCGCAAGCGGCGCGGGCACTAGCCCGCTAACGCCCTTTCCACGCAGGCTCGCGCTTTTCCTTGAACGCGGAGGAGCCCTCCTTGGCGTCCTCCGAGGCGAACACCGGGCCCGAGATCGCGCCCTGCTTCTGCCACATCTCCTCGCTCGACCAGTCGAACTGCTCCTGCAGGATCCGCTTCGTCGCGATCAGCGCCAGCGGGCCATTGTTCGCGAGCGCCGCCGCCAGCTCCAGGGCGGTGTCGACGGCTGTACCAGGCTCGGCGATGCGGTTGACGAGCCCGAAGTCGTGGAAGCGCTCGGCGGGGAGCACGTCGCCCGTGAGCGCGAGCTCCATGACCACGTGGTAGGGCATCCGCCGGGGCATCCGCAGCAGCGCGCCGCCGGCCGCCACGAGCGAGCGCTTGGCCTCGGGGATGCCCATCCTCGCGCCCCTCGCCGCGACGATCAGGTCGCACGACAGCGCGATCTCCATCCCGCCCGCCACCGCGAAGCCCTCGATCGCCGCGATCAGCGGCTTGCGCGACGCGCGTTGGGTGATGCCCGCGAATCCGCGGTCTCCGAACCACGCCGACTCGCCCTTCACGAACGCGCCCAGATCCATGCCCGCGCAGAAGAAGCCCCCCGCGCCCGTCAGCACACCCGCGGACAGGGCCTCGTCGCCGTCGAGCTCATCCAGCGCGCCGGCCACGCCCGCCGCGAGCGCCGCGTTCACCGCGTTGCGCACCTCGGGGCGGTTGAGCGTTATCAGTAGAACGCTGCCGCGTCGCTCGGTGAGAACCTCAGAATCGTCTTGATCGCTCATGGCCGACACTATGCCGCAAACAACTTCAAATCGGGCTCGCGTTCGCCGCGCAGCACCGCCAGATCGACCTCGACGCACGCGATCCCGCGCGACTCCGCCAGCACGCGCGCCTGCGGCTTGATCGTCTGTGCGGCGAGCACGCCGCGGCAGGAGCCGAGCGCGGGATCGAGACGGATGCGCTCCAGGTAGCGCGTCAGCTGCTCGACCGCGTCGATCGTCGCGATGCGCTTGATCTCCACCGCGATCCACTCGTCCTCGATGTCCTTGCACATCAGGTCCACCGGCCCGATGTCAGTGGGCCACTCGCGCTTGACCAGGCGCAGCCCCTCGCCGCACCACTGCGGCGCGTCCGCGAGCAGCTCCTGCAGTTCGCGCTCGACGCCCTCCTTCTCGAGCGTCGCGAGCGTGTCCAGCTCGTGCTCGATGTCGGACAGGACCTCCGCGATCGAGATCTCCAGGCGGTCCTCCTCGCGCTGCTTGCGCACGATCAGGCGCGTCAGAGCGCCCGCGGCGTCGGTCTCCTGCTCGAGCACCGTCGGCGCGACCATCCAGTTCAGCGGCTTCACGTTCGACCCGCCCCCGTCGGCCCACACCATGAACGTGCCGTCCGGCTTGAGCATCAGCAGCCGCACCGCCTCCGGCAGCGTGGTCGTCAGACGACCGACGTAGGAGACCTCACAGCGGGCGACGATCAGGCGCATCGCCCGACCGTACAGACCGAGCCGGATCAACCTGCTCGGCGGGAAGCCGCGGCTGCCGCGGTCGCTCGGACTGCTGGCTGACCGCCTCGCGAAACTCGCGGATGCCGTGGCCGAGCGCGCGCGCGAGGTCGGGCAGGCGCTTGGGGCCGAGCACGAGCAGCGCGACGATCGCGATGAACAGCAGGTGAACGGGGTTCTCGATGCCCATCACACCCCAGGCTAGCGGGCCGTGGAGAGGCGTTCGCCGAGCGAGGGGCGGTGACGGCCGGCCGGCCGCTTAGCCTCTTGACTCGTGGCCGCGGAACCCCACGCCAATCGAGACCGCGCGTACCCGCCGCCTGGCGTCGTGGAGTCGGTGTGGCCCGCCCAGGCGACGATCCTCGTGGCGATCGGCCTGCAGCTGCTGCTGCCCCCGCGACTGACGATCGGACCGACTTGGCTGATCCCCGCGTTGGAGGCCGCGCTGCTGCTCGGCATGTTCATGGCCACACCGCGCCAGCTCGAGGTCGAACACACCCTCCGCCGCCGCGCCGCGCTGACGCTGACGGCGTTCGTCAGCGCGGCGAACGTGTTCTCGCTCGTCGAGCTGACCCACTTCCTCTTGCATCACAGCTTCTCGAACACGAACGGAGGCCGTGAGCTGATCATCTCGGGGATGCTCATCTGGCTGACGAACTTCCTCATCTTCGGGCTCTGGTACTGGGAGCTCGACCGCGGCGGCCCCGGCAAACGCGCCGCCGGCGACGACAGGGCCCCCGACCTGCTGTTCCCGCAGATGGCCGACGACAGCATCCAGCCCCGAGACTGGCGCCCGAAGCTCGTCGACTACCTGTACGTGTCGCTCACCAACGCCACCGCCTTCTCCCCCACCGACACGATGCCCCTCACCCCGACCGCCAAGTGCATCATGGGCGTCCAGTCGATCGTCTCCCTAGTCACGCTCGGGCTCGTCGTGTCGCGGGCGGTCAATATCCTCTGAGCTCGCGACTCATCGTACGCACCGGATGCGGTGGCGTGTTCGGCTACGAAGCGAACCTTAGATAAGGCCTGTGAGGCCATTTTTCTAAAAGATAGCCCGATAATGAGCCTTGATGGCCTTTATTTGGCCAAGATTTGCTAATCTCCCGACGCATGTCGATCAAAAGGCTCCCGCGCCTCTCCGAGCTTCCGAGTTCAATCTCCGAGGACGAGCTTTGGGCGCTCTTTGGCGACATGGAGTACGAGCGGCTCGATTTCAAGGAGTCTGCGAACTCTCTCAAAGAGATTATCCCAGCGATGGCGATGACGCTCGGCGGCATAGTCATCTGCGGCGTCACCGATACGCGACAGATCATTGGCTGTCCGTTGGCGCAGAAAACCCTCGATAAGATCGCAAGAGCGGGACATGAGACAGGTGTAGACGTTCAAGTCCACGCACTCGAGGTCGACGAACATGAGCTAACTATCGTCGCCATACCGGAGGTGCGCGATCGAATCGTGACGACCACCGACGGACGCCTGCTACGCCGCGTCGGCAGCGACAACCAGCCCCTGCGGGGAGATGCACTAGGCCGCTTCGTTCGCTCGCGTGAGGAGCGATCTGGGGAGGACGAGCCTATCGCTCACCTAGATTACATGGACCTTGACCTTGAGTTGATCAATCGAGCATTGGTTAGCGATGAACGACCGCCGATACGCCGGCGCGCTGTTGGGACACTAAGCCGAGCACTCGTAGACCTAGGCGTATCCGAGGTCGCGGATGCATCTCTCGATCCTCAAGTGCTGCGAGCAGCAGTTCTGCTGTTTTCCCGTCAGCCGACCCGCTACGTCAAGGCAGCCGCCGTGCAGATCGTTCGTCGCGTAGGCGTCGGCCCTGGTCCGGGTCCAGTCAGTGCCCGAGAGGATATAGATGGTCCAATCCCGGCCCTGCTCGAGCGAACGTTAGCCTTTATCGACAAGCACACAAGTCACCATGAGGCAGTCGTCGGAACCCATAGGGAGACATTTGCGGAGTATCCGCCTGCCGTTCTCCGAGAGGCCATCCTCAACGCGCTGGCACACCGTGACTACGGCCTAGTTGGCGCGACGGTGGACGTGACAATCTGGGATGACCGCATAGAGATTCACAGCCCAGGCCCACTGCCGGGGCATATCACTACGGAGAACATGCGGAGCGAGCACTATTCGCGTAATCGACGAATCATGCGGGTCCTCAAGACGCTCAACCTGGTAGAGGAGTATGGCGAGGGAGTTGATCGTATGTTCCACGAGATGGAGGCCAGGCTCATGGAGCCACCGCACTTCGCTGCTACGCCATCGTCGGTGACCGTGGCGCTCTACAACAGATCGATCCTCTCAATTGAAGATCAAGCCTGGCTTGCACTGCTAGGCCATCTAGAAGACCTAACGGTGCAGGAACGGCGAACACTCGTTGTAGCTCGTCACGAGGAGGGGGTGACCCCTCGACGTCTACGATCCATCTTCGGTGATTCGTTTGATGTCGATGCCCTCATAGCAAGTACCGTGGCAAAGGGTCTACTCGTGCGTATCGGACGCGGCGGCGGAGCACGTTATGTCCTATCCGACGAGGTTGTGATGCGCGCCGGGGGAGCCGGCGTAGAGGCGCGTAGCCGCAAGCGGCAGATGCTGCTCGACGAGATCCACCGTCGAGGCCATCTCTCGACGGCAGAGGCCACAGACTTTCTCAGCGAGACGGATCGCGCGTTAGTAAGGCAGATGCTGGACGATCTCGTACGCAGCAGACAAGCCTATGCCGAGGGTCGCACACGAGCGCGCCGCTACTACTTGGCCGATTCGAGACGAACTCGACCAAGAACCTAGAACACGCGCACATCTCAGCTTTCCCTGAGAGCAAGGATCTCTCGCAAGCGTCAAGCTGCCCCGCCGGCCGTAGATGTGGTGGCTCGTGGAGTGCTCGCGACGCTCGGCTCCAGCGCCAGCGCCAGCTCGATCAGCTTGTGGATCTCCTCGCTGGCGCCGCGCTCGATCGCTTTGCGCAGCGCCTGCAATGCCCCCTCGCGGTCGAGCAGGCGCAGGCGCAGGCGGCCCAGGCGCTCCCACGCGCCGGCGTCTGAGGGGCCGCGCTTGGCGGCTCGCTCGGCGGCCTCCTCGGCGAGGTCGAACGCGCCGATGTCTTCGTAGATCCGCGCCGCGAAGCGGTGCGGCGCCGGGCGGCGACCGTCGACGCGCGCCCAGTCGCGCACCGCTCTCGCCGCCTCCTCCAGCTTGCCCGCGTTCCAGAACGCGAGCGTCATCAGCCGCAGCACCGCGACATTGCGCGGTTCGGCGTCGCGCGCGTAGATCAGCCGCTGCGCCGCGAGCATGTATTCGCCTTCGGCCATCGCGCGCTGCGCCGCCACGAGGAAGCGCTCCACGCGCTCCACGCCCGGATCGGGCTTCGAGAAGTCCACGAATTTCATGCTCCCCGCGGGCACCGTGCGCACACCGTGGCTGAACTTCACGCGCGCCCACTGCTGCACCTCCTCGCCCTCCGCGGCAGGATGGGTCGAGAAGTAGATCCCCGCGACCGTGCCCACGCCCCACTCGGGGTACGTCAGGCAGCGGGCGTAGCGGTGCACCACCGAGTGGTCCGGCACGCGACTGCCGAACGGGTCGTTCTCGGCGCGGTCCTTCGCGTGCGCACGCGCGCGCTGCTCGGCTTCATACGCGCGCCTGCCCGCCTCCTCGCGCTCGCGGCGCGCCGCCGCGGCGCTCACCTTGACCGCGTTGCGCGACACGTGGCCGCCGCGCGAGCCCTCCGCCAGGCGCTCGAGCTGGTCGGCCGCCTCGTTGATCGCCTTCAGGTGGCGCTCGTGCTCGAACTGGCGTCCCTGCGGCGCCACGTCCGGGTGCCAGCGCTTGGCCATCTTGCGCCGCGCCAGCTGCACGTCGCGCTTGTTGAACGGCGCCTCGAGCTCCAGCAGGAGCAGGTGCTGCTCGACATCTAGGACCGTGGTGGGCATGACACGAGAACGTTAGCGAGCGTCGGCGCGATTCTCCTCCCCTCTATCCTGCGTGCGGATGTCCTCTCAATACGTCTTCACCATGCACCGGCTGTCGAAGCTGCACCCGCCCGACAAAACGGTGCTCGACAACATCACGCTTGCGTTCTACCCCGGCGCGAAGATCGGCGTGCTCGGCTACAACGGCGCGGGCAAGTCCACGCTGCTGCGGATCATGGCCGGTATCGACCAGGAGTACCGCGGTGAAGCCGCGCTCGCTCCCGGCGCGAGCGTGGGCATGCTCGAGCAGGAGCCCCACCTCGACGAGAGCAAGGACGTCAAGGGCAACGTCGAGGATGGCGTCGCCGAGACGAAGGCGCTGCTCGACCGCTTCAACGAGCTCGCCGCCAACTACTCCGAGGAGACCGCCGAGGAGTTCGGCAAGGTCCAGGCCAAGATCGACGCCGCCGACGCTTGGAACCTCGACACGCAGCTCGAATACGCGATGGACGCGCTACGCCTGCCGCCGCCCGACGCCGACGTGAGCACCCTCTCCGGCGGCGAGCGCCGCCGAGTGGCGCTCTGTCGCCTGCTGCTGCGCGCACCCGACCTGCTGCTGCTCGACGAGCCCACGAACCACCTCGACGCCGAGTCGGTGGCATGGTTGGAGCAGCACCTATCCGAGTACAAGGGCGCGATCGTCGCCGTCACCCACGACCGCTACTTCCTCGACAACGTCGCCGGCTGGATCCTCGAGCTGGACCGCGGCAAGGGCATCCCCTATCAGGGCAACTACTCCAGCTGGCTCGAGCAGAAGCAGACGCGCATGGCCCAGGAAGAGCGCGCCGACAAGGGCCGCGAGCGCACGATCGCCGCCGAGCTCGAATGGGTGCGCACGAACCCCAAGGGCAAACGCACGAAGTCCAAGGCGCGCCTCGCCCGCTACGAGGAGCTGATCGCCGAGGAGCGCAACGTCAAGCTCGACGAGGTCCAGATCCACATCCCGCCCGGACCGCGCCTCGGCGACAGGGTGCTCACCGCGACCACCCTGTCGAAGGGCTACGGCGAGCGCCTGCTGATCGAGTCGCTGTCGTTCGACCTGCCCCGCGCCGGCATCGTCGGCGTGATCGGCGCCAACGGCGCCGGCAAGACCACGCTGTTTCGGATGATCACCGGCGAGGAGCAGCCCGACGGCGGCAAGCTCGAGGTCGGCGACACCGTCAAGCTCGCCTACGTCGACCAGTCGCGCGATTCGCTCGACCCCGAGAAGACCGTCTGGGAGGAGATCTCCGAAGGCTACGAGCACATCAAGGTCGGCGAGCGCGAGGTCAACTCGCGCCAGTACACCGCCGGCTTCAACTTCAAAGGATCATCCCAGCAGGCGCGCATCGGCAAGCTCTCCGGCGGCGAGCGCAACCGCGTCCACCTCGCCAAGCTGCTGCGCAGCGGCGGCAACCTGCTGCTGGACGAGCCCACCAACGATCTCGACGTCGACACGCTGCGCGCACTCGAGAACGCGCTGCTCGCGTTCCCCGGCTGCGCTGTCGTGATCTCCCACGACCGCTGGTTCCTCGACCGCGTAGCCACGCACGTGCTCGCGTTCGAGGGCGACTCGCAGGTGACATGGTTCGAGGGCAACTTCGAGGCCTACGAGGAGCACCGCCGCTCGCTGCTCGGCGCCGCCGCCGACCGCCCCCACCGGATCACGTACAAGCGGCTCGTGCGTGGCTAAGTTAGAGGTCGCGCCGGTGCTCGGCGCGTTCGACCGCGACACCGCCGTGCGGCTGAAGTCGCACGATGGCTCAGCGTCCGTGTTCGCCGCCGATGTCTCGCCGGAGTGGCGCGCTGGACGCGGACCCCATGGCGGCTACCTCGCGGCGATGCTGCTGCGCGCGCTGGTAAAGACGATCGCCGACCCCATGCGCTCCCCGCGCTCGCTGACGATCCACTATGCCCGCGCGCCCGACCCCGGCCCGGTCACGATCCGCACATCGATCGAGCGCTCGGGGCGCTCGCTGAGCACGCTCTCCGCACGCATGGAGCAGAACGACAAGCTCGTCGCGCTCGCGCTCGCCGCGTTCTCGGTGCCGTGGAACGCGCAGGAGATCGCTGAGCTGGCGATGCCCGAGGTCGCAGCGCCAGATCCCGCACGGGAGCCCATCCACGGCAATCACGGCGCGCCGTTGTTCACGCGTCATCTGCTGCTGCAGCCGCGCATCGGCGCGGTCCCGTTCAGCGGCTCGGATGAGCCGATGGCGTTCGGCGCCTGGCTCGGCCTCGTCCACCCTCGACCGATCGACGAGCTCGCGCTCGCGTTCTTCTGCGACGCGCTGCTGCCCACGCCGTTCATCCGCCTGACCGAGCCGGCGGTCTCGCCGACGGTCGACCTCACGATCCACTTCCGCACCTCACAGCCGCAGGACGCGATGCCCAACCCCGAGGAACTGTGCTTCGCGCGCTCCACCACCGGCGTCCTCCACGAAGGGTTCTTCGACGAGGACTGTGTGATCTGGGCGCCCGACGGGACGGTGCTCGCACAGTCCCGTCAGCTGGCGCTCGTCATCCCACTGTCCAACAGTTAGGATCCGCCCATGGCCGACTACACCGCGAAGCACATCAAGGACATGGAGGCCGCCTTCGGGGGTGGCTTCATCAAGGCTCGCGCCGAGCTGGGGGGTCACCTCGTTCGGCATGCAGATCATCAGGATGCCCGCCGACTACGGCGACTATCCGGAGCACGATCACGAGCAGGACGGGCAGGAGGAGGTGTACATCGCGCTCGACGGGTCCGGTTGGATCGACATCGACGGGGAGCGCGTGGAGCTCGCGAAGGACGTGCTCGTCCGCATCGCCCCTGGCGTCAAGCGCAAGGTGCACGCGGGCCCCGACGGCCTGAAGATGCTCGTGATCGGTGGCTGTCCAGGCAAGGCCTTCGAGGCCGTCGCGTTCACCGAGCTGGAGACGGCCTAGGGCCAGAGGAGTGGACCGTCGGGCGCGGGGGAACCGTTGCCCGACGTCAAACCGAGAACACGGTCTCGCGCTCCAGGCGCAGCGTCGCCGCGGCGATCAGACGCGCGCACGCGTGTACGTCCTCGAGCTGCACGAGCTCGACGGGCGAGTGCATGTAGCGGATCGGGATCGACACCAGCGCCGTCGGCACGCCGCCGCGGCTGAGGTGCACCGCGTCCGCGTCCGTGCCCGTCGCTCGGGCTGAGGCCTCGATCGTGAACGGGATCTTCTCCGTCTCGGCGGTCTCGTGCAAAAGCTCGAACAGACGCTCGTTGAGCGTCGAGCCGCGGCTGATCACCGGCCCCGAGCCAAGCTCGTGCTTGCCCGCCTCCTTGACGTCGATCCCCGGCGCGTCGGTCGCGTGGGTCACGTCCACGACGATCGCCGCGTGCGGCTCCAGCGAGAACGCGCTCGTGCGCGAGCCGCCGAACGTGATCTCCTCCTGCGCCGCGGCCACCGCCGCGAGCTCCCACTGCGCGCCGCCCGCCGCCGCCACCAGCCGCGCCGCCTCGAGCGCTACGAACGAGCCGAGGCGGTTGTCGAGGGCGCGCGAGCTCAGGCGCCCGTTGGGCAGCGCCACGGGATCGGCGTCGATCACCGCCGCGTCGCCCGTGCGCACCATCCCGCGCGCCTGCTCGCCGTCCTTCGCGCCGATGTCGATGTGCAGGTCGCGGATCTCCGCGACCTTCTTGCGATCGTCGTCGCGAAGCAGGTGGATCGGCTTCTTGCCCACCACACCCTTCACGGGCCCCTCGCGCGTGTCTAGGATCACGCGCTGTCCCACCAGGATCTGCGCGTCCCAGCCGCCGACCTCACGGAACCACAGGTAGCCATCGTCGTCGATGTGCGTCACGATCAGGCCGATCTCGTCGATATGGCCCATCACGACCAGGCGGCGCGGCGCGGTCTCGAAACCATGCTTCGCGCTCACGAGCGCGAGCGGCGTACCGATCACGTCGCTGCTCGTCTGCGCGAACTCCCCCGCCGCCTTCAGCCACACGCCCGCGGGCGCGCTCTCATAGCCTGAGGGCCCGCGCGCGGCGAGCAGGTCGAGCAGGATCTGCGGCGCGCCCGCTGTCGCGGCGTCGCCGGCCCGCGTCGCACCGACCGTCGCGGCCTCGTCGGCCGCTGGATCTCCTTTCGCGGCGCTCATCGAGCCAGCAGTGCGCGTAGGACGTACTGGAGGATGCCGCCGTGGCGGAAGTACTCCGCCTCGCGCGGCGTGTCGATGCGCACGCGCGCGTCGAACTCCACCGCCTCTCCATCGGAGCGCTCCGCTCTCACCCGCACCTCCCGCGGCGGCGCGCCGCCGCCGGCCATCGCATCCGCGAGGCCGACGATCGAGAACGTCCCCTCGCCCGTGAGGCCGAGCGAGAAGGCGCCCTGCCCGTCGGGGAACTGCAGCGGCAGCACGCCCATGCCGACGAGGTTCGAACGGTGGATGCGCTCGAAGCTCTCCGCGATCACCGCCCTCACGCCGAGCAGCTTCGTGCCCTTCGCCGCCCAGTCGCGCGAGGAGCCCGAGCCGTACTCCTTGCCAGCGATCACCACCAGGTCGATGCCCGCCGCCATGTAGCGCATCGCCGCCTCGTAGATCGACATCCGCTCGGAGTCGCTCACGCCTCCTTCGCCAGCCAGGTAGCGCGTGACGCCGCCTTCGGGCAGCGGAGCCTCGCCGCCGCCGATGAGGTTACG
Source organism: Solirubrobacteraceae bacterium (assembly GCA_036281155.1). Taxonomy (GTDB): domain Bacteria; phylum Actinomycetota; class Thermoleophilia; order Solirubrobacterales; family Solirubrobacteraceae; genus Palsa-744. The sequence goes on along the minus strand of DASUPL010000056.1, from coordinate 7,701 downwards.
CAGGCGAATGTTGGCGAACGTGCCGCGCATCATCACCTCGTGGTTGCCGCGGCGCGCGCCGTAGGAGTTGAAGTCCTTCGGCTCCACGCCCTGCGCCTGCAGGTACGCGCCCGCCGGCCCATCGCGCTTGATCGACCCCGCCGGGGAGATGTGGTCGGTCGTGACGCTGTCGCCGAGCAGCGCCAGCACGCGCGCGCCAGCGATGTCAGTGACCTTCTCTGGCTGCGCGGGCATGCCCTGGAAGTACGGCGGCAGGCGCACGTACGTCGAGTCCTGTGCCCACGCGTAGCGCTCGCCCTCCGGCACCGGCAGGCTCCGCCAGCGCTCGTCGCCCGCGAACACCTCGCCGTAGCTGTTGCGGAACATGTCCGCGCGCACGGCCTCGCCGACGGTCTGAGCGACCTCCTGCGCGGAGGGCCAGATGTCGCGCAGGTACACGTCCTCGCCCTGCTCGTCCTGGCCGATCGGATCGCTTGCGATGTCGATGTCCATCGTTCCCGCCAGCGCGTACGCCACGCACAGCGGCGGCGAGGCGAGGTAGTTCATCTTCACGTCCGGGCTGATGCGCCCCTCGAAGTTGCGGTTGCCAGACAGCACCGACACGACCGCCAGATCGGCGTCGTTGACCGCCTGGGAGATCTCGTCGGGCAGCGGCCCCGAGTTGCCGATGCAGGTCGTGCAGCCATAGCCCACGAGGTTGAAGCCGAGCTGCTCCAGCGACTCGGTCAGCCCGGCGCGGTCGAGGTATTCGGTGACCACCTTCGAGCCCGGCGCGAGCGAGGTCTTCACCCATGGCTTCGAGCGCAGTCCGCGCGCGAGCGCGTTGCGCGCGAGGATGCCCGCGCTGACCATCACCGACGGGTTGGACGTGTTCGTGCAGCTCGTGATCGCCGCGATCACCACGTGGCCGTGGCCGAGCTCGAAGGTCTCACCGGCGAGCGTCACCTGCGCGCCCGCTTGGGGCGCCGCGAGGGTGGATGCCGCCGTGTGTCCTACGGGCGCGGGCTGAGCGCTCGTCGCGGGCTGGGCGTGTCCGGGCGCGCCGTTGGCGGGCGGGTCCGAGGCTGGGTAGGACTCGGCCACCGCCTCGTCGTGGGCGTCGCGCTGTTCGCCTTTGCTGGGGACATAGTCCTCGAGCGCGTGCCTGAACGCGCTCTGCGCGTCGCTCAGCGGGACGCGGTCCTGGGGGCGTTTGGGCCCGGCGATGCTCGGCACGACCGTGCCCAGGTCGAGCTCGATCGTGTCCGAGAACGTGGGCTCTTCGGAGTGCTCGTCGAGCCACAGGCCCTGCGTCTTGGCGTACGCCTCGACGAGCGCGATCTGCTCCTCGGAGCGGCCCGACAGCCGCAGGTAGCCGAGCGTCTCGGCGTCGATCGGGAAGATCGCGCACGTGGAGCCGAACTCGGGCGACATGTTGCCGATCGTCGCGCGGTCTGCGATCGGCAGGGCGGCCACGCCCGCGCCGTAGAACTCGACGAACTTACCCACAACGCCACGCTCGCGCAGCATCTGCGTGACCGTCAGCACGAGATCCGTCGCGGTGGTGCCCTCGGGCAGCTGGCCGTGCAGGCGGAAGCCGAGCACCTGTGGGATCAGCATCGACATCGGCTGGCCGAGCATCGCCGCCTCCGCCTCGATCCCGCCCACGCCCCAGCCGAGCACGCCGAGGCCGTTGACCATCGTCGTGTGCGAGTCCGTGCCCACGAGCGTGTCGGGGTAGGCCTGGCCGGTCTTCTCGTTGGGGAAGACCACGCGCGCGAGGTACTCGAGGTTGACCTGGTGGACGATGCCCGTGTCCGGCGGCACGACCGCGAAGTCGTCGAACGCCCCCTGGCCCCAGCGCAGGAACGCGTAGCGCTCCTGGTTGCGCTCGAACTCGCGCTCGGCGTTGAAGCGAAACGCGTCGCGCGTGCCGTAGGCGTCGACCTGCACGGAGTGGTCGATCACGAGCTCCGCCGGCACCAGCGGGTTGATCATCGCCGGATCGCCGCCCATCTCCGCCATCGCGTCGCGCATCGCCGCGAGGTCCACGACCGCGGGCACGCCGGTGAAGTCCTGCATCAGCACGCGCGCGGGAGTGAACGCGATCTCCTTGCTCGGCTGCGCGCCCGCGTCCCAGCTGGCGAGCGCTTCGACGTCGGCGGCCGCTACCGACCCGTTGCCCTCGGTGCGCAGCAGGTTCTCCAGCAGGACCTTCAGCGAGAACGGCAGGCGCGCGACGTCGAAGCGCTGCTGCAGGGCGTCGAGACGGAAGATCTCATACTCCCGCCCCCCAACCTCGAGCTTGTCCTTGGCGTCAAAGCTGTTCTCAGACATGGGGCATCTCCCGGCGATCGGCTGTCTATACGTGGAGATTCCAGTCTCGCAGAGTCGCCGCGAGGACTACGCGCCCAGGAAGTTCGCGCGCGGGCCGCGACTTCGATCGCCGGCCCGTGGGGCGCGGCGGCTCTCAGACGACGAGCTCGGAGGCGCGCGTGACGCGCCCCTTGCCCTGACGCTTGGAGCGCAGCAGCGCCGCGTCGCACGCCTCGAGCAGCTCGTCGGTACCCATCGGCGCCTGCCACTGCGCCACGCCGATCGAGGCGGAGATGCCGCGGCCGATGCCGCTGTCGGCGAGGATCCCGCGCCTGATTCCGCCGGCGCCGGCGGGGATGCCGCGCAGGTGCTCGAGCGCCCGGCTCGCCGCCGCGGCGGCGCTCTCCAGCTCGGCGTTGGGCAGGATCACGACGAACTCGTCGCCGCCGTAGCGGGCCACGCGGTCGAACGCCCTGAACTCGCCCACGAGCGCCTGCACGACGCTGCGCAGCATCTCATCACCGGCGTGGTGACCGTGCTGATCGTTGACGAGCTTGAAGTCGTCGAGGTCGATCAGCAGGCACGACAGCGGGCCGCCGGTGCGCATCGCGCGGCCGATCTCCTCGTCCAGGCGCCTGCGCATGGCGCGGTGGTTCATGCAGCCGGTGACCGCGTCAGTGCCCGCCTCGGCGCGGGCGCGCACGAGCGCGAGCGTCGTCGCCGCGTGCTCCACGAGGCCCGTCGCGAGCTCCACCGCGGCGGGCGTAAGCACGCCGGTGACCCTGCGCACCAGCACCACCACCGCCTCCACGTCGCCGCGCTCGGCCAGCGGCAGCAGCAGCGCGCAGCTCATCGCGCCCGTCGCCGCCAGTCGTGGCACGCTGGCGGCGAACTCCGCGCTGTCGCTCGCGAGGAAGCTCCGCTTCGTGCTCGCCACCCAGCTGACGCCCGGCGGACGCTCGGCGCGCGGCACCAGGTAGCTCAGGCGCCCGCTGCCCTCGGATACGTAGACGGTCACGAGCTCCTCATCGCCGGCGCCAGCGAGGTGGTGCACGTGCACCTCCTCCGCGCCTGGCGCCGCCAGCAGCTCACCGGCGAGCGCGCGAAAGATCGTCTCGGAGTCGGTCGCGCTGTCGGCCAGCGCGGTCAGACGACGGATGCCCGCGAGCAGGCGATCGACGCCAACAGCCAACGAGGTATCCGTACCCGCTACGACATCCATGCCCGTCAATCTAGGGCATCGGGTGGCGATTGGCGAGCGGGAGCCAGCGCAGGACCGACGCGGCACTACCCGGGGGGCGACCGAAGCCGCCCCCCATGCTGCTTGGACCTAGCGGAACTTGACGGTCACGAACGCCGACGACGGCGCGCGCGTGTGGCTCGTGGGCAGGAAGCCCACGCGCAGGCGCACTTTGAACGGACGACGGTGAGCGCGTCCGCGTCGCGTCAGCGCCACCTTCACGGTCGCCGCTTTGTAGGACCTGCCCAGGCGGCGATAGACCGTCCCCAGATGCGCCCCGCTGCCGCTCACACGGCCCGCGGCCGGGGTTTGCACGGTGATGTAGGCGGTGTTGCCGACCACCTTGTGCCCGACGATCTTCACGCCGCAGCCGGCCGCTTTGACGATCGTGTTCTGTTTGAACGTCACGCCGTTCTGTCCGACGATCGTGGTCGGCATCACGAGCGGTTTGGCGCACAGGCTGCCGAACGCGGCCAACGCCGAGTGCCGGCCCATAGGCAGCTTCAGCGTGATGCTCGACACCGGCACGTCGGGCGTGGAGGCGAACGTCGTCGTGGTGATCCCGTTTTTGATGTCCGTGTTTCCAACCAGGATCACGCGCACGCCATTCGCGTCGAGCACGAGATCCAGATCGGGGAACGCGGCGCCGGCGTGCCCGACCAGGATCGCCTGGCCCGTGAGCTTGCTCGGCAGCACCGGCGTGCTGGCCCTCACGCTGCCGACGACCGATTCCGGCGGGCAGTTAGCGGGGTTCGCTTCGAACGTCGCCGCCGCGCACGCTTTCTGCAGCGTGCTCAGGCGCGAGGGCAACTGCTTGGGCAGTTGCACCGACACCGATTTGATGTTCGCCTGACCGGCCGCCTGCGCGATCGTCGTTTCCAGGCTCGCGCCGCCCGCTTTCGTCGGCGTGCCGCTCGTGCTCGCCTTGAACGACGGTTTGAACGCCAGCGCCGCGCAGTTGGCGACCTGGAACGGGCTCGACAGGTTCACGCTCGTGCCCGGGCTGCCGAGCCCCGTCACGGTCGATTCGGTCGCCAGCACGCCGCAGTTCGTCGGGTTGGACAGGAAGTTCGGCCGGTTGATTTCGACCGTCACGCTCCTGAGGCGAACGAGGATGCCGCCCCTGACGATCGTCGGCAGGTTGCTGGAGACGATCACGCGGCCGGTCTTCTGATCGACGTCGATCTTTGCGCGGGTGATCGCGTTGCCGAGTTTGAATGGTCCCGCTGTCACCGGCACCGATACGAACAGACCGTACGGCGCGCCATGGTAGGGGCCCGTCAAATAGACGCTGCCCGACAGCGAGTACGGCCTCGGGCCCGATCCCGCCGCGACCGTCGCGGTCCCGATCAGACTCTCAGCCGGGCAGCTTTCCGCCACCGCTTGAGCTTCGGTGCACGGAGACGACACCACCGGGATCGCACCCACCAAGCCCGCGGGCAGGATCGTTTCGACCCGCGAGAGGTACTGCTGCCCGTCGGGACGCTTCAGGGTGAACCTGAACACGGTGTGCCCACCGGCGCTTGCGTACTGGTTCAGTGTTTCCTGAGTCGGCGCGAACGGCAGCGGCGTGGAGCACGCGCCTTTTTCGTTGTTGGAGTCGACCACGAAGCTGCTCGAGGGCGACTGCGCGGCGGTGCCGGTGAACGGCGTGAAGCTCGTTTCGGCCGTCGCGGTGCCGCATGCCAACGGGTTGGCGATCGGTGCGAGTTCACCGCCCTTGAGGTGCATCACGAGGCTCGTGAAGGGCTGTTCCGGGTTGTCCGGGAATGTCACCGTCAGACGCCCATTCGCTTCGTTGGGGGTGACGAGTCCCTTCAGGCGAACGGAGAGTCCATACCGTTCGGACTCCGCGTCGACGTACACCGTGTACGGCGCCGCTTCGATCGAGCCGCCGCCTTCCGGGCCACCGAGATAGAGGTTCCCCGTCAGCGATTCGGGCGGCAGACCGGGAACGTTGAGAACGACCGTTCCGACTTTGGAGTTCGCGGGGCATTCCACCGGATTCCTGGTGCCGATGCCGATCTGTTTCGGCGTACACGAGCCCAGTTCGGTGGCCGCGGAGGGGTTCAGCGTCATCCCTTCCGGCAGCGTCACGCTGGCCGTCTTCAGCTGCGCGGAGTCGAGTTTTTCAGGGTCGGGGTCGTGCGGCAGCCCGACTTCCGCGATCAGACCGTCGGGGCTGTCCAACTGAGTGGTTTCCGGCGTCAGTTTGAACGTCGGCGCGAAGGGAACGGAGTTTTCACACCCTTCGGTGCCGATCAGCGTCGTGTAGGAAGTCGCCGTGGTTTCGCCCCCGTAGGATTCGCCGCTGATTCCCGTGGTGGTCAGTGGCCCTGGGCCCGCGCACCTGCTGGGGTTCGCCAAGAAGCCGCCGACGCCGATGTTGCCTTTGAAGACGAGTCGCGATTCCAGCAATCCATGGTTGATGTTCTTGATTTCGAAGTAGTCGTGGTAGTCGCTCGCCCATTCGACGTGCCCCTCGATGAACGTGTGGACGTAGAGCCCCGCACCGACTTTCAGTGCCACGCCGAAGTAAGAGGAGAACCCGGTGGGTTGTTCGAGGTTGTAGACCTTCCCTGACAATGGGACGTCCGCGAATGTGCCTGGTGCCACTTCGAGAACCGTGAGGACTTTGTTTTCACCGATGACGGTGCTTTCCGGCCCCGCTTCCGCGCATTTGGGCGCAAGGAAGATGTGTTTGACCGGTTCGACTTCGGTCGATTTGAATTCTTCTACCGAGCACTTCGCGACCGCCTCGGGATTGGTGCTGACGCCAGGAGCTACATCGATGCGCAGGTTCTTGAGATCTTCCGCCGGCACGAACAGGCCCGGGCTGGCTTCGACGCTGTTCAGCTTGAAGTCCGTCACCCCAGCCGGCGGGTGACCAGCAGCCTGGGAATACGACTGTTCTTCGGCTTCTTCGAGAGTGGGCGGTTCGGCTTTTTCGCCGCACGTCGCGACGTTGCAGTTTGCCGCGAAGAATTTTTCAAACCCAAACCCAGCGGCCTGCGCAGCCGCTGGCGCCAGGACCCCGACAAGCGCGCCTACGAGCAGCGCGAGTAGCGAAAAGCGGGCTCGAGACCCCATTCCAACCTCCCGTTAGACCAAGAACACTTGAACTGTTACCCCTTGTGACTCCTTCCAATCCCCAAAGTTGCGCCCTGCCCGCAGCAGAATCGCAATCTTGTCTCCAGCATACGCCTCTTTACGCGAATGCAAGCCAGCTGGTCGAACTTTTTCAAGCTGACGGATCGATCGGATCTATCGACAGCGCGGGTCCGAAGTTGACGCGCAGCAGCGCGCCGCCACCGGGTGCGTTCCGCGCTTCGGCGAAGCCGCCGCACGCCTCCGCGGCCTGGCGCACGATCGCCAAACCCAGGCCCGAGCCGGGCAGCCCGCGCGCGTCCTTTGCGCGGTAGAAGCGGTCGAACACGAACGGCAGGTCCTCCGGCACGAAGCCGGGGCCGTGATCGCGCACGCTCAGCACGCCGTCCGCCAGCCGCACCTCGACGGTCCCGTCCGCTGGGCTCCACTTGCGCGCGTTATCGAGGAGGTTCGACACCGCGCGCGCGATCCGGTCGGCCTGCCCGCGGACGAGCGTCGGCTCCAGATGCAGCTCGAAGCGCAGCTCGCCGCGCCTGCGCGCCGCCTGCACGGCGGCGTCCACGAGCGCATCCAGGCGCACGTCTTCGGCCGCGCTCTCCGGCGCAGCGCCCCTCGCCAGCTCGACCACGTCGCCTACCAGCGCCGTCAGCTCGTCCAGCTCCGCGACGATGTCCGCGCGCAGGCTCTCCTGCTCGTGCGCTCCCAGCCGCTCCGCTTCGCCGAGGATCTGGATGTTCGCGCGCAGTGAGGACATCGGCGTGCGCAGCTCGTGGCTCGCGTCCGCGATCAGCTGGCGCTGCGCGCCGACGGAGCGCTCGAGCGCGTCGAGCGTGCCGTTGAAGCTTTCCGCGAGGCGTGCCAGCTCGTCGCGGCCACGAACCTCCAGACGCCTGGACAGGTCGAGGTTGCCCGTCAGCGTCTCCGTGTTGTGAGTGAACCGCGCGATCGGCGCGAGCGCCGTGCGCGCCACGAGCGTCCCCAGGAGCGCCGCGAGCACGATCCCGCCCGCGCCGATCAGCGCCAGGATCAGCAGCAGCCTGCCCAGCTCGTGTTCCACC
>DASUPL010000055.1:0-3806 GCA_036281155.1 Solirubrobacteraceae bacterium | reverse complement strand
CGTGCCGGGCGATGGCGCAGGAGGAGTGGGCGCGGCCGCGGTTTCGCTCGCGTTCGCTGGCGTGTCGCCTGTTGACGATGGTGTAGGCCGCGCGTCCGCCCCAGAGCACTGCTCGAGGTTGAGCACCGCGCCAACGCTCCGCGGCGCGTTCAACACGCAGCGCACGCTCGTCTGACCGACCGCTATATCGAACGACGATCGCTCTTCCCCCTGGGCGAGCGCGGGCAGCTCGGGCGCGAGCGCTGGGCCGAGCCACGAGATCGTGCTCCCCCCCTGGCGCCACTCGGGCCAGCGGTCGAGGTCGACCGCGCCGCTGAGGATCAGGTGCTCGCGGGCGCGGGTCATGGCGACGTACACGATGCGGTCCTCCTCCTGCGCTTCCGCGGCGCGACGCTCCTCGCACAGCCGCTCGTAGTCGAGCGCGGGCGTGGGCTTGGAGCCATCCAGGTGAGCCAGCTGCAGCCCCACGCGCTCTCCGTCCACGAGCAGGTCGCCGACGCGGGTGTTCTGCGCGCGTCCGAGGTCGGCGATGCACACGACGGCGAACTCCAGGCCCTTGGCGGCGTGGATCGTCATCAGCCGTACCGCGTCCGGTTCGACGCCGTCGACGGGCGCGTCCGGCTCGGCGCTGCTCTGCGCGTCGCGCAGGTGGGCGACGTGGTCGAGGAACCCGCGCAGGTCGCGGCCTTCCGAGACCTCGAAGCGCCGTGCGAGGCGCAGCAGCTTGTGGACGTTCGCCAGGCGCCGCTGCCCCCAATCGAGGCCGAGCACGTGCTCGCGATAGCCGGATGCGTCGATCGCGCGCACGAGCAGCTGCGAGACGCTCCTGCGCGAGGCGGCGGCGCGCTCGTCGCGCAGACGCGCGCAGAACGCCACCAGCAGCAGCCGGTCGCGCGCGGAGAGCACGGCCGGAAGAGCGTCTTCGTCGACGCCGACCGCGAGCGCGGCATCCCACGCGCCGCGCCTGCCCTCGCGGGCCGCGCGCGCGAGCAGCGCCAGACCGTCCAGCGAGACGCCGGCGAGCGGGCTGGCGAGCGTCGCGTACAGCGCCTCCTCGTCGAGCGGATTGGCGAGCGCGCGCAGATACGCGAGCAGATCGCCCACCTGCTGGTGCTCCCAGAAGCCGCCGACCGCGGCGAGCGTGCGTACACCGCACCGCTGCAGCGCGCGCTCATAGACGTCGAGATCGCCCATGGCGCGTAACAGCACGACGATCTCCCCCGCCCGCGCCTGGCCGTCGTCGATCAGCTCGGCGACGCGCTGCGCGAGCAGGCGCGCCTCGGCCTGGCGCCACAGCGGAGCCGTGGGCAGCCCATCCGCGATCCGGCCGGCGAGTCCCTCGCTCTCCTCCCAACCCGACCTGGACGTCAGCAGCAGCTCAGCGCGCGGCTCACCCTCCAACCGCAACTCCTCCTCGCGGCCGGCGACGAGCGGGTCGAAGTCGGCGAAGCGCTCGGCGAACGCGGCGTTGACGACGTCGAGCAGCCCTGCGCGGCTGCGGAAGTTGCGCCGCAGCGCGATCGCTCCACCGCCCTCTGCCAGCTGGGCGCGGCGCGCGCGGAAGAGGCTCACGTCGGCATGCCTGAAGCCGTAGATCGACTGCAGCTCGTCGCCGACGGTGAACAGGTTCTCGCGGTCGAGCGCGCGCAGGATCGCGAGCTGGCGGGGGTTGGTGTCCTGGAACTCGTCGACCATCAGCAGCTCGAAGCGCCGCGACCACGCGTCGCGAATGCTCGAGCGCTCGTCGAGCAGCTCGCGCGCGCACAGCTCGAGGTCGTCGAAGTCGACCGCGCCGCGCGCGCTCTTGAGCTGCTCGTACGCGCTACCGAAGCCGGCGAGCAGCTCGTCGAACAGGACGCACGCGGCCACCGCCTCGGCGTGCTCGGGTCCCGGCTCGGGGTTCTCCGGCGCGCCGGATGCTGGCGCGAGGCCTTGCGCCATGCCGGTCGGGGACGGGAGCCGTGGCAGACGCTGCCCCTGGCTGCGCAGCTGCGCGTGCACGGCCGCGATCATCCCGTGCGCGCGATCCACGCCGTACGTGGCGAGCAGGTCGACCGCGGCGGGCCGTTCCTCGTGCACGAAGTCGCGCAACGCCAGCGAGAAGGCGCGGTCGCGCAGCCGTCCCGCGAGCCCCTCGTCGAGGATCGTGAAGTCCGGGTCGAGGCCCGCCATCAGCGGGTGCGCGCGCAGCAGGCGCGCGCAGAAGCCGTGAAACGTGCCGACGAACGCCGCCTCGGTGTCACGCGCGGCTTCGCGCTCGCCCAGCTCGAGGAAGCGGGCCCGCACGCGCTCTCGCAGCTCGCCGGCGGCGCGCTCGGTGAACGTGATCGCGAGAATCCGTCCCGGCGCGACGCCGTCCTCGCGGACCGCCGTGACGAAGCGCTCGACGAGCACGGACGTCTTGCCGCTGCCGGCCGCGGCGGACAGCAGCAGCGGCTCGCCGCGGCGCGCGACGGCCTGCTCCTGCTCGTCGGTCAGGGTTCGCATCGTCACCGTCAACGCTCGCAGCGGCAGATCGTCGGGTACATGCACCCACCGTGAAACGCACACGTCCGCGGCCTTGGCTCCAGGGCGCCGCTCGCGGCCTGCGCCGCGGCGGTGCGCGCCTGGGCGAGCGCTTCGTCGAGCAGCTCGCGCACGTCGTCGTGCTCGCGCACGTCGCCGCGCACGCAGTCGAGCTGCACCCCGCTGTCGGCCTCGAGCACGCCGCGCGCGCGCAGATCGGCGCCGGAGAGCGGCTGGTAGAAGCCGCCGACCGAGCGCACGCCGAGCAGATCCTCGACGGCGCGCATGTACAGCGCGACCTGCAGGTTGCGCTCGCCGATCCACTTTGCGGGCGCTGGCGCGAAGCTGCTCTTGTAGTCGTACACCACCGCCGCGCCGCCCTGGTTGACGTCGACGCGGTCGATGCGACCACGCATCTTCACACCCCCGCCGAGGTCGAACGCGGGCAGGTCTCCCTCCTCGCCGCGCTCGCCTGCCAGGGCGGAGCCGTGGTCGTCGGGCTCGAATCCGAACCCGAGCTCCAAACGACTCGGCTCGAGCGGGCTGTCGGCCTCGGCCGCGAACCGCAGATAGCGCTCAAGGTCCGCGCGCAGCCGCCGCCGCACGCCGGGCCTGCGCTCGGGCGCTACGGACAGCGGGTAGTCGGCCTCGTTGCTGCGCAGCGCCTCGGCGAGCAGCTCGCGTGCGCGCGCCACGTTGCCGAGCGTCAGCCGCGCCGAGCCCGTCTCGCTCAGCAGCCCCTCGAGCGTGTCCTTGAGCGCGGCGTGCGCCAGCCCGCCGCGCGCGAGCGGCTCGGCATCTGGGTCGAAGGACCCCGGCCGCAGCGTCCGCTCCACGAACCAGCGCACGGGGCAGCCGATCCAGACCTGCATAGAGGACGCCGACCACACGTGTTCGCGCAGGTCTTGCAGTAGCTGGGGATCGCGCAGCGTCCAGTCGGGCTCCCTCGCGTGGGCGGGCGCGGGAACCGCCGCGGACACCGTGAAGCCTGCCGCCGACTCGACATCGGCCGCGCCGAGAGGGCGACGCATGCAATGCTCGAGGAGATCCTCAGTGAACAGGTCGCACACGTCGTCCACGAACAACGATCTCGACGCCGGCTCGCCGTCGTCGTCAGCCACGTGCCAGCTGAGATAGAGGATCTCCTCGGGGCGCGACACGGCCGCGTAGAAGAGATAGCGCTCCGCGGCGAGCGCGTCCTGTGGCTCACCCAGCCGCAACCCAGCGGTTTCGGCCAACCGTCGGCGCTCATCCTCAGCTAGGAACGGCTGTGGACGCGCTCGCGTGGGGAATACGCCCTC
>DASUPL010000054.1:0-20292 GCA_036281155.1 Solirubrobacteraceae bacterium | reverse complement strand
TTCGCGGGACGCACCGCCTGGGGAGCAGCTAGCTTCAGCGTCCCCGCTTCGTCGCGTGCCGCGCCTTCGCCTTCTTGTGCTTGGAACAGCCAATGGCGACGATCTTCGTGCTCTGTTTGATCACCGCGCCGTTTTGGCCGGTGATGACCGTAGGCATGTTCAGCTTGCTCGTACAGAGACTCCCAAACGCCGCCAGCGCGGAGTGCGGGCCCTGCGGGAGCACCAGATCGAACGTCGAGATCGGCGCGTCAGGCACCGCTTTGAAGATGCTCGACGTGATGCCCTTCTTGATCTGCGTGTTGCCATCCAAGATCAGCGTGATCCCTTCGCCCTGCAACACGATCTCCAGATCCGGGAACGCCGCCCCAGCATGCGACACGAGGTACGCCGGTCCTGTCAACGGTTTCGCCAGCAGCGGCGTCACAGCCATCGCGCTCCCCACGACAGACGCCGCAGGACAACCCGCCGGGTTCGCATCGAACACCCTGTCAACACACGCTTTCTGCAGCGTCGAAAGCCTCGACGGCAGCTGCACCGGCAGATTGACCTTAACTTTCGCGATGTTCGCCTGACCCGGACCCGACTTCACCCTCACGTGCAGCGACGCACCGTTCTTTTTGGTCGCCTTCGCCCGCGTCGACACCATGAACTTCGGCTTGAACGGCAGACCCTTGCAGCCCGCCACCGCATATGGCGTGGACACCGGCACCGTGCTGCCTGGGGCACCGCTGGGCAGCGCTCCCACAACCGCCCCCGTGATCTGCATCTGTGCGCAACTCGTTGGATTCAGCATGAACCCTGACCTGTCGAGCGTCACATTGATCGTCTTAACGCGCAGCGGCACGCCGTCGATGATCTGCGGCAGCTGGTCGCTGGTTACGATTGCCGCACCGGTGTGCGGGTCAACGTTGATCGTTGCGCGGGTCACGACATCCCCTAGGTTGAACGGGCCTGCCTTTGCGGAGACGACGATCGCCGCCGCAACTGGATGGATCAAGGCACAAGGGTGGGCTATGACTTCGCGCACGCGATCGTCGATGACCACTCGCGCCTGGCCTACGTCGAACTGCACAGCGATGAGCGAGCGCAGACCGTCACAGACTTCGTTGCACGGGCCCTTGAGTGGTTCGATACGCAAGGGATCACCGCCAAGCGGCTGATGAGCGACAACGCTTGGACCTACACGCACAACCGCTCCCTGCGTGAGCTCCTCACCGTCCGAGAGATCAAGCACCTACGCACCCAAGCCCTACCGGCCCCAGACCAACGGGAAGGTGGAGCGCTTCCACCAGACCATGCGCAGAGAGTGGGCCTACGGACTCAGCTACCGCTCACACCACCACCGCAACCAAGCCCTGCCACACTGGCTCGAGCACTACAACACGCGCAGACCACACAGCGGGATCCAGAACCGGCCACCCATCAGCCGCGTTCACAACCTCCGTGGGCAGGACAGCTACCTACCAGCGCCGGGGGTTTCTCGACGACGGTGTCCCTACTGCCGCTCCAGGGAGGCCCTGCCCCCTGTCGACTCGGAACACGACGAAGTTTTAACACACCCCCAAGACATTTTGCAAGCCTGAGTTTGTTACACAGAGAGTCTACAGAAGTCCAGCCAGCAAAACTCTAGCAAGAGCCGGGCTTTTTAGTAGTTCGAAGGGCGTTTGAACAACAGAGACAATGCACGCAATGTCTGCCAGCCCCGTGTCTCTGACAGTCCGACTACCGCAAGAACGGCGGCACGTCGATGTCGTCCTCGGAGATCTCCAAGGTCGAGCGCTGGCGATCGCTGATCTGCGGGCTGCGGTCTGGGCCCGAGCGAGCCGAGCGGCTCGAGTCGCGCCGGCCGCTGCGGCCCGGGCGGTGGTCGAAGCCCGTGCCGATCACGGTCACGCGCACGTCCTCGGACATGCTCTCGTCGATGACCGCTCCGAAGATGATGTTCGCGTTCGGGTCCGCCGCGCCCTGGATGATCTCCGCCGCGTCGTTGACCTCGAACAGGCCCAGGTCTTTCCCGCCCGTGATGTTCAACAGGATGCCCGTCGCGCCGTCCACCGACTCCTCAAGCAGCGGCGAGGAGATCGCAGCGCGCGCCGCGTCGGCGCAACGGCTCTCGCCACTCGCCGTGCCGATGCCCATCAGCGCCGAGCCCGCGTCCTGCATGATCGTGCGCACGTCCGCGAAGTCCAGGTTGATCAGGCCGGGGATCGTGATCAGGTCGGTGATGCCCTGCACGCCCTGGCGCAGCACATCGTCAGCTTCGCGAAAAGCGTCCAGCATCGTCGTGCGACGCTCCACCACCGCGAGCAGCTTCTCGTTCGGGATCACGATCAACGTGTCCACGACCTCGCGCAGGCGCTCGATGCCCTCCGTCGCCTGACGGCCGCGCTGGGAGCCCTCGAAGTCGAACGGACGCGTCACCACGCCCACAGTCAACGCGCCGATCTCGTTCTTCGCGATCTCCGCGATCACGGGCGCGGCGCCCGTACCGGTGCCGCCGCCCTCGCCCGCGGTCACGAACACCATGTCAGCGCCCTTCAGCGCCTCCTTGATGTCGTCGCGCGACTCAGACGCGGACGCGAGACCGACGTCGGGGTTCGCGCCGGCGCCGAGACCCTTCGTCGAGTCGTGGCCGATGTTCAGCTTGATGTCGGCGTCGCACATCGCGAGCGCCTGGGCGTCGGTGTTCGCGGCGATGAACTCCACGCCGTGCAGACCCGCGTCCACCATGCGACTGACCGCGTTCGTGCCGCCGCCGCCGACTCCGACGACCTTGATCACTGCCAGGTAGCTTCCGCTGCTCTCCATGATGGTTCTGTCCGAAGCCTTCACTAGGAATTTAGGGTTCGCAGCATACTCTTCGCCGAACCGCCGGGTTGTGCACGTTATGCAGGGAACTTCGCCCTGTCAACGCACACCGCCACTCTCGCAACGTTCGTTGCAGAACGCCCGACTCCCGACCACTGCCTGAGATTGCGCCAGGCGCTGCTATCAACCTAAAGTTGAGGGTTAGATAGCTTATCCTCCCGTTGGTTCGCTGTTCCGCGACGGTTCCGTCGTCGACGTGGACGGCGATTCGGATGGGGTTTCGGCAGTGGTGGCGGGTGTTTCGGTCGCGCTCGTGCTCGACGCCGCGCTCCCCCCCGCGTGACCGGCGAGGTTCGCCGCGAGCGATGCGATCGTCGCTTCCGAGGCGCTCGCAGATTCGCCCGTCAAGGGGATTTCGCTCGTGCTGGCGCCCGCGGCTATGGCGGGCGGGGTGACGCCCGCGGGGAAGCCCGCCGCGGGGCGCGCGGGCAGGCGCACGTCCACGTAGGAGGCGCCCTCGGAGCTCGGGTCGGCGAGCACGCGCGCCAGCGACAGCCACTTCGCGTGCGGTCGCGTCGCGTCGCCGAAGTACGCCAGCAGGCCGCCGCGGAACTCCACCGTGAGGCCGTCCGGGCCTGTGTATGCGCGCGCCACCGCGCGCCGCAGCGGCATCGCGGCCGCGCCGATGACCGCGACTGCCGCGAGCACGTTCGGGCCGTCCACGCGCTCCCCAGCGAGGCCCTCGTGGAAGCCCGCGACCGTCGGCAGCGAGCCCGACAGCAGCGCCGGCCCGAGGATCACGCCGTCCGCCGCGACCGCCGTGCGCGCCCCGGCGACCACGAGCGCCGCCACCGGCAGCTGCTCGACCACATGGATGCGCAAACCGTGGGGAAAGACGGGCGTCGCGCGTACGTCGCGCACGACCACGAATCGGGACGTTGCCTCGCGCAGCGCGCCGGCGTGCACGTCGAGCGTGCTCATGCGCCGCGCCGCGTCCGTCAGCGCCGCCTCGATCGCCTTCGCCTGCTGGCCGTGCACGCCGCTGATCCGTACGTCATGCACCGCCACGAGCGGCGACTGGCGCAGCCACATCCAGCCTCCCACCAGCAGCGGCACTGCCGCGAGCGCCGCCAGCAGCGCGATGCGCACGCGCCGGTGGGCTCTGATGAGCCGCCCGACGGCGCGGAACGGGGCCGCCACTCCTCCCAGACGCGGCAGCGGTAGGGCGGTCGGCAGGCGACCAACGAGCGAGCGATCCATTCACACGGTCTTCGACCTCGCCCCGACAACCCCTACCGACCAGCGCTCACCGCCAGGGGAGGTGCACGTCGCCGAGCGTCTGCACCTCGGGCTCCAGCTCTACCCCGAAGCGCTCGAGCACGCGCTCCCTGCCCGCGGCCATCACCGCGAGCACGTCCGCGGTGCTCGCCTCGCCCGTGTTCTCGATGAAGTTCGCGTGCTTCGGCGCGAAGCGCGCGCCGCCGACCGCGAGGCCGTTGCAGCCCGCGTCCGCCAGCAGCAGCCCCGCGCTGCGGCCCTCAGCGCGCGGGTCCTCCGGGTTCTTGAACGTCGAGCCGAACGTCTTGATCCCCTGCGGCTGGGCCTCGTGGCGGCGGCGGCGCATGTCCGCGAGCGTCGCCTTCACGGTCGCCGCGTCCCGCTGCGCCAGCAGCAGCGCGGCGCGCACCACGATCTCGCCCGCTTCCAGGTTCGAGTGGCGGTAGGTGAGCCCGAGCGAGGACGGCTCGCGGCGCTCGACGCCCGCCGCGGTCGCGATCTCGACCCACTCCAGCGCCTTGCCGAGCTCGCCGCCGTACGCGTTCGCGTTCATCCGCACCGCGCCGCCCACCGTGCCGGGGATGTTCACGCCGAACTCGATCCCCGACAGCCCAGCGCTCGCCGCGCGCGCCGCCACCGATGGCAGCCGCGCGCCGCCGCCGCAGAGGATGCGCCGGCCGTCGACCGCGATCTCCGCCAGCTCGCGGTCGAGCTTCAGCACCAGGCCCCTCACGCCCTCGTCAGCGATCAGCAGGTTCGAGCCAGAGCCGACGACCGCCACGTCCAGCCCGCCCGCAGCCGCCCACGCGAGCAGCTCGGAAAGCTGTCCCTGACTGCCCGCGCGAGCGAAGAACTCGCCGCTGCCGCCCGTGCGCACGGTCGTCAGACGGCTGAGCGGGAAGTCCCGCTGTACGCCCGCTGGCGGGTCATGCGGGCTCATCGCCGCACCAGCTCCCGCGCGAGCACGTCCACGTCGCCCGCGCCCATCACCACGCACACGTCGCCCTCCCTGAGCATCCCACTCAGAACAGGCTCCGCGTCCGCGAACGTCGGCAGCCAATACACCGCCCGCCCCTCGGCCGCGTCCGCGGCCGCCTGCGCGATCAGCATGCCGCCCACGCCCGGATGGTCCTGCGCGCGCTCGCGGGCCGGGTACACGTCGAGCACCACCACCACATCCGCGCGCGCCAGCGCCGCGCCAAACTCGCGCGCGAGCGAGGCGGTGCGCGAATACAGGTGCGGCTGGAACACCGCGATCAGCCGTCCGCCTGTGCCCGTCTGGGTATGCGCGAGCGTGCGCGCCGCGTCGAGCGTCGCCGCGACCTCCGTCGGATGATGCGCGTAGTCGTCGTACACCCGAGCGCCGCGCGGCGTCGATCCGAGCAGCTGAAAGCGCCTGCCCGCGCCGTGGAAGTCCGCGAGACCAGCGATCGCGCCGCTGGACTCCGCGCCCGCCAGGCGTGCCGCTTCCAGGGCCGCTGCCGCGTTCAGCGCATTGTGCGCGCCGGGCACCGCGAGCGTCACCTCATACTCGCGCCAGCGAAAGCGTGAGCCGCCTGCCGTCAGCTCTAGCTCGCGCACGTCATACGGCGCCACGTCCCCCGCCGTGCGCAGCTCGAGCAGCTCCGGGCGCTCCCAGATCACCGCGTGGCGCGGGCCGTCGAGGAACTCGCGGAACACCTCGCGCAGCTCCGCGAGCGAGCCGTAGGAGGCGTGGTGGTCGAGCTCCACGTTCGTCACCACCGCGATCTCCACGCTCAGGCTCAGCATCGAGCGGTCCGACTCGTCCGCCTCCACCACCAGCCACTCGCCCTCGCTCCAGTGCGCGTTCGCCAACCCTCCCCCCGCCGAGCCGCCGATCAGCCAGCCTGGGTCGAGGCCGGCGCCGCGCAGCGCGTGCACGAGCATCGAGGACGTCGTCGTCTTGCCGTGCGCGCCCGCCACCGCGATCGTGCGCCGCAGCGCGCTCAGCTCGCCCAGCAGCTCCGCGCGTGGACGCTCCGCTATCCCCCGCTCGCGCGCCGCGACGCGCTCGACGTTATCCGCCCCCACCGCCGATGAGTACACGAGCTCCACGCCCTCGCCCGCCGGCACGTTCTCCGCGCGGTGGCCCACGTGCGCCACGAGCACGCCGTCGTCCGCCAGCCGCTGCGCGTAGGGGCCGCTCACGCCGTCGGAGCCGCTGACCTCCGCGCCGAGCGCGTGCGCGGCGCGCGCGTAGCCGCTCATGCCCGCCCCGCCCACGCCGAGGAAGTGCAGGCGCCGCCCGCTCCAGGGTCCTTCCCGACCGCTCACGACCGGGCCGCCGCCGGGTCGGCCCGCGACCGGGCCGCCGCCGCCCGCTCCCAGCACCTCGGCGGCCACCTCGCGCGCCGCGTCGGGGCGCGCGAGCCCACGCGCCGCGTCGGCCATCGCCGCCAGGCGCCGGCGGTCGGCGAGCAGCGCCGCCACCTCGCCGCCCAGGCGCGCCGCGCTCAGCTCGCCGTCCGGGATCACGATCGCCGCGCCCGCATCGGACATCCAGCGCGCGTTCGCGCTCTGGTGGTCGCCCGCGGCGTGCGGGTACGGCACCAGGATCGCCGGCAGACCGTGCGCGGCGAGCTCGAACACCGAGCCGCCAGAGCGCGCCACGACGAGGTCCGCCGCCGCGAGCGCGTCGGCGAAGTCGGGCAGGTCGAGATACTCGCGCAGGTCATACCCCGCGGGCAGATCGCGCGCGGCGAGCTCCGCGTGATCGCGCCGACCGCTGACGTGGAGCACCCGGCAAGACTCATCGGCGGGCGACCCACCCGTCGCGGGCCGGTCGCGGGCCGGTCGCGGGCCGGTCGCGGGCCGGCCGAACGCCTCCGCCGCCGCGAGGTTGATCGAGCGCGCGCCCAACGAACCGCCGAACACGAGCACGCACGTCTCACCCGGCGCGAGGCCGAAGCGGCAGCGCGCCCCCTCGCGGTCGCTCGCGGGCGGCGGGATCGGGCGGCCGGTGACGCGGTAGCGAGCGCCCTCGCGCCCCGCGATCGGGAACGCCAGGCACACGCGCCGCGCGAAGCGCGCGAGCAGCCGGTTCGTGAGCCCCAGATGGCTGTCCGCCTCGCTCAGCACGAGCGGGATGCGCAGCGTCAGCGCGGCCAGGCCCACGGGGCCGGCGACGTAGCCGCCGCCGCCCATCACCGCGTCGGGCGCGATCGACACAAGCAGCCGTCGCGCGCGCACGACGGCGACAGTGGCGCGTGCGAGCGCGCGAGCGGCGAGCAGCGGGTTGGAGCGGCTCATCCCTTCCACGGCGATCTGGTGCAGCTGGAAGCCCGCCGCGGGCACGAGCCGCGCCTCCGCGCGCTCGCCGCCGATGAACTCGACGTGCGCGCCCTCAGCTCGCAGCGCGTCCGCGACCGCCAGCGCCGGCACCACGTGCCCGGCGGTCCCCCCGGCGGCGATCACGATCCTCCTCGGCGCTGCGCTCACCGCCCCATCGTGCCGGTTCGCGCGCGCGAACGTCGGCTACCCCAACGGGCCCGCGCGAGCGCCGCGGCGCGGGCACCGCGCGCACGTGGCCCGTCGCGCCGGAGGCGACGTTCATCAGCAGGCCCATCGCCGAGAGCATCACGATCAGGCTGCTCGACCCGGAGGAGACGAACGGCAGCGGCACGCCCGTCAGCGGCGCGATGCCGAGCACCGCGAACGTGTTGAGGATCGCCTGGGAGAGGATCAGCGCGGTCACGCCGACGGCGATCAGGGCGCTGTAGAGGCTGCGCGCCGCCTTCGCCGCGCGCAAGCCGGCGTAGGCGATCAATCCATACAAGAAAAGCAGCGCGAACACCCCCACCACACCCAGCTCCTCCGCGATCACCGCGAGGATGAAGTCCGTCGGCGCCTCCGGCAGATAGAAGATCTTCTGCACCGACTGGCCCGGGCCGACCCCGAACAGGCCGCCCGAGCCGATCGCGATCTGGCCCTGCACCGCCTGAAAGCCGCTCGAGGAGGCGTGCGCCCACGGGTCCAGGAACGACGTCAGTCGTGCCCGCGCGTACGGTTTCACGAGCGCGTAGAGGAACACCAGGCAGGCCAGCGACCCGACGAGCATCGCGAACTTTCCCAGCGGCATGCCCGCCGCCACGAGCATCGCGCTGATCGTGAACACGATCACCAGCGCCGTGCCGAGGTCCGGCTGGGTGAACACCAGCAGCGCCCCCGCGCCGACGACCCACAGCAGCGGCCTGGAGAGCTCGCGCAGATCGTACACGCGCTTCGGGCGCCTGGCGAGCAGCGTGGCGGTGTAGAGCACCAGCGCGATCTTCAACAGCTCCGAGGGCTGGAACTGGAACATCCCCGGGCCGAGCCAGCGCCGCGCGCCGTTGATGCTCACGCCGACGTGGGGAATGTGAACCGCGACGACGAGCGCGAACGACACGCACAAGAGCGGCGCCGTGATGAGGTGAACTTTCGCGACGCCGTCGCGCGCCAGCACGTGCATCAGCACGAGCCCGATCGCTCCGTAGGCGACGAACTTGACCAGGTAGCCGCCGCCGTAACCATGACCCGCCAGCAGCGTGGTGGCCGAGGAGGCACTGTAGACCATCACCGCGCCGAAGGCCAGCAGGCACATCGTGGCCGTCAACAGGATCCGGCGCTCTAGCGGCTGCCCGCGCATCCCAGCTCACTTCGACGTCGGCCAGCGGAAGCCTCCAGCGGGCGACCGGGCCGCGGGACGCACGGCATTTGCCACTTGCCTATTGGAGACATAAGTATTTCTAGATACAGGGGTGGGCACGGTATTGAGGTCAAGAGGGCGCAGCTCTCTGTGACGCCGAACCGCCAGTCATGACGCAACGAAAGGGATTGAGATGCGTACAGCAACAACAAGGAGGGCAGTCGTGGCGGCAGCGGCCATCGCGACGGTGCTTTCCGTCATCGTCTCCGTCGGGTCCGCTTCCGCGGTCACGCTCAAAGGCGAATGGGCGCCGTTCAACCGCTGCCCCGTCGACAACGCAACGATGCTCTCGACGAACGTGAACGAAGGTTTCATCTCCGTCTGCCTCTCCGTGCAGGCCAAGAAAGGATCGCTGAAGGTCGGGAGTCTGTCCCTGAACATCGGCCCGAGCGACACGCAGATGGGCGTGCTCGGTGAGGAAGCGATCGGGAAATTCGACCCCATCTCTCCAGAGGGCAGCGCGATCGTGGCGGCGCCGATCGAGGTCCCCGGAGGCCTCGCCGGCTTGGTCTGCCCCAAAGGCCAGGACTTCAAAGGCGACATCTGCAAGGCCTCGCGCCCGGCACGACTGAACAAGGTCACGGCAAACATCGAATCCGCCGGCACGCCGACCAACTTCGAACTGTTCGCCGCCAACACCCTCGAACAGCGGATCATGACTCTCCCGATCAAGATCCACCTGCAAAACCCGCTGTTGGGCGCGAACTGCTACATCGGCTCCAAGGCGCACCCGATCCTGGTGGAGCCAAAGAGCGTGATAGTCCCGACAGCATTCCTCCAGAGGTTCGACCTCGACGGCACGCTCAACTGGGAAGGTGGCGCGATCTTTGAGACCGTGTTCGCCGACGGCACTCAGGCAGACTCGCAGTTCGCGGTCCCCGCGGCCACAGGCTGCCGCGGCATGCTCAACGCGGCGATCAACCACAAAGTCGGGCTGCCGTCTCCCGCCGGCAACAACAACATCACCCTCAGCGAAGCGTCGAGCTTCCTGATCGGCCTGTTCGCGCAGACCGCGACAGACGGCCAGGACCTCGCGAAATACTGGCACGAAGCCGTAATCGGCTAGTCGGTTCGCCACGCAGGAGGCGCTCCCCGCCCGCGGCGGAGGAGCGCCTCCGCGCGGTGATCGGCGTGGCCAGCGCCCGCCCTGCCCAGCAGTTGATATGCGAAGGCCGTTCGATATTTGCGAACGCGCTCGGGAGTTAGCAGCATCCGAATCGTCACTATCAGCGACGAAAGGATCGAAATGCGCGCAGCAAAGACAAGAGGATCCACAGCGGTACTCGTGGCGGTCATCGCCGCGATGCTCGCCATCATCGTCTCGGCCGGGTCCGCGTCCGCGGTCACGCTCAAAGGCCTTTGGGCCCCATTCAACCGCTGCCCCGTCGAGGACCCGGCCCTGTTGTCGGCCAACATCAACCAGGGAACGATCGCGGTCTGCCTCGCCGTCGACTCACCGAACGGATCGATGAAGATCGGCAACCTGTCGCTGAAAACCGGCGCCAGCGAAACTCAGATGGGCGTGTTCGGGGACGAAGGAGCGTTCTCCGCCATCGCCCCGAGGGGCAGCACGATCGTCGCGGCGCCCGTGGAGATTCCGGGCGGGCTGGCTGCGCTCGTCTGCCCCAAAGGCGCCGACTTCAAAGGCGACGTCTGCGAGTCCGCCGCATCGCGCCCGCCACGCCTGAACGCCGTGAAATCGACGCTCGAATCCGCGGGACCCCCGTCCAATCTCAGCCTCTTCGCGGCCTTCGAAATCGGAGCGCCGATCGTCACCCTGCCGGCGAAGCTGCACCTCCAGAACCCGCTGCTGGGACCCAACTGCTACATCGGCTCCAAAGCGCACCCGATCCTGCTGCAGCCGGCGACGATCATCGCCCCGACGCCGGTCTTCTTCCGATTCGACGTCGACGGCACCCTGGACGAAGAAGCAGGTCTCATATTCGAGGCCCTGTTCACCAACACCAGCCAGGGCGACAGCACGTTTGCGATCGGCACGGCCACGGGCTGCGGCTGGAATGGCCGGCTCAACGCCGCGATCAACCGCACCGTGGGGCTGCCTTCGCCGGCCGGTAACAACAGCACGGTCCTCAACGAAGTCACGAGCGGTCTCGTCGGCGTCAACGAACCGACGGAGACCGACGGCCAGGATTTCTCGGCGTACTGGCACGCCGCGATCGTCAAGTAAGGAGGCGTGAGGCGGGCAGCGACGACATCGTGTCGTTGCCCGCCGCCGCGTCGCGGCAATCGCGCATCCGTCGCGTCGTAGCTTTGTCCACCAGCGTCTACATTTGTCAGTTCCCGGCCGAGCCACAACTATTGCTCCCGGCAACAAGGGGTGGCCACGGTACTCAGGTCAAGGGGGCACAGCTCGCTGTGAGGGCCGAACCGCCAGTCATAGCTACGAAAGGGATGGAAATGCGTACAGCAACAACAAGGAGGGCAGTCGTGGCGGCAGCGGCCGTTGCGGCGTTGCTTTCAGTGCTCGTCTCGGTCGGGTCCGCTTCCGCGGTCACGCTGAAAGGCGAATGGGCGCCGTTCAACCGCTGCCCCGTCGACAACGCAACGATGCTCTCGACGAACGTGAACGAAGGGTTCATCTCCGTCTGCCTCGCCGTGCAGTCCAAGAAAGGATCGCTGAAGATCGGCAACGTTTCCCTCAACATCGGCCCAAGCGACACGCAGATGGGCGTGCTCGGCGAGGAAGCCATCGGGAAATTCGACCCCATCTCTCCAGAGGGCAGCGCGATCGTCGCGGCGCCGATCGAGATCCCCGGAGGGCTCGCCGGCTTGGTCTGCCCCAAAGGCCAGGACTTCAAAGGCGACATCTGCAAGGCCTCACGCCCGGCCCGCCTCAACAAGGTGACGGCGACCCTCGAATCCGCGGGCACGCCGGCCAACTTCGAACTGTTCGCCGCCTTTGAAGCCCCGAAGCCGATCATGGCCCTCCCGGTCAAGATCCACCTGAAGAACCCGCTGCTGGGCGCGAACTGCTACATCGGCTCCAAAGCGCACCCGATCGTGGTGCAACCGGTGACCGTGAAAGTCCCAGGAGCCCTGATCCAGCGCTACGCCCTCGATGGCGGGGTCGACCCGGAAGGTGGGATGTTCGAGACCATCTTCTATGAAGGCAGTCAGGCGGACACGCAGTTCGCCGTTCCCGCCGCCACAGGCTGCGGCTTTGCCGGCGTGCTGACCCACGCGATCAACCAGAAAGTCGGGCTTCCGTCTCCCGCCGGCTCGAACAGCATCTTGCTCGATGAAACGACGAGCTTCCTCGTCGGCCTGTTCGCGCAGACTGCGACCGACGGCCAGGACCTCTCGAAATACTGGCACGAAGCAGTTGAATAAGAAGTAGGACGTGCCGGCGGCGGGTGGTGACGCGATTCGCGTCGCTGCCCGCCGCCGGGTTTCGCACCGGCCGGCTGCCCACGGCTGCCTATGATCCCGGGCGGTGATCGAGGAGATCCTTCCCGCGACGGTCGTGAGCGTGGAGACCCGCGGCGACATCGAGGACGCGGCGCTCTTCCCAGCCGAGCGGCTCACAGTGGACAGAGCGGTGCCCAAGCGCCGGCGCGAGTTCGCGACCGGCCGCGCCTGCGCACGCGACGCGCTCGCCCAGCTGCAGGTCGAGCGCTACCCCATCCCCCGGGGCGCGCGCGGCGAGCCGCTGTGGCCGGCCGGCATCGTCGGCAGCATCACCCACTGCGAGGGCTACCGCGCGGCGGCCGTCGCGCGGGCGAGCGCCGTGCTGAGCGTCGGGATCGACGCCGAGCCGCACGAGCCGCTGCCCGACGGGGTGCTCGAGGCGATCGCCGCGGAGGACGAGCGCGCCTGGATCGCTCGCCTTTGCCACTCGACGCCCGCGGTGCATTGGGACCGTCTGCTGTTCTGCGCGAAGGAGGCGGTCTACAAGACGTGGTTTCCACTCACCCACAGCTGGCTCGGCTTCGAGGACGCGCACGTCGAGGTCGACGTGGCGGCGTCGACGTTCGTCGCCACGCTGCTCGTGAGCGCCCCCGCCGTCGAGGCCCCGCTCGACGTCCTGCGCGGCCGCTGGCTCGTTCGCGACGGCCTCGTGCTGGCGGCGATCGCGCTCGCGGCGCCGCCCGTGCCCGCGACGGCCCGAAAAGTGGAAAGCGCGCGAACGCCGACGTAGGTTTGTGGGCGTGGCTCGCATCCCCTACTTCGATCCGGGCGAGGCCTCGCCCGAGCTGCTCGAGCAGCTCGAGCAGCTACCACATCTCAAGCACGCGAACGTCCTGCGCATGGTCGCGCAGGCCGACTCCGTCTTCGTGTACTACCTCGGCTTCGCCGGCAGGCTGCTGACCGAGCTGACGCTCGACATGAAGCTGCGCGAGCTCGCGATCCTGCTCGTGAGCACGCACGCCGAGGCCGACTACGAGTGGACCCAGCACGCCGCGATCGCGCGCGCCATCGGCGTGCCGGAGGAGCAGATCGCGGCGGTGCGGGCGGGCGAGCTGACCGCCGGCTGCCTCGACGCCGACGCGCGGGCCGTGCTCGGCTTCACCGCCGCGGTGCTCGACGGCCCGAAGGTGGACGAGCCGACGTTCGCCGCCGTGCGCGACGTCCTCTCGCCGCGTGAGATCGTCGAGCTGCTGCTCGTCATCGGCAACTACCTGATGCTCGCGCGCGTCATCACCGCGCTGGAGATCGACCCCGATCAGCCGCTCGGCGGCGCGGCCATCGAGGAGACCGCCACGACCATCGAGGGGGAAAGATGAGCATGCCCGACACGGACATCGACCTGCGGGAGCTCGAGGTCAGCGAACGCCAGCGGTGGAGCGACGGCCCGCCGCACGAGCTGTTCGCCCAGCTGCGCCAACAGTGCCCCGTGCACTGGTCCCCGAAGATCAGCGAATACCCAGGCGAGGCCGGCTACTGGTCGGTCACCGCCGCCGAGGACGTGCGCACCGTCAGCCGCGACTGGGAGACCTTCTCCTCAGAACGCGGGGGCGTGGCGGGGCTGAGCGAGACGGTCATCCCGTTGGAGCTCGCGCGGCTGATGTTCGTCGCGATGGACCCCCCCAAGCACGACCGCATCAAGGCGCTCTTCCAGGCCGGCTTCACGCCCAAGCGGATCGCCGACCACGAGCAGGAGATCCGCGCCCTCGTCGTCGCGACGCTCGACGCGCTCGACGGTCGCGAGGAGTGCGATCTCGTCACCGAGCTCGCCGAACCGGTCGTCTCGCGCGTGATGGGGCGCTTCCTCGGCACCTCGCCGGAGGAAGACGCGATCTGGGGACGGCTGACGAACGCGATGCTCGGCGCGGCCAACCCCGACGTCAACCCCGAGGGTCCCAAGATCGTGATGGAAAGGGACATGCCGGAGCTGTTCGCGCGCTGCGCCAAGCTCATCGCCGAGCGCCGGGAGCGCCCGCGGGACGACCTCACGAGCGTGCTCGTCCACGCCGAGATCGATGGCGAGCGCCTGGAGGAAGGCGAGATCATCATGGGCTTCCTGGTCCTGCTCACCGCCGGCTACGACAGCACCAAGGCGACGTTCTGCAGCGGCATGCGCGCGCTGATCGAACATCCCGACCAGCGCGAGCTGGTGCTCGCCGACCACTCGTTGATCCCCAGTTTGATCGAGGAGACGCTGCGCATGTTCCCCCCGGCCACGCACTTCCGGCGCACCGCCACGCGCGACACCGAGCTCGGGGGCTGCCCGATTCGCGAGGGCGAGAAGGTGATCATGTGGTACGTCTCCTCCAACCGCGACGAGACCCGCTACGAGGACCCGGAGCGCTTCGACGTGACCCGCAACCCCGAGCACGACGCCTTCGGCGCGGGCGGACGCCACTTCTGCCTCGGCTCCTCGCTCGCCCGCCTGGAGCTTCGGATCCTCTTCGAAGAGACGTTCGCGCGCTACCCCCGCATGGAGGCGCTCGGCGCGCCCGACCGCGCGAACTCGATGTGGCTGAACCAGCTCAACACGCTGCACGTGCGCCTCAACCCCTGACCCTCACCGGTCGTAGGCCTCGATCGCCCGCACGGACAGCGCGATCAGCACGAGTCCGGTGGCGAGGATCACCGCGGCGCAGGCCGCGAGCTTCGACGGCACCCAGCCTTCCAGCACGAGGGAGCGCAGGCCCTCGATCACGTAGCTCACCGGGTTGGCGCGGGCGATCGGCTCCATTAGCGGCGTGAGCCTGTCGAACGGCACGTACGTCGGCGCCATGAACAGCAGCGGGAAGAACAGCAGGAAGCTGGCGCTTGTCGCCTGCACGCTGCGGGTGCGCAGCGCCACGATCATCGCGAGCCCCGCCGAGGCCATGCCCCACAGAGCCGCGAGCGCCACGAGCACGACGGCGCCGCCGACGCCGCTGCGCACGCGCACGCCGAACACGAGCACGGCGAACGCCAGCACCACGCTGGAGCTGGCCACGCCGCGCACCAAGTCGGCGGCGAGACGCCCGTAGATGATCGCCGAGCGGCGCACCGGTGAGAGCAGCAGCTTGTCCAGGTACCCGCGCTCGATGTCGTTGACGAGCGCGAAGCCGGTCGTGGCCGTGCACACCCCGAGCATGATCGACACCGGGAGCTGGAAGCCGACGTAGCCCTGGCCGTGCAGGAACGGGGTCCTGCTGGGAAAGCTCCTGGAGATCTGCCCGACGTTCACCGCCAGGAAGAACAGCGGCAGGAACAGCGTCGGCACCGTGCCGTCGGGCAGGCGCCAGACTTCCCGCACCGCACGTCGGGCGAGCAGCAGCACGTCGCTCACGAGCGCTCACCCTCCTCGACGCCCACGCCCTCCAGGCGCCGCCCGGTCACCCGCAGGAACACGTCGTCGAGCGTCGGGCGCGCCACTTCTGGTTCGAGCGCCGCCTTCAGGTCGTGCGGGGCGCCGCTGGCCACGATCTCACCGCCGTCGACGATCGCCACCCGCCCGCACAGACGGTCGGCCTCCTCCAGGTATTGCGTCGTGAGGAACACCGTCGTGCCCTGCGCGTTGATGCGCCGCACCTCCTCCCAGATCGTCAGCCGCGAAGCCGGGTCAAGGCCCGTGGTGGGCTCGTCGAGGAACAGCACCCGCGGGGCGTGCACCAGCGCGGTCGCGAGATCCAGACGCCGCTTCATTCCGCCGGAGAACGTGCCCGTGCGCCGCTCCGCGGCGTCGAGCAGCCCGACCAGCTCCAGCAGCTCCGCGCTGCGTCCACGGGCGCCCGCGCGGTCCATCCCGTACAGCCCACACTGCAGCTCGAGCAGCTCGCGCGCGCTCTGCAGCGGGTCCAGGCCGATCTCCTGCAGCGCGACGCCGATGCGTTCGCGCACGCGTTCGGGCCGGCGCGCGATGTCCGCGCCCGCCACCCGCGCGCGGCCCCCGCTGGGGGCGAGCAGCGTGCACAGCATCCGCACCGTCGTCGTCTTGCCCGCGCCGTTCGGGCCGAGGAACCCGAAGATCTCACCGTGGGCGACGCTGAGGTCGATGCCGCGCACCGCCTCCACGCCGTCCGCGAACGTCCGCCGCAGCCCGCGCGCTTCGATCGCGGCTCCCCCGATGTCGCTCTCGGCTCGTGCTGTGCCCTGGCGTGTCTGAATCGGCGTCGCGATCACGAGGCGAGCTCTCGAAAGAGCCGCAGCCGCCGCTCTCCGACGGCTTCGCGCCTGGCGGGATCATCCACGCCGAGGCCCTCCGCTTCAGCCAGGCACAGCACGCCGACCTTGCCGACGTGCCGGTTGAGCTGGACCAGGCGCGCGGCCTCGCCGGCCTGCTCGAGCGTCAGCACGCGCGAGAGCGTCGGCATGATCATGCCGCGCTCGATCAGGCGGTTGGTCTCCCACGCCTCGGCCCAGTTGGCGCCGTGGCTGCCGATGATGCGCTTCAGGCGCATCCACAGGACGCGGTTGTCGAACTCGTGGCGGTAGCCGGTACTCGAGCCGCAGGTGACCACCGCGCCGCCGCGACGAACGACGTACACGGACGCCTCGAACGTGCTGCGCCCGATGTAGTCGAGGACGATGTGCGGGTCCTCGCCGAGCTGGCGTCTGATCTCCCCGCCGATGCGCTTGCCGATCTCCGCGCCGCTCTTCAGCTCGTCCAGGCCGAGCTCGTCGCGCCGCAGCACCACGTCGCAGCCGAGCGCTTGCAGCAGCTCCGCCTTGCGCTCCGAGTTCACGACCCCCACCGCGATGCCGCCTCCGTTGCGCGCCATCTGCACGGCGTAGCTTCCGACGCCGCCCGTCGCGCCCCAGATCAGCGTGATGTCGCCCTGCTTCATCCGCGCGCCGTGATCGCCCACGAGCATCCGGTAGGCGGTCATCGCGCACAGCGTGTTGCACGCCGCCTCCTCCCAGCTGAGGTGCGCCGGCTTGGGTATCAGCTGGGTTGCTTTGACGATCGTGTAGTCCGCCAGGCCGCCGAAGTTCGTCTCATACCCCCACGCGCGCTGGTCGGCCGCGAGCATCCCGTCGGCCTGCGACATCGGATCCTGCTCGTCGATGATGCCCGTGAACACCACCACCCTGTCGCCCGCCTTCCAGCGCCTCACCGCGCTGCCCGCCCGGACCACGATGCCGGCGGCGTCCGATCCGAGCACGTGGTGGGGCAGGTCGTGGCGCGCCCCCCAGCCGCCCTGGCTCCC
Source organism: Solirubrobacteraceae bacterium (assembly GCA_036281155.1). Lineage (GTDB taxonomy): Bacteria > Actinomycetota > Thermoleophilia > Solirubrobacterales > Solirubrobacteraceae > Palsa-744. The sequence continues at coordinate 2,895 of DASUPL010000054.1, read as the reverse complement.
CAGGCGCTCGAGGAAGCGGAACGTCGGGACGGGCTCGAAGCGAGCCGACCACACGGTGTTGTAGTTGATCGCGCTGGCCATCACCGCGAGCAGCACCTCGTCGGGCGCGAGCTCGGGCATCGGGACCTCGCCGACCTTGATCGAGCGGCGGACGTCCCTGTCGGCTTCCTCGCCGAAGATGCCCTCGTCGGCGGTGGAGATGTACGCCGCGCGGTAGCTGTTCGGCGCCTCGAGCGCCATCAGCTGCTCGCGCGTCGCTCCTTCCAGCTCGCCGCCGGTGATCTGGGGGGCGCTAATCGACTGCGTGCTCAAGCTCGGCTCCTCTCGTTCTGGTGGTGTGCGACAGCCACTCCCGGATCGCCGCGACGGTGCTCGCGATATGCGCGCTCATCATCGTCAGGTGATCTCCAGGGACGTCAACCGCGGTGTGTTGCAGCGGCCAGCTCGCGCGCCAGTCCTCCGTGGCGTCGAGACCCTTCATCGGCTCGGTCGCGCGCAGCAGCAGCACGGGCGCGTCGATCGGCTCCTCCCGCCACGAGCGCAGCAGCTCGAGGTAGGCGTTCATCGCCGTCAGCCGCTCCTCGCTCGCCGACAGCGCCGCCTCGCTCGCGCCGAGGATCTCCGCCATCGCGCGTGAGAGCGTCGCGGGCGAGGTGCCGCGCGTGGAGTAGCTGTCGATCAGCACGACCCCTTGGGACGCGTGGTCGAGGCTCTGCAGGCGCGCCGCGAGCGCGTGCGCGATCAGCCCGCCAGAGGAGTGGCCGAGGAGCACGAACGGCGAGCCCGCGGTGTGCTCGATCGTGGTGCGCGCGATCGCTGCGATCGCCTCCTCCATCGTTTCCGGCGGCCGCGAGCGGGGTTGGAAGCCGGGGAGGTGAAGCGCGCACACGTCGTGGGCGCCCTCGACAGCGCGCGCGAGGCCGACGTACTCGTGCGGGCCCGACATCGCGAGCACCGACGGCACGCAGAGCAGGATCGGGGTGTTGCCGCCGCCGGCAAGCTCTACCACCCGGTCGGTCGTCGCAGAGGCCTCGGCGTGGACGGCGAGACGCTCGCCGTCCTGCCCGGACTCCGCAAGCTGTGCGTCGAGGTGCTCGGCGAGGGCCTGCGGCGTGGGATGGTCGATGACGGTGCTCAGCGGCAGCGCCACCCCGGACATCGCGACGAGCCGGTTGCGCAGCTCGAGCGCCGACACCGAGTCGAACCCGAGGTCGCGCAGCGCCCTGCGGGGGTCGACATCCTGCCCGGAGCCGTAGCGCAGGATCTCGGCGATCGCCTCGCGGACCGCCTCCAGCACGAGCGGCGCCCGCTCGTCCGGAGCCACACGTTGCAGGCGGCGCAGGAGGCTCCTGCCCGCGCTATGGGCCACGGTGCGATTCGGGCGGCGCACGAGGTCTCGCAGCAGCGGCGGCAGGCTGCCCGCCTGCTCGGCGTCGCGCAGCGCGCGCTGGTCGATCGGGGTCGCCAACACCATCCGCTCGGCGCCGTCGTGGCTCACGAGTTGCGCGGCGAGGCGAGCGGCCTCGAGTGCGCTCTCGGCGTGGATCAGCACGGTTCGCCGCGGGTCGATCGTCGCGAGCACGCGCGACGCCTCGGTTTCGTCGTGGACGTCGCCTACGTATATCAGCCGTGGCACGCGCGCCCTGCCGCCGCGAAGCGCCAGCAGCGTCTCTCCAGCCGCCGCCGCGCGTCGCACCTCGTGCTCGTCGACGTCCACGCACACCACTCCTCCAAGATCCACGACAAACACGTCTGCGGCGCGCTCCTCGGAGGTGTATGCGGGCGGGCGCCACTCCAGCGCGAGCAGCGCCCGTGCGACGTCGACGATCTCCCCGGCCGGCCGCGGTCGGATCTCGAGCGCTTCTACGCTCGCGACGATCTCTCCCGCCTCGTCGGTGGCGAGGATCGACACGCTGTCGGAAGCGTCCCTCGCGATGCGGATCCGCAGCTGCGTCGCGCCGGCCTTGTGTACCGTCACCCCGCGCCAGCTGACCGGCCATGCGATCGCGGCATCGTCGGCGTCGGCGTCGAGGGTGGCGGCGTGGAACATGCCCGCCAGCAGAGCCGGGTGGATCGTGAACGGCTCCTCGCCCGAGTCGGCGAGCGCGACGTCGGCGAACACGATCCCTTCCTCGTGCCAGGCGGCGCGCAGCGACTGCATCCGCGGGCCGCATTCCTCCCCGTTGCGGGCGAGGCGCTCGTACACGCCGTCGAGGTCGATCTCCTGAGCGCCCGGCGGCGGCCAGGCTTCGGCGCTGTCCCCCGGCGCGGGTGCGGGGGACTCGGCGCGCGGCGCCGCTGCGAGGGTCCCGGTCGCGTGGCGGGTCCACGGCCGCTCTTCGCCGGTCCACGGCCGCTGGCCGCCGTCCACCGCGCCGTCCGCCGTGTGCGGTCGCTGGCCGCCCTCCGCCGCGCCCTCCGCCGCGTACGGTCGCGAGTGGATGTCGATCGTCCTCGCCTCCGTCGCGTCGGGGTCTGTGAGGCTCACCTGCAGCTCGCTGCCCTCCCCGTCGAGGCGCAGCGGCGCCTCGACCGTCAGCTCGCGCACGGTGTCGCAGCCCACACGGCGCGCCGCGGAGAGGGCGATCTCCAGCAGCGCCGCGTGCGGGAGCGTCGGCGCGCCGAGGATCGCGTGGTCGGCGATCCACGGCTGGGAGTCGCGGGCGATGCGCGCGTCGAAGAGGCTCCCGCCGCGGGCCAGGCGCACGATCGCGCCGAGCAGCGGGTGCCGCGAGTCCCGCCGTCCGCCGGACGGCCGCTCGCCGCCGCGCGTGTGGCCTGATTCCCAGTAGCGCTCGCCCTGGAACGGGTAGGTCGGCAGCGGCGTGTGGGCGCTCACGCGCGGGGCGATCGCGTCCCAGTCGACGGGGGCGCCCGCCGTCCACAGCTCGCCCA
>DASUPL010000053.1:0-11936 GCA_036281155.1 Solirubrobacteraceae bacterium | reverse complement strand
ACAGCCATCCTGGCGCTTACCGGCTGATTCGAGGCACCCTTGAATCGAGAAAGGCGACGTACCATGAATCAACTGCAAGCTCTAGAAGCCGCCCGGCAAATCGGCGTCGTGTCTGGAGACCACATCATCCTGCAGAGTGAGGGGATGATCAATCACCCCCACCTGCACTCGGGCCAAATTTCGGGCCCGACGCACGTGGATGCCTGGCATGTCCAGAACATTGGTGGCAGCTTGCAGGCGAGCAAGCTCCACTCGGATCAATGAGTCTCAGTCTTCGTGGGCTACGCTCAGTGCCCGGCGCCAGCGCCCGCTGACGCAATCAGCCCCAAAGTCTGAGATGACCGTTCTCGTCCTCGACAACTACGACTCCTTCACGTACAACCTCGTGCAGTACCTCGGCGAGCTGGGCGCGGACATCGAGACCGTGCGCAACGACCGCGCAACCGTGGACGAGCTGCTCGAGCGCGGCTTCGAGCGCTGCGTGATCTCGCCCGGGCCGTGCACGCCGGACGAGGCCGGCATCACGCTCGAGCTGGTCAAACGGCTGCCTGAGGCGGGCATCCCCACGCTCGGCGTCTGCCTCGGCCACCAAGCGCTCGCGCAGGCGTTCGGCGGGCAGGTGAAGCTGAACCCGCCCGTCCACGGCAAGGCGACGACGATCGAGCACGACGGACGCACGATCTTCGCGGGTCTGCGCTCGCCGCTGACCGTCGGGCGCTACCACTCGCTGATCGTCGACGACGCGCTGCCCGACTGCCTCGAAGAGTCAGCGCGGGGAGGGGGCGTGCTGATGGGGGTGCGCCATCGCGAGCTGCCGGTCGAGGGCGTCCAGTTCCACCCCGAGTCCGTCCTCACCGAACAGGGCCGCGAGCTGCTGTCGAACTTCCTCGCGATCGGCTCGACCACCGAGCGGCCCGTCGCGCTGCCCACGACGCCCTGACGACGCCTCCACGACGCCCCGAACGACGCCCTGAACATGCCCAACGCCACGCTGACCAAGGCGATCGACGCGCTCGCCTCCCAACAGGACCTCAGCGCGCGGGAGACCGCGGCGGTGCTCGAGGAGATCATGCACGGCGAGGTGTCCGAGACCCAGATCGCGGGCTTCCTGATCGCGCTGCGCACGAAGGGCGAGACGGTGCACGAGCTCGCCGGCCTCGCGGCCACGATGCGCGCGCTCGCGGCGAGCGTCCCCGTCGCGCGCGAGAATCTGCTCGACACCGCCGGCACCGGCGGCGGCAGGAGCTCGTTCAACGTCTCCACCACCGCCGCGCTGATCGCGGCCGGCGCGGGCTGCGCGGTGGCCAAGCACGGCAACCGCTCCGCCACGAGCAGATCCGGCTCGGCCGACCTGCTCGAGGCGCTCGGCGCGCGCATCGACCTCGAGCCGGCGCAGGTCGGCCAATGCATCGAACAGGCCGGCTTCGGGTTCATGTTCGCGCCCACACACCACCAGGCAACGCGCTTCGTCATCCCCGTCAGACGTGAGCTGGCGGTGCGCACGATCTTCAACCTGCTCGGCCCGCTCACCAACCCCGCCGGCGCGCGCCGGCAGCTGATCGGCGTCTCCGACGAGCGCTTCCTCGAGCGGATGGCCGGCGCGCTCGCGCTGCTCGGCGTCGACCGCGCGCTCGTCGTCGCCGGCGAGGACGGGCTCGACGAGATCTCCGCGAGCGCGCCCACGCACGTCGTCGAGGTCAACGGCGAGCACGTCGAGCGCTACGTGCTGCAGCCGAGCGACGTCGGGATCGAAGCCGACGGCCGTGACGGCGCGCAACCCTCGGGCGGCGGCACGCCCGAGCAGAACGCGCAGATCACGCGGTCGATCCTGCGCGCGGGCGCGGGCGCGGGCGCGGGCGCCGGCGATGGCGCGGGCGCCGCGGATACCGGAGAGCCCGTGCACTCCCGCCAAGACGAGGAGCTGGCGGTGATCAACGCGGGCGCCGCGATCTACGTCGCCGCGGGCGCGGACACGATCGCTGACGGCGTGCAGGCCGCGCGCGCGGCGCTCGAGGATGGACGGGCCGCCGCTGCGCTCGAACGCTTCGTGCAGGCCACCCGCAGGCACGCGCCAGAGCAGCCGCCACGATGAGCGCGCCCGCCGCGACCGTGCTCGACCGCATCCTCGCGGAAACCCGCGAGGAGGTCGAGCGCCGCAGGCGCGAGCGGCCGCTGCCATTGCCGAGCACGGGAGAGACGACCAGCCGCGCAGCGGGGCAGCGGCCGTTCCACGACGCGCTCAGCGCCCCGGAGATCGGCGTGATCGCGGAGTTCAAGCGGCGCTCGCCGTCGGCGGGCGCGCTGCGCGAGAACCCGGACCTGGAGCGGATCGTGCGCGCGTATGAGCAGGGCGGGGCGGTCGCCGTGTCGATCCTCACCGAGGGCCCGAACTTCTCCGGCTCGCTGGAGGACCTGACGGCAGCGCGCGCCGTGTGCGCGCTGCCGCTGTTGCGCAAGGACTTCATCCTCGACCCCTACCAGCTGCACGAGGCGCTCGCCGCCGGCGCGGACGCGGTGCTGCTGATCGTCGCCGCGCTCGACGACGAGAAGCTCGCCTCGCTGCACGAGACCGCGACGGGCCTGGGTCTTGACGTGCTCGTGGAGGTTCACGACCGCGCTGAGCTCCAGCGCGCGCTCGCGCTCGGTGCGGACATCGTGGGGGTCAACAACCGCGACCTACGCGACTTCAGCATCGACGTGGAGCGCACCGCGCGGCTGATGGACGAGATCCCGTCCTCGGTGCTCGTCGTCTCGGAGTCGGGGATCGGCCAGCCGGAGCAGTTGCGGGCGTTGCGGGAGCGCGGCGTACAGGCCGTGCTGGTCGGCGAGTCGCTGATGCGCGCCAGCGATCCAGCCCTCGCGCTGCGCGAACTGACATCATTTAGCAACAGCAGCGAAGACATTTAGATGGCCTTCACACGGGCCGCTCATCCTCTCCCCATATGAAACGCATGTTCGCCATCCCGTTCGTGGCCGCCCTCATGGGCGGTGGTGTCGCCGTCGGCGCGATCGCCGCGCTCGGAGGGCTGGACGGCAGCAGCACGACCGTCACCACCGTGTCCGCTTTGCCGGCGGCGCCGACGAACGCCTCGCACGAGAGCAAAGGGCTCACGCCGCACGAAATCTACGTGCGCGACGCGCCCGGGGTGGCCTACATCACGTCGACGATCGTGCAGAAAACCGAATCGCCGTTCCAGTTCGGCCCGGAAACGCAGCGCCAGGGAGTGTCGACCGGCTCGGGCATCGTGATCGACAGCAACGGCACGATCCTGACGAACTACCACGTGGTCTCGAACGCGATCAAGGTCACGGTGAGCTTCGCGAAAGGCAAGGCCGTCGAAGCGCAGGTGGTCGGCAAGGACCCCTCGAACGACCTCGCGGTGCTGCGCATCTCCACCGACGGCCTCACGCTGCACCCGCTGACGCTGGGCAACTCCGCCGACGCGCAGGTCGGCGACCCGGTGTACGCGATCGGCAACCCGTTCAACCTCGAACGCACGCTCACGACAGGCGTCGTCTCGGCGCTGCAGCGCCAGATCACCGCCCCGAACGGGTTCGCGATCAACAACGTGCTGCAGACCGACGCGCCGATCAACCCCGGCAACTCGGGCGGCCCGCTGCTGAACTCGGCGGGAGAGGTGATCGGCATCAACTCCCAGATCGAGACGGGCGGCGCCAGCGGAGGCAGCGTCGGCATCGGCTTCGCCGTCCCGATCGACACGGCCAAGGCCGAGATCACGGAGCTGGAGAAAGGCGGCACCGTCCGCGGCGCCTACCTCGGCCTGACCTCGCTCACGATCGACGGCTCGCTGACGGCGCTGAACCTGCCCGTCAAAAGCGGCGCACTGGTGCAGAGCGTGCAGAAGGGCACGGCCGCCGAAAAGGCCGGCATCAAAGGCGGGTCGGTGAACACGACGACCGAAAACGGCCAGGTGACGGTCGGCGGCGACATCATCGTGTCGTTCGAGGGCAAGGCGGTCACCAGCTCGGAAGATCTCGCGAACGACGTCGCGAAGAAGAAGCCCGGCGACACGGTCAGCATCGGGCTGGAACGCGCGATCGGCAACGGCAAGTACGAGAAGAAGACCGTCAGCGCGAAGCTCGGGAGTCGACCGAACTCGCTTCCGGGCGCCAGCACGCCCGAAGGCTGAGCCGCGGGCGCCGACCGCGGTCCCCGCGGTGCGGGCGCCCGCTACCGTTGGGTGCATGTCAATCGAGCCTCCGAAGGTCAAGATCTGCGGCATCACAAATCTCGCCGACGCGGAGCTGTCCGTGGGGCTGGGGGCGTGGACGCTCGGGATGATCTTCTACGACGCGAGCCCCCGCGGCTGCTCGCTCGCGCAGGCGCAGGAGATCGTGGCGGCGATGCGCAGGCGCGTGGAGCTTTGCGGCGTGTTCGTGAACGCCCCGCTGGAGGAGATCGTGCGCATCAGCGAGGATCTCGGTCTGGGCATGCTGCAGCTGCACGGCGATGAGGGCCCGGCGTTCTGCGAGGAGGCGCGCAGGCGCACGGGGGCGCGGATCGTGAAGGCGGCGCAGGTTTCGGGCGCCGCCGACGTGCAGGACCTGGAGCGCTTCCACGTGGACTTCCACCTGCTCGACGCTCGCTCGGCGGCGGTCTCACGCCAGGGGATGCGCGGCGGGACGGGTGAGAGCTTCGACTGGAAGCTCGCCGCCGCACGCCGCTCGAAGGTTCCGCTGATCCTCAGCGGCGGCCTGGACGCGGAGAACGTCGCGGAGGCGATCGCGGTCACGCGCCCGTACGCGGTCGACAGCGCCAGCGGCACGGAGTCCGCGCCGGGACACAAGGACCCACAGAAGCTCAGCGGGCTGTTCGAGGCCGTCCGCCGGACGCAGCAGCCGCCGGCCGCTACCCAAGTCGACCCCGCACAGGCCGACGCCGCGCAGCCCGACCCGCCGCGGCCCCACCAGATCGGCCAGCCGGCGTGAGCGCCGGCGCGGTTGAGCATCGCTTCGGCCCCTACGGCGGGCAGTTCGTGCCCGAGACGCTGATGCCGGCGCTGGCGGAGCTCGAGCAGGCGTGGATCGCCGCGCGCGAGGACCCCGCCTATCGCGCGGAGCTGGAGGAGCTGCTGCGCGACTTCGGCGGACGCCCGACACCGCTGTATCGCGCGCGCAGGCTGTCGGAGCGGGCGGGACGGCCGATCTACCTGAAGCGCGAGGATCTCAACCACACGGGCTCGCACAAGCTCAACAACGCGCTCGGCCAGGTGCTGCTGGCGAAGCGGATGGGCAAGCGCCGCGTCATCGCCGAGACGGGCGCGGGCCAGCACGGCGTGGCGACGGCGACGGTGTGCGCGCTGCTGGGGATGGAGTGCATGGTGTACATGGGCGTGGAGGACACGCGTCGCCAGCGACCGAACGTGCAGCGGATGGAGCTGCTCGGCGCCTCCGTGCAGCCGGTGGACGCGGGCGCGAAGACGCTGAAGGAGGCGACGTCGGCAGCGATCAGAGACTGGGTGACGAACGTGGAGCACACGCACTACGTGATCGGCTCGGTCGTGGGACCGGCGCCGTACCCGGCGCTGGTGCGCGACCTGCAGCGGATCATCGGCGATGAGGCGCGCGCGCAGATGCTCGAGCGTGAGGGCAGGCTGCCGGCGCGCGTGATCGCGTGCGTCGGCGGCGGCTCCAACGCGATGGGCATCTTCGCGGCGTTCATCCCCGACGCGGATGTCGAGCTCATAGGCGTGGAGGCGGGCGGCGAGGGCATCGACACGGCGCGCCACGGCGCGCCGCTGACGGTGGGCGGGCGGCCGGGCATCCTGCACGGTTCGCGCTCGGCGGTGATGCAGGACGAGGAGGGCCAGATCGTGCAGGCGCACTCGATCTCGGCGGGCCTCGACTACCCGGGCGCGGGTCCTGAGCACGCGCACCTGCGCGACAGCGGCCGCGCGCGCTACGTGGCGGTGGACGACCGCGACGCGCTGGCGGCGTTCCGCGAGGTGGCGCGCCTGGAGGGCATCATCCCGGCGCTCGAGACCGCGCACGCGCTCGCGTGGGTGCTCGCGCAGACGGACGGCGAGCTGGACCTCGTGTGCCTGTCGGGACGGGGCGACAAGGATCTCGCCGAGGTGCTCGCAGGTGCCTAGCGACAGCCTCTCGCCGATCGCCGGCGACACGCGAGGGTCGAGACCCGGAGGACCGGACGCGCGCACGGCCGCGACGGGCATCGAGCGCCTCGCGGACGCGTTCGCGAACACGGGCAAGCGCGCGGCGCTGATGCCGTACGTGATGGGCGGCTTCCCGACGCTCCAGGAGTCGCTGCGCATCGGCGAGGCGTGCGTGCGGGCGGGCGCGGACGTGATCGAGCTGGGAGTGCCGTACTCGGACCCGCTCGCGGACGGGCCGGTGATCCACGCGGCGGGCACCGAGGCGCTCGCGGCGGGCGCGAACGTGGCGGGCGTGCTGGAGGTGGCGCGCGCCCTCGCTTCGAGCGTGCCGGTGGTGTTGATGTGCTACGCGAACATGGTGTTCGCGCCCGGCGTGGAGGCGTTCGTGGAGCGCCTGGCGCGGACGGGCGCGTGCGGGCTGATCGTGCCGGACCTGCCGCAGGGCGAGGCGCCGGAGGTGCTGGAGGTCTGCGACGCGCGGGGGATCGCGCTGGTGCCGCTGGTGGCGCCGACGACGACGCCGGAGCGCCTCGCGCAGATCGGCTCCCGCGCGCGCGGCTTCCTGTACACGGTCTCGGTCGTGGGCACGACGGGCGAGCGCAGCGCGCTCGGCGAGAGCTTCGCGGAGATCGTCGCGAACGCCAAGCGCGCCACCGCGGCGCCGGTCGCGCTGGGCTTTGGGATCAGCAGCGCCGAGCAGGCGGCGCAGGCCGCGCAGGCGGGCGCGGATGGCGTGATCGTGGGCACGCGGCTGGTGCGCGCGGCGGGCGAGTCGGAGGATCCGGCGGGCGCGGTGGGGGCGCTCGTGGGCGAACTGGCGGCGGGCCTCGCCGAAGGCCGCTAGGATTCCGCGCGCATGGGACTGATACTCACCGTAACGGCCGGCCTGGTCGTGTGGATCGTGCTGTGGGCGCTCGGAGCGAAAGGCTTCGACTCGTTCATGCTCGCCACGACGATCATCCTCGTGGGGGCGTCGCTGAAGATTCTCTCCGGCTACCTCCCCGGCCGACGCAGCTAGCGACGGGTGCTGCTCGCGCGCTGGCTGGGCCTTGCCGCTCTCCTCGCCGCGGGCACGGCCTTGGCCGGTTGTGCGGGAGGGGCGCCGAGGTCCGACGTGGCCGACGCGAGCGGGGGGCAGCTGACGATCTACTCCTCGCTGCCGTTGCAGGGCCCCTTGGCGCCGATCGCGCGTCAGATCGTGGGTGGGGAGAAGCTCGCGCTCGCGGATGCGCGGGGGCGCGCGGGACGTTTCAAGATCGGCTACGTGTCGCTGGACGACGCCGACCCGCAGAGCGGGGAGTGGAGCCCGGAGGTGACCTCGACGAACGCGAAGATGGCCGCGCAGGACCCGAGCACGATCGCCTACATCGGCGACTTCGACTCGGCGGCGACGGCGATCTCGCTGCCGCTGACGAACGCGGCGGGCATCCCGCAGATCAGCCCGAGCAGCCCGTATCAGGGGTTGACGCGCTCGCTCGACGCGGGGCAGGACGAGCCGGGGCGCTTCTACCTGAGCGGCAAGCGCACATTCGCGCGCCTGCAGCCGGGCGACGTCGTCGAGGCGGCGGCGCAGGTGAAGCTGATGGGCTCGCTGAACGTACAGCGGCTGTATGTGGTCGACGATCAGGATCCGTTCGCGATCCCGCTGGCCGACCTCGTGGCCTCCGACGCCACTCGCGCGGGGATCGCGCTGGCGGGCCGCGACAGCATCGCGACGAGCGTCGGCGCGGCGTACGCGGGTGAGATCGAGAAGATCCTGGAGAAGAAACCGCGGGCGCTGTTCTTCGCGGGCGGGGGAGGGGCGGGCACGGTCGCGCTGTGGCGGGCGCTTCATCGCGCCGCTCCGCGCCTGCTGCTGCTCGGCTCGAGCTCGATCGCGGGCGAGGCGTTCACGTCGAGGATCGGCGCGGGCGCCGAGGCGGTGACGTATCTGACGACGCCGGCGCTCCCGGTCGCGCTCTATCCGGCCGCGGCGCGGCGAGTGCTGCGCGACTACGTCAGGCGCCTGGGCGGCGAAACGGGCCCGTACGTGCTGTACGGCTATGAGGCGATGACGCTCGTGCTCGACGCGATCCGCGCGGCGGGCGCCCGCGGCGACGATCGCGCGGCGGTGATGGAGGGACTGTTCGCGGTGCGCGAGCGCGACTCGGTGCTGGGGAGGTATGGGATCGAAGCGCACGGCGAAACGACGCTCGCGCGCTACGGCGTCGAGCGCGTTCGACACGGCAGGCCGGTGTTCGACCGCGCGATCGAGGCACGGCCTCGCTGATCAGCCCGCGGGAGCGCTCTGCAGCCCGGTGACGAGCCGGTAGCGCTGGATCTCCCCGCCGAGGCTGTGCCCGCCGCCGGCGAGCGTGGTGAGCGCGCGCAGGTAGGACACGAACTTCGACACCGACGGGTCTTCGGTCAGGCCGACGCCTTCGAGCAGGCTCAGCAGCGTGGGGAAGTCGGTGAGGATGCTCGGCTGCGCGCCTTCGCCGATCGTCGCGGCCGCGGCGCTGCGCGATGTCGCGGAGGAGAGTGTGCTGGCGGGGTTGAGCGCGGCGGTGACGGAGGGTTCGCCGAAGCCGAGGATGAACTTCGTGTGGCCGCTGGAGTCCTGCCCGTTGGCGATGTCGAGCACGACCGGCAGGCCGGTCAAGCGCGCGGCGACGGCGGCGTCGGTGCCGGCGATCGAGGTCGGTTCGACTCTGGCGCCGGCTTTGCGCAGCTGCGTGGCGAGCGCGGCGACGGCGGCGTGCGAGCGCGCGGGGTTCTTCGATTCGATCACGACCCCGGCTTTCAGTTCGAGCAGGTTGGCGCCGGCGACGAAGATGCCACCCGATCCCATCCAGCTGGCGAACGTGCGCTTGGCTCGAGCGGTGGGCGCGCCCATGGCGTTCAGCGGCGCGAGCATGCCGGCGAGCAGGGACTTGATGTTGAGCGTGCTCCCGACGGGCGCTTCCACGCCGGTGGGGCCGCCGGGGGTGGCGGCGAGCGAGCCGAGCGCGCGCAGTCCCTGGATGTCCGCGGGGAGGCCGGCGCCGACGTCGGAGAGGCCGATCGCGAGCCAGGACTCGCCGGGCAGTTCCGCGAGCGCCTGCGCGGCACGCGGGTCGGAGGAGAGCAGCCCTTCGGCGCCGCTGGCGGAGCCGGTGAGCGTGTCGGCGTCGAGCGCGAGCGAGCCCGCGGAGGCGATCAGCGAGATGTTCGCCTCGCGTTCGGATGAGAGCAGCCCGAGCACGCCGGCGAGTCCTTCCTGGGAGCCGGAGCTCGGTTTGGCGGTCGCGGCCGCGGCGGCGGCTGGGTTGGAGTAGATGTGGGCGAGCGCTTTCGCGGGCGCCGCGGCGAGCAGCTTCGCGTAGCCGCTCGCGCGCGTCAGCGCGGGGCCGCCGAGCGCGGTGTCGATGACGCCGTGCATCCCCGTCTCGCTGCCGATGACGGCGAACCGCTTGACGATTCCGAAGGCGATGCCGGCGGCGCTGAGCTTGTAGGCGAAGCCGCGGTAGCTGGTGGCGCGCGCGCCGGCGTGGCTGGCCTGGGTGTCGAGGAAGGAGCGCGCCTTGGCGGCGTCGCTGGTGTCGAGCACGATCGCGCCATCGGCGACACCCGTGCCGAGCGGGAACGCGCCGGTGGCCGAGGATTCGCCGAGCAGCCCTCGTTGGAGCATCGTGGTCAGCGGCGCGGCGGCGTCCATCGAGTTGAGGTACACACCGGCGTGCGGCCCGAGCCATGGCGCGATGTCGCGCTTGTAGTCGAGCGTCGGCGAGCCTGGGGTCTGGAGCGCGGCGAGCAGCCGCAGGTAGGGGTTGGCCTGGCCGGTGAGCGCGGCGCCGGCGGCGAGCGCTTCGGTGCTCTGGGCGCCCTGTGGGCGGACGGTCGCGCCGGCGTACAGCGCGGCGGAGGCGGGGATCGCGCTGGCGGGGTCCGCGGAGGTGGCGAGCGTGTGGCTCGAGCCGCCGCAGCCCGTGAGCGCCGCGGCGCTGACCGCGAGCGCGAGTAGGAGGCGGGACGCGGGTATCGAGGCTGGGCGCAAGGGGGCAGGTCCTTTCTGTGGCCCGGTGAGCGGGCGGGGAAGGCGATCGTAGTCGCAGCGTCACACGGCGCGCAAGTGCGTGGCGGTTTCTGCAATTCGCCTCGCAACGGTCCCGGTTGCACGCGGGCTTGCGCATTGGCGCGGTGACGGGCGATCTCGCACTGAGTTGGGAAAGTCCTTGATTTGCGGGGATTTTTATAGATTAGGCGTTGCCGTGGCGGGAAAGTGGGAGAGAATGTGCAAATAGGGTTGCATTGTGGGAGGAAGTGGGATATCTTCGCGGCAGCGAGCCGGGGTGGAGGGGCTCCTCCCACTCCTCCACCTCGGCTCGGTAATCAAGCTTTGGAGTTGCACTCGTGGTTCCCTTTCGCGGCACGTTCGACCATACGCTCGACGCCAAGAACCGCCTCACGGTGCCGGCCCGCTACCGGGCGGCGCTGGCGGAGGGTGTGGTGCTCGCGATGCCGATCGATCTGAAGCCGTGCGTGGGCGTGTGGCGCCCGGAGGAGTACGAGCGCTACACCAAGCGCGCGCTCGCGGAGCTGCCGCCGCTGTCGCCGCGCTTGAACGAGCTGGAGCGCTTCTTCTACGGCAGCTCTCACGACGCGGACCTGGACGCGGCGGGGCGCGTGATGATCCCCGGCTTTCTGGGCGAGCACGCGGCGCTGGCGAAGGAGGTCGTGGTCGTGGGCGTGGGCGATCGTCTGGAGCTGTGGGACAAGGTCGCTTGGAACGAGCACCGACCGACGCTGCTGAGCGGCGTGGCGGAGGTGACGGCGCGTGTCGACGATGCTGCTTGAGCTGAGCGAGATCGACGGCGCGCGCGAGATTCGCGCGAGCGAGGGCGTCGCGCCGGAGCTGGCGAAGCGCCGACGGGGAGGGGGCGAGGGCGCGCGCTCCTCGCGCCGCGCCGCGCGCGCGGCGAGCCCCGCCGATTGCGCCGCGTCAGCGTCACAGTCCGGGGGGTCTCACATCCCGGTGCTGGCGGGCGAGCTGCTGGAGCTGCTGGACCCGAAGCCTGGACAGGTGGCGATCGACTGCACGTTCGGCGACGGCGGGCACGCGCGGATGCTGGCGGAGCGGCTCGGACCCAGCGGCACGCTCGTGGCGATCGACCGCGACCCGCTGGCGGAGGAGCGCTTCGCTGCGCTCGCGGCTGAGGCGGCGTGCGAGGTGCGCTTCATCCGCTCCGGCTACGCCGAGGCGCTGGAGCTGCTCGCGGGCGAGGGCGTGCGCGCGGACATGGTGTATTTCGACCTCGGCATGTCCTCGATGCAGGTGGACACGCGCGAGCGCGGCTTCTCCTACTCCTACGAGGCGCCGCTGGACATGCGCATGGATCCCGCGCAGCAGCTGAGCGCGCGCGAGATAGTGGCGGAGTGGGACGAGCGTCAGCTGGCGCACGTGCTGCGCGACTACGGCGAGGAGCGCCACGCCGGGGCGATCGCGCGCGCGATCGTGCGCCGTCGCGCGCAGGCGCCGATCGGCACGACGCTGGAGCTGGTGGACACGATCAACGCGGCGATCCCCGCGCCGGCGCGCTTCGCGGGCGGCCATCCGGCGAAGCGCTCCTTCCAGGCGCTGCGGATCGCGGTCAACGACGAGCTCGGCCAGCTCGACCGCGCGCTGCCGCTCGCCTGGGGTCTGCTGCGCGAGGGTAGCGTGCTGGCGGGGATCTCGTTTCACTCGCTCGAGGACCGGCGCGTGAAGCGCTTCCTCGTGGAGCGCGCCCGCGGGTGCATCTGCCCGCCGGATCTGCCGGTGTGCGCGTGCGGGCGCGAGCCGCA
>DASUPL010000052.1:0-6928 GCA_036281155.1 Solirubrobacteraceae bacterium | reverse complement strand
CTCGCCGACGATCTTCACGACCTGGTGGCCGGGGTTCAGCTTCCCGATCACCTCCGCGCCCATGCAGCGCTCCTTCAGCTGCGCGGTGAACTGCCGCACGACCTTGAAGTTCACGTCCGCCTCCAGCAGCGCGAGGCGGATCTCGCGCATCGCCGCGTCCACGTCCTGCTCGCTCAGCGTCCCCCGCTGGCGGACGTCGGCGAGCGTGCCTTGCAGTTTCTCCGCGAGGGAGTCGAACATCGCCTAGGTCTCGGATGTATCGCCACCGGCGCGGCGCGTCAACGCCTCGCCGATGCCGCCGAACGCCTGCGCGAACTCCGACGGGACGACGAACACCTTGTTCGCGTCGCCTTCCGCCAGCGCGGGCAGCATCTGCAGGTATTCGTAGCTCAGCAGTTCGCGGTCCGGTTTGCCCTCATGGATCGCGGTGAAGACCGTGTCGATCGCCTTCGCTTCGCCCTCCGCGCGCAGGATCGCCGCCTGGCGCTCGCCCTCGGCATTGAGGATCGCCGCCTGCTGAGCGCCCTCTGCGGTCAGGACCGCCGCCGTCTTGGCGCCCTCCGCCGTGAGGATCTGCGCCTGCTTCTCGCCTTCCGCGGTCAGGATCGCCGCGCGCCGGTCGCGCTCGGCGCGCATCTGCTTCTCCATCGCGGTGCGGATGTCCGCCGGCGGGTCGACCGACTTGATCTCGACGCGGTTGATCCTGATGCCCCACTTCCCAGTCGCCTCGTCCAGCACCACGCGCAACTCAGTGTTGACGTTCTCGCGCGCCGTCAGCGTCGCCTCGAGCGAGAGCCCACCGATCACGTTCCTAAGCGTGGTCACCGTCAGCTGCTCGATCGCCTGCAGCGGGTTCGCGATTTCATACGTCGCCGACTTCGGGTCGGTGATCGTGAAATACAGCACCGTCTCGATCCCCACGACCACGTTGTCTTCCGTGATCACCGACTGCGGCGCGAAGTTCACCACCTGCTCGCGCAGGTCCACCAGCGGCTTCACGCGGTCGATGAACGGCGTCACGATCGTCAGCCCCGGTTCGAGCGTGCGGCTGTAGCGGCCCAGGCGCTCCACCACCCCCGCGCGCGCCTGCGGGATCACGCGGATGGCCCGCGCGGCGACGAACAGCGCGAACACCACGAACACTGCGAGCACGATCAAAGCGGCCATGTGACGGGTTCCTTTCTATTGACTGCTTCGCAGAGCCTAGCCGCTCGACAGCGCATGCCTCAATGCATCACGAGCGCCGTGGCACCGCGTATCTCCACTACCTCGACGCGCTCGCCCGCATCGATCACCTCGTCCTCGTCGTAGCTGCGCGCGGTCCACACCTCGCCGCCCTCGATCCGCACGCAACCCACGCCCTCGTCGTTGGCGATCCGCTCGAGCACCGTCGCGCGCTTGCCCACCAGCGCCGCCGCGCCCGTCCTGATCGCCGGCGGCAGCTGGCGGTGGCGTCGAGCCACGGGGCGCAGCGCGCCGAGCACAACCGCGGAGCTGGCCACGAACATGATCGCCGACAGCAGCGTGCCCACGCCGAGCAGGCTCACCGCGCCGGCAAGCGCCGCGCCGATCGCGAACGGCAGCAGGTAGAAGCCACCCTGGTGCATCTCGCCGATACCGAGTATGCACGCTGCGAGGAGCCACAGGATCCACCAGTCCATATCTGTGGAGATTAGCTCTCCGCGATCAACGCGCGCGCGAACTCGTCCGGGTCGAACGGGCGCAGGTCCTCCAGCGACTCGCCCACGCCGATCAACTTCACCGGCAGATCGAGCTCTCTCGCGATCGCCAGAGCGATGCCGCCACGCGCTGTTCCGTCGAGCTTCGTCAGCACCACGCCGCTCACGTCGGCCGTCTGCGCGAACAGCTTCGCCTGGCGCAGGCCGTTCTGGCCGGTGGTCGCGTCGATCGTCAAAAGCGTCTCGTGCGGCGCGCCCTCCAGCTGGCGGGCGATCACCCTGCGCACCTTTTCCAGCTCGCCCATCAGGTCATCCTGCGTGTGCAGACGCCCCGCCGTATCGACGATCACCACGTCCACGCCGTCGCCGCGTGCCTTCGCGATCGTCTCGAACGCCACCGCGCCCGGGTCCGAGCCTTCCGCGCCCGTCACGATCTCACAGCCCGCGCGCTGCGCCCACCCTTCCAGCTGCTCGCTCGCCGCGGCCCGAAACGTGTCCGCGGCGCCGAGCAGCACACTCAGACCCAGCTCGTTGCGCAGGTGCCACGCGAGCTTGCCGATCGTCGTCGTCTTGCCCGTGCCGTTCACGCCCACCGCCATGATCACCGTCGGCTTCGCGCACACGTCGATCCGCCACTCCCCCACGGTCGCGGTATCCGCCAGCAGCTCGATCAAGCGCTCGCTCAGCGCCGCGCCGCCCTCCAACTGCCCAGCGGTCGCCTCCGCCTCGAGCGTCGCCACGACCGACGCGGTCGTGCTCGCGCCCACGTCCGCCATGATCAGCGCCTCCTCCAGCCGTTCCCACGTCTGCTCGTCCAGGTCGCCGAACAATGTCGCCTGGATCTCCGAGCCCAGCGCCTGGCGGGTCTTCGCCATGCTCTCGCGCAGGCGTCTGAACAGGCCGCCTTTCTTCGCCGCCCGCCCGCCCGCGTCCGCGGCCTGCTGTCCCGCGTCGCCATCGGTCGCGCCGGGCTCGCCGGTTATGAACAGATCGTTCCAGTCGCGCGCCACGGGCCGCGACTGTAACAGCGCTCAGGCGGCTCTACGCGACTTCGGCCACCTCGGGCGCCTCGGTGTCTGTCTCTTGAGCCTGCTGTTCGGCGGGCAGGCGCCGCGAGATCACCTTCGACACGCCGTCCAGTCCCATCGACACGCCGTAGAGGTAGTCCGCCGCCTCCATCGTGCGCTTCTGGTGGGTGATCACGATGAACTGCGCGCGGTCGGCGTAGCGGCGCAGCAGCGCCAGGAAGCGGTCCAGGTTGAGGTCGTCCAGGGCGGCCTCGACCTCGTCCATGATGTAGAAGGGGCATGGGCGCGCGAGGAACACCGCGAATAGGAACGCCAGCGCCGTCATCGACTTCTCCCCGCCCGATAGCAGCGTCAGGCGCTTCGTCGACTTCCCCGCCGGCGTGATTTCGATCTCCACCCCCGGCAGCTGCGCCTCCTGCCCGTCGATCTCCGCCTCGGCCTCCGCCTCCGCCGCCGCCTCGGCAGCCGCGTCGGCGTCCACTTCGCCGTCCGGCAGCGGCTGGCCGCCGAGCACCGGGCGCGGCGCCTGCTCGTCGTGGACGAGGCGCAGCCGCCCCGTGCCGCCGGGGAACACGTCTCCGACGAGCTCCTCGAAGTTGCGCGCCGCCGCCTGGAAGGTCTCCTCGAACGTCTCCTCGATCTGGCGGTCCGTTTCGCGGATCACCGAGCGCAGCTCGCGCAGCGCCGTCTCCAGGTCGGTGCGCTGGCGCTCCAGCTCCTCCACGTGCGCGAGCGCCTCCGCGTACTCCTCCTGCGCCAGCGGGTTCACCGGGCCGAGCTGCTCGCGCCGGCGCGTCAGACGCTCCACGCGCGCTTTCAGCGACGCGATCTCCTCCTCGCCGAGGGGCTGTGACTCCCGCTCCTCTGCCTCTCCGAGGCGCTCGATCACGCTCGCCAGCTCCAGCTCGATCTCCGCCACCTGGTCGCGCAGGCGCTGCGCCGCGACCTCCGCGTCGGTCACGGCCTCGCCCGCCGCGCGCAGCGCGGCCTGGATCTCCGCCTCCTGCTCCGCGCACGCGCGCAACTCCGCCGCCATCTGCTCGCCCGCCGCGCGATCCTCCGCCAGCTCGGCCTCGACGGCCGTACGGCGCTCGCTCACAGCCTGCGCCGCGATCTCCAGCGCCGCCAGCAGGCGCTCCGCGCGCGGCACCGCCGCGGTGTCCGCCGCGAGCTGCGCGCGCAACCGCTCGATCCGGCTCTCGCGCTCGACCCGTTCGCGCTCCACGCGCTCCAGCTGCCTGCGCTCCGAGGCCAGCTCGCCCTCGATCTCCGCCTTGCGCACCGCCAGCGGGCCATCCGCCGGCGCCGCCCTGCGCTGCTCGATCAGCCACTCCGTGCGACGGCGCGCCTCCGCCGCCTCGGACTGACGGCGGTCCGCGTCGCGCAGGCCGCGATCGCCCTCCGCGCGCGCCTCTTCGGCGAGACGCACCTGCTCCGTTGCCTCATCGCAACCGCCGCGCGCGTCCTGCTCCGCCTGCGCCGCCCGCTCCGAGTCCGCGATCAGCCGGTCGCGTTCGTTGCGGCGCGCCAGCACGCGCTCCGTTCCGCCCTCGCTCAGCTGGCGCACCTCGCCCCAGCTTGCGAACCACACGCGTCCCTGACGCGTCACGGCGATGCCGGCAAAGTCCTCCGCGACATCCTCCAAGCGCTCCACCACCCACGCGTCCGTCAGCAGCCGTCGCGCCAGCGCCAGCACCTCCTCCGGCCCGCTCACCAGCTCGACCAGAGGGCGCGCGTCTGGCGCGGGGGGTGTGCCGGACACGGCCGACCCGCCAGCGCCCGGGGACGAAGAGCCCGCCGCGGACGCGCCGGCGTCCTCCGACGAAGCGGCCTTCGCGGCCCGGTCGGCCACCAGCGCCGTGCCACCGTCCGGCCCCGAGCGGTCCAGCAACGCCTCCGCGCCCGCCACGTCCTCCACCAGCGACGCGTCCAGCCGACCGCCCAGCGCCGCCGCGAGCGCCAGCTCGAAGCCGTCCTGCACGCGCATCTCCTCGCTCAGCGCCTTCGGCCTGTCCTTCCGATCGCCGCCGATGTGCGTGTGGCTGCGCAGGAACTGGTTCGCCGCCGCCAGCTCCGCGCCCACGCGCGCCGCCTCGCGGCGAGCCTCCTGCGCCGCGCGCTCCGCCGCCGCCAGGCTCGCGCGCGCCTGCTCGGCCTGCTCGTCGGCCTGCTTGCGCGCCGCGCGCGCCTGCTCGACCTCGCCTTCGAGCTGTTGCAGCTGCTCCTGCTCGCGCTCGCGCGCCGCCTGCAGCTCGGCGATCTCGCGCTCGATCTCCCGCTCGCGGCTGCTCTCGATCTCCGCCAGCTGCGCCTCCAAGGCGAGGATGCGCTCCGCGCCGGCCGGGGACGCGCCATCCGCGGAGGCGCCGTAGCGCGCGCCCTCCGCGTCGCGTGCGTCCTCGCCAGCGGGCCGCGCGAGGCTCGCCAGCTCCCGTTCGATCCGCTCGATCCGCCGCGCGAGCGTCTGCGCGCTCGCGCCCGCCTGCTCGCCGCGCAGGCCCAGACGCTCGTGCGCCGAGCGCGCCTCGTACACGCGCCGCGACAGCGCGTCGTGGCGCTCGGAGCGCTCCGACAGCGCGCGCTCCGCCTCGCCGCGGCGCTCGATCGTCTGCGCCAGCCTGGCCTCGATCTCCGCGCGCGTCGCGCGCGCCTGCGCCACCAGCCCCTCCGCGCCCGCCAGCTCGAGCGCTCGCGTGCGGGCCGTGTCGCGCGCTAGCTCCCAGCGCGCCTGCAGGATCTGGTGCTCCAGGCGCTCATGCAGCTCCGCCGCTTCCGCCTGGCGCTTCAGCGGCCGCAAGCGTGTCCGCGCCTCGCGCTCGATGTCGAGCGCCCGGTCCAGATTCTCCTGCGTGTGCTCCAGCTTCAGCTGCGCGCGGCGGCGGCGCTTGCGGTGCTTGCCAAGGCCCGCCGCCTCCTCGATCAACAGCCGCCGGTCGCGCGCCTTCGACGTCACGATCGCATCCACCCTGCCCTGGGAGATCACCGAGTGAGTCTCCTTGCCCAGGCCCGTGTCGGAGAGCACCTCGATCACATCCGTCAAGCGACAGCGCGCGCCGTTCAGCCGATACCCGCCCTCGCCGTTACGGTCCAGCCGGCGCGCGATCGAGATCTCACTCAGCGGCAGGTCCACCGTGCCGTCGGAGTTGTCCAGCACGATCTCCACCTCCGCCGCGCCGCGCGCCTGCACGCCGCGCCCGCCGCCGAAGATCACGTCCTGCATCGACTGGCCGCGCACCGCCAGCGGCGACTGCTCGCCCATCGCCCACAGCACCGCGTCCGTCACGTTCGACTTCCCCGACCCGTTCGGGCCCACCACCACGCTCACGCCCGGCCCGAAGTCCAGCCGCGTGCGGTCCGGGAACGACTTGAACCCCGTCAGCGTCAGCGACTTCAGGCGCATCGCGTGCACCTCCCGCCGCGACGCACACGCTCGACCGAGGACGCCGATCCGGCGCTGCCATGCATGCTCATTCCGCGCTCAGCTTCGCCACAGCGGCGCGTGCGGCCTCTTGCTCGGCGTGCTTCTTGCTGCGCCCGCTGCCGCTGCCCAGCTCCCGCCCCGCGACGCGCGCCACGACCGTGTACGTGCGCTCGTGCGGCGGCCCGTCCTCGCCCGTCACCTCGTAGGCGACCTCCTCGCCGCGTTGCGCCAGCAGCTCCTGCAGCGCCGACTTGAAATCCACCGGGTGATCCAGCGCGCGCTCGATCTCCGGCACGAACGCCTCCACCACAGCCTCCGCCGTGCGCTCGTAGCCGCAGTGCAGATACACCGCGCCGATCACCGCCTCGATCACCGACGCCAGCACCCGCTCGGTCTCCAGCACCGCCGCCGCGTTCTCCCGCACGCCCTCCGGCGCCGCCGCGCGTAGCCGCCGCGGCAGCTCCAGGCGTTCGGCCACCGCCCGACATGAGACCCCCGACACGGCCTGCGCGCGAATCTTCGTCAGGCGCCCAGCGCCGAAGCGCTCCGCCTCCAGCCGCGGATACAGATACGTCGTCACCGCCAACGACAGCACGCTGTCGCCGAGGAACGCCAGGCGCGCGTAGGAGTCGCCGCGACGCTCGCTCCACGAGGCGTGCGTGAACACCTGGCGCGCCAGGTCCTCCGGCAGCTCCTCCAGCAGCTCCCCCAGCAGCATCGTCATCGCCCCGCATCAGCGGCCCCGGTGTGTGTGACCACGAACTCCACAGCCTGCTCCACCGTCAGGATCTTCGCCGCCT
>DASUPL010000051.1:0-2827 GCA_036281155.1 Solirubrobacteraceae bacterium | reverse complement strand
GCAGTTCGCCGCGGCGCGGCGCGCGGGCTATCAGTCGGTGTCGATGATGTCCGCGAGCCCGCACGTGCGCGCGGTGGCGCGCCAGCACGCGCTCGCCCTTCGGCGGTACCCGCTCGAGCGGTCGTTCGGCACGCACGTCCTCGGGCGCTATCTCGCCGAATACGAGCACGCGGACCGCATCTACGCCGCCTCGCGCTACACGCTCGAGTCGTTCCTCGAACAGGGGGTAGCCGAGGAGAAGCTGTCGCTCTTTCCGCTCACGCCCGACCCCCGCTACCGGCCGCGGGAGCGCACGCGAGAGCGCAGCAGCTTCGACATCCTCTACATCGGCAGCCTGTCCGTCGCGAAGGGCGTGCCGCTGCTGATCGACGCGGTGCGTCGCCTGCCGTACGCGGATCTGCGGTTGATCCTGGTCGGGTGCTGGAAATCGCCCGGCGTGCGGCGCTTCGTGGAGAGCGCGTGCGCGCGGGACCCGCGCATCGTGGTCGCCCCCGGCGACCCCCTGCCCCACCTGCGCGGCGCGGCGGTGTGCGTGCACCCCACATACGAGGACGGCTTCGCCTACGCCCCCGCGGAGGCGCTCGCGTGCGGCGTGCCGGTGATCGTGAGCGAGGACACGGGCATGAAGGACATGGTCGAGGAGGGCGTCAACGGCATGATCCTCCCGACCGGCGACTCCGCCGCACTGACCGGGGCGATCGACGCCCTGTACCGACGCGAGATCCTCGGTGGCTGAGACGGGCGGCACGCCGCTGCGGATCGTGGTCCTCGGCATGTCGATCAACCCGATCTGCGGCGCGCGCGACCACGCGACGCTGCTCGCGCAGGAGCTCGAACGCGGCGGCGCGTCGTGCACGATGCACTGGCTCACGCGCGTGGAGCGCTCCGTGGGCGGCTCCAGGGCGGAGATCCGCGCGTGGCTGGACGGTCTCACGGGGGAGCTGCACAGCAGCCGGCCGGACGTGGCGATCGTGCACTACTCGGTGTTCTCCTACGGGCACGCCGGCCTGCCGCTGTTCGTGCGCCCAATGTTCCGCGCGCTGCGCCGAGCGGATATTCCGGTGATCGCGGTGCTGCACGAGTTCGCGTACTCGTGGACGAGTAGCGGCGTCCGCGGCAAGGTGTGGGCGCTGACGCAGCGCGCGGCCTTCGTCGAAGTGATGCGCTCTTGCGCGGCGGCGCTCGTGACGACCGATCAGCGAGCGCAGTGGATTCGCTCCCGGCGCTGGCTGCCCAGGCGCCCGGTGGCGGTCGCTCCGGTGTTCTCGAACCTGCCCGCGCCGAGTCTTGCCTCCAGGTCAGGTGCCGCGCCTGCAAGTGCCGCGCCTGCGCCGAGGGGCGCATTCGGCACCGAGGGCCCACGCGACACGGTCGGCCTGTTCGGCTACTCCTATGACGCGGCCGCGTCGCCGCTCGTGCTCGACGCGTTGCGCCGGTTGGTGGACGAGCGGGGGGAGACGAGGTTGGTGCTGCTTGGCGCTCCCGGGGGTGAGTCGCCTTCGGCGCGACGCTGGCGCGAGGCGGCGGACGCGCGTGGGCTCGCTGACGCATTGTCGTTCTCCGGCACGCTCTCCGCGCAGGCGCTCTCGGACGCGCTGGCCTCATGCGAGGTGCTGCTGTTCGTGGCGAGCGCCGGGCCGTCCTCGCGCAAGGGCACGCTCGCCGCGTCGCTCGCGTCCGGCAGGCCGGTGGTCGCGGTCGATGGGCCCAGCCGCTGGGATGAGCTGGCTCGCTCTGACGCGGCGCTGATCGTGGCGCCGACAGCCGACGCTCTCGCCGCGGCCGTCGGTGGGCTACTCGCGGATGAGGCCGAGCGTGAGGCGCTCGGGACGCGCTCGCGCGCGTTCTCTCAGGAGCGCATGAGCGTGGCGCGCGCCGCGGAGGCGGTAGGTGAGCTGATGGAGCGTGCGTTCACACCCGATTACGGCTTCGACTAAATTTAGTCCACGGTCTAAATTTAGTCGGCGGCCTAACTGCTCCTCAATCGGTCTCCCAGTGCTCTCGCGCCTCGCGATAGCCCTCGAGCAGCGCCGCGATGTGACTCTCGGGAGTGAACCGCCGTGAGACGGCCTCGCGGCCTGCGGCTCCCATCGCACGCTGCTTGTCGGCGTCGGCCAGCAGCTCGTTCAGCGCGCGCGCGAGCGCGGGCGCGTCGCCGGGCTCCACCAGGAGGCCGCTGACGCCATGCTCGAGCCAGTCGGCGATGCCGCCCGTGGCGCTCGCCACGACGGGTCTTCCGGCGGCGAGCGCCTCGATGCCGACGAGCCCGAACGGCTCGGGCCACAGCGACGGCACGACGACCGTGGACGCGTCGGCGAGCTCCTGAGCGAGCTCCTGCGCGGCGAGCCAGCCCCTGAACGTCACCCGCTGCTCGATCCCGAGCTTGCGCGCGAGCTTGCGCGACGGCTCCAGCTGCCAGCCGGAACCGCAGATGACGAATTCGCCGTCCACGTCGCGTGCGGCGCGCAGCAGCACGTCGATCCCCTTGGGGGCGGCGAGCCGCCCAGCGAAGACGACGCGCCGACGGCCCTCGTGCCCGGCCCCAGGAATCGGTGCCATGGTGCTGAAGAGCGGGACGACGCGCCGCCGCGTGAGACCGTTGTGCGCGAGGTGCCGGTCGACGGAGCTCGAGTAGGCCACCACGAGATCCGCGTGCCTGAGGGCGTCCAGTTCGCGTGAGGTGCGTCTGTAGCTCGCGGGCAGCGCCTGCAGTTGGCGGGTGTGCGCGCAGCCGCGCGCGATCAGGTTCACGGCGCACCCGGGGCCGTGCGCGCGCGTGCATTCCTGCCCGGGACGGAAGTAGTACACGCCGGACGTGCACGCGGTG
>DASUPL010000050.1:0-10494 GCA_036281155.1 Solirubrobacteraceae bacterium | reverse complement strand
GACCCCACGACAGCCAAGCGTCGCTCGCACTCGCGATGCTTGTCTGACCGAGTGCCGGGTCCTCGCCAGTGATCGCCGTTAGAGCCCAGAACCACTGACGCGGCTTCTGCTGCAGGCGGCGCAGAATCAACGGAACGACCGACGGACCCATACCGATGATGCGCTGATACGAAGGATCCATGGCTTTGCGAGTCACGATTGACTCGAAGGCGGTGTCCACTTCCCAACGGTTGGCCAGCCGTTCGAACCGCACCTCAAGAACGGGCCGTTTGATGGGCAGGGCGGGAAAAGTCGACCCAGGGTTCGCGTCGCGCCAAGACCGATGCCTAGAGCGCTTCTCGTGACCTCTGATGCCGCCCCATTTGGTCTGATTGGCGACGAGGCAGTCAGCGTCATCCCACACCGGCAGCTTGTGACGGTCGCGCGACGGAGCCCTAATGATCTTAGTCGGCATCTCGTCTCTCCTCGAACTCGCGATACTCCCAATATGGCAAGTCCATCTTGTCGATGAGTCCCCTCAGACTAGTGTGCTTTGCGATGGCTCTATCAACGATCTCTCGGAGCCGTAGCAGGTCGGAGTAGTCGAGAGCGAAGAAGTCAACGTCGACAGGCCCGTCAGCGAGGTGATATTCGAGCTTCAGCGTCGCGACCAGAAGCGCAGCTTGCGGGCCCCTCGTTGGGTCGGGCCCAAAGACTGGCCTGAGGTCAGTCAAGATGCGGGCTTCGTGGAAGACCTTTGGGAACTCCGTGACGATCTCGGACGCGCGCGCCGCAAGGACAAAGGAATCGACGCCGAGAAGCCCCTCTAGACGCTGTACAAGCTCATGTCGAGCTGCCTCGTCGAGGTCAAGATCCGGGGACTCCGCAACATCTCGGGCCAACTCCGAGACTCCATCGCCACCCTCAGGCAGGAGGGTCGTCAGGGACAGAAGCGCGTCAAGAACATCTTCGGCTTTGTCGAGCGCAGGGACTTTGTCGCGTACATGCTCAACAAGGCGGCTCGTCGTGAGCAGGTGCGGAACCGTCTGTACTGCCGCAAGCAGTTCGTCAGCCACTTTGGGATCAAGCGCGGCGACAGCTGTGAGCCCAGGAACATACGGCTCAGGAATCCTCAGGCGAGGACTCATCGTTTAGGTGTCACGCCACGATGTGGAATCAGCATCGCTGCAGAGGGCTCAGCATCACCGAGAAACTATCGCACAAGGGGACACCGTCTTTTCGCCACGCACGCCTGTAGCCCTCCTCGACCCTTCGCCCATCCCCCAGTTCCCGCTCAGAACAGCTGGTTCTCGCCGCCGAAGACCTCGCTGACGGAGTCGTCGACGAAGATCCGCCTGATCGAGTCCGTCAGCAGCTCCGCGCACGGCAGCACGCGCACGTTCGCCGGATGGTCGGCGCGCACCGGAATCGTGTCCGTGACGACGATCTCCTCGAAGCCCGCCGTCTGCAGGTTCTCGAACGCTTTGCCCGAGAACACCGCGTGAGTAGCCGCAGCGTAGACCCGCGCCGCGCCCTCTTCCTTCACGGTCTTCGCCGCCGCCGCGAGCGTGCCCGCGGTGTCGATCATGTCGTCCACGATCACCGCCGTCTTGCCCTTCACGTCACCGATCACGTAGCCGATCTCCGCGACCTGCTGCGCCGGGCGCTCCTTGTCGAGGATCGCGAGCTCCGCGCCGATCTTCGACGCGAATTTCTTGTTCAGCTTGACCCTGCCCGCGTCCGGCGCCACCACGACGAGATCCGGCAGGCCCAGGTCCGCGAAGTACTGAGTCAGCATGAACAGCGACGTCATGTGGTCCACCGGCTTCTGGAAGAACCCCTGGATCTGACCCGCGTGGAGGTCCATCGTCAGCACCCGGTCGGCGCCCGCCGCCTCGATCATGCGCGCCACCAGACGCGCCGAGATCGGCTCGCGCGGCGCGGACTTCTTGTCCTGGCGCGAGTAGCCGAACCACGGCGTCACCGCGATCACGCGGTGCGCCGACGCGCCCACCGCCGCGTCGATCATGAACAGCAGCTCCATCAGCGAGTCGTTCGCCGTCACGCCCGTCTGCGGGTTGCCGCACGTGGACTGCACGATGAACACGTCCGCGCCGCGGATCGATTCCTCGTAGCGGCAGTACACCTCGCCGTTGGAGAACGTCTTCAGCGTCACCGGCCCCAGATCGACCTCGAGCTTGTCCGCGATGTCGATCGCCAGCTGCGGGTTCGCCCGCCCGCTGAACAGCATCAGCCGCTTGTTGTAGTCGATCGGCAGGCTTGCCCGCGACTCCGTGCGCGTGTCGATCGCGCTCATCTCCCCAGGGAGTGTAAACATGCCGTCTGCGAAACGGTCATCCGGGCTTGACCTCGTCCGAGCCACCCGTACCACCCACGTCGCGCTCGGCGTAGCCCGCGATGTTCTTCTGGCGCTCGCGTGCGATCCCCAGCGCGCCGGGGGGCACGTCCTCGGTGATGATCGAGCCGGCGCCCGTCACCGCGCCGTCGCCCAAGCTGACCGGCGCCACGAGCGTCGTGTCCACGCCCGTGCGCACGCCGCGCCCGACGGTCGTGCGGTGCTTTGCGCGGCCGTCGTAGTTGGCCGTGATCGTCGCCGCGCCCAGGTTCGTTTTCTCGCCCACGTCCACGTCGCCCAGGTAGGAGAGGTGGGGCACCTTCGAGCCGGCGCCGATGTCCGAGTTCTTCACCTCCACGAACGTGCCCACCTTCGAGCCCTCGCGCAGCACCGTTCCCGGGCGCAGGTAGCCGAACGGGCCCACGCTCACGCCATCCTCCAACACGCTGTCGACGATGTAGGAGTGGCGGATCGTGCACCCGCCGCCGATCCGCGTTGCGCCGCGGATCGTCGTGAACGGCTCGATCGTCGTGTCCTGCCCGATCTCCACATCCACGTCGATGACCGTCGAGGCCGGATCCACGATCGTGACCCCCGCGAGCATGTGGCGCTCGTGGATCGCCGCCTGCGCCAGCGCCCGCACGCGCGCCAGCGCCACGCGGTCGTTCACGCCCAGCACCAGCCGTTCGTCCTCCACCACGTGCGCCGCGACGGTCTCGCCGTCCGCTCGCAGCAGGTCGAGCACCTGCGGTAGGTACAGCTCACCCTGCGCGTTGTCCGACGTCAGCCGCGGCAGCGCCTCGCGCAGCGCGCGCGCGTTGAACGCGAAGATGCCCGTGTTCACCTCGCGGATCTCGCGCTCCGTCTGGGTCGAGTCGCCCTGCTCCTTCGTCTCCACCACGCGCTCCACCGCGCCGTCCGCGTCGCGCACCACGCGTCCATACCCCGTCGGGTCCGCGAGAATCGTGCTCGCCATCGTCGCCGCCGCGGCGCCGCCGCGGTGCGCCTCGATCAGCTCGCCGATCGCCTCAGCGCTCACCAGCGGCACGTCACCGCTCAGGATCACAACCGGGGCATCCTGGTCCAGGTCGTCGCCCAGCTTCGCCATTCCCGCCGCCGTCGCTCCGCCCGTGCCGTCCGAGCGCTCCTGAATCGCCAGATCCACTCCCTCCGGAAGCACACCCTCGAGCGCCCGTGCCGGCGAGTCGACCACCACGACCTTGTGGGCGCCCGCCTCGAGCGCCGCCGTCACCGGCCACATGACCATCGGGCGCCCACACAGCTCGTGCAGCACCTTCGGCGTCTTCGAGCGCATCCGCGTACCCCGACCCGCGGCCAGGACCAGAACGATGGGCACGCTCACCGGGGGGATGCTAGTCCAGTCCCAGCAAATTCTTGGGCTGGCTCTCCTGTGACACGCTCACGCTCGTATTGACGCACCCACTTGCGAATTGCGTTGTCCGACACGCCGTAACGACGACCTGTGCCCGCGTAGCCAAGCGCACCGATCTCTCGGAGCAGGTGTGTATACGGCGGACGCGTGACCTTGCGGCGCTCTGGCTGTGGAAGTCCGTGGCGTTTGCGACGGACCCCGCACGACCGCGAGCAGTAGCGCTGCGAGGCATAAGCCGGTGAAAACCCACCCCCGCAATGCAGGCAGTCGCGCGACCCGTGCTCAACGCGGTTCTGGCGCCCACAGTGTGTGTCGAGTGTCGCAGCGCAGTTCGGGCAGACGATTCGCAGATTCTCGATGCGATTGTCGTTGGCTACTCCATTGACGTGATCGAGTATCAGCGCCATCCGCCGCCCCTGCCAAGTTTCGTCTTGTCCGCACATCTCGCACCTGCGTGTCTTCAGGCATTCCTCGAACAACCGTCGCTTCAGATGCGAACGAGAGTAGGTCGATTCCTCCACGAGGATGCTGCTCAACGCCACGCGCCCACGTTTCAGCGCCTCGTTGCGCGCCCGGTCGGGGTCGAAATGGTCAGTTGGTATGCCCCAGACCTGTTCGGCATATGCGCGCAACGTCCGATGGTTGCCCCCTGCCGGGCGCATGCCCAATCTTCTGAGCGTCTCTGCGTAGCTAGTGGAGGCGGCAATCGCCGTCCTAGCCTCTTGCTCTGCGTATCTGGGCCCTCGTCTTGACACGAACATATGTTTGCATCTGCCGGGGATATTCAGTCAACTGGGGAGCCTGGACTTGAACCAGAACTTGAAGAGCCAAAGTCTTCCGGGCTGCCAATTACCCCACTCCCCAAGGCACGCACATAGTCGCAGACCAGCAGCGAATGGGCGCGATAACTTCGACGCAACACGCGCGTCCCCTCGACCTGCAACCATCCTTGCACTTGTCGGCGGTAACGCAGACATCGGGGAGCAGACGGCTGGTGGCGCTCGCGGCATGCGCGCTGGCCTGTTTCGGTGCGCTCGCGTTCGGCTCGTCCGCCGCGGAGGCCAAGCGCTGGGGATGCCTCAACGCCCACCTGCATCCCACCGCCAAGAACGCCGCCGCGATCAACAAAGCGATCCTCTGCCTGGTCGATCAGATACGCCGCGCCCGCGGGTTGCCGCGGCTACATCCCAACGGTGCGCTCGGATCGGTGGCCTCGAGTCAGGTGGTGACGATGGTTCGCTCCGACTACTTCGCCGACATCCGTCCTTCGGGGCAGACCCCGCTAGCGCTCGTCGGCGTGACGAGCTACCCCGACCACACCGAAGCGGTCGCCGTGGGGCAGAACATCGCGTGGGGCACGGGCGGTCTTGCGACGCCGGCGCACATCGTGGCCGCGTGGATGGCCTCGCCGCCGCACCGCGCGAACATCCTCAGCCGCGAATACCGCGATGCGGGCGTGGCCATGACGCCGGCGGTGCCGAACGTGCTGCGCGTCGGCCATAGCGGCGCCACATACGCGTTCGAGTTTGGCGTGCGCCGTTTCTGAAGCGCACGTGTAGGGCGCTCTTTGACTAGGAGCGCCTGCCGGAGCGGCGGGGCACACGTCCGCCTTCGGCGCCCGCCTCCGAGGCGGGACCACCGGCGGAGGTGATGCCGAGCACGCGCATCGACTTCAAACCCAGGCTGAGCTTCTCGCGCCCGTCGCTGGAGCTGACGTCCAGGCCCGAGAGCTCGCGCACGCGCTCCAGGCGATAGTAGATCGTGTGGCGGTGGGTGAACAGCCGCTGAGCGGTGCCCGCCACGTTGCCGTCGGCCTCGAGAAACGTCTCCAGCGTGCGCACCAGGTCCGTCTCGTACTGCTCGTCGTAGGCGACCAGCGGCTCGACCGTCTCCGCGTAGAAGCGCTGCAGCTCGCTCGGGTTCTCGCTCATCGCCGACAGCAGCAGCCGATAGGCGCCCGTCTGCTCGAAGGCGAGCGCCGCGCCGTCGCGCGAGCCCTGGGCGACGTTCGCCGCCAGCAGCGCCTCGCTCGCCGCGCGCGGCAGGTCAGCTGGGTCCTCGGCGATGCGGCTGCGCCCCAACGCGAACGTGTATCCCGCCAGCGCGGCTTCCATCTCCTGCAGCACGGCGTCCGCCGCGCGCGCCGCCGCGGCCTCCTCGCCGCCGGGCACGAGCACCAGGACCTCCGCGCCCGCCACGCCCTCGCGCTCGGACAGAGCCGCGATCGAGCGGTTCGTCACAGCCCGCGCGCCGCGCTCCGCCACCGCGCGCACCCGACCGCGCCAGCCCTCATCGGTGGGCGACTGCGGGTGCGCCCGCGCCACGATCATGCTCGCCCCCTCCTCGATCGTCAGCGACAGCTCCTTGGCGCGCGCGAGCAACTCCTCACGCGCGGTCAACTCGCGGCGCAGGATCGCGCGCAGGAAATCCGCCGCGGCGGTCTCCGAGACGCGCTCCGGCGCCCGCACGCGCTCGACCTCTGAGGCGATCATCGTCAACAGCAGCCTGTGCATCGGCGCCGGCCCGTCGCCCTCCGGCCGGTCGGCCTTCACGCGCATGTGCAGCGTGCCGACGACGGTGTCCGCCACCCGCAGTGGCGCGCTGCTCACGCCATCTCCCTGCGACAGCAGCGCCCGCTCCTCCGCCGGAGACCTGGCCGCGACCGCCAGCGTCGCCCCCCACGCGTCGGTCACGGCGAGACTCGCGTCGAGCGCCCGTGCGGCAGCCCGCACCACCTCCGGCAGCCCCGCACCCGACTCGACCGCCTCCGTGATCGCGTCCAGCGCCGCGAGGTCTGACACGCCACTAACCCCAGAAGTAGATGGCCGTGAGCGCAGCCGCCACCCCTACGCCGACGAGCACAGCCAGCACGTACAGCGTCAGCACGGTCGCCGCCAGCCGTTCCCACATGCGCGTGTAGGAGATCCAAGCCGGTCGCAGGATCAGACCAACGTACAGCCCCAGGCCGATCACGCCCGCGCCGCCGGCCACCAGCTCGTTGGTTAGCGCTCTGCTCATGGCAAGTCTCCGTCAGGGATTGTGACGCACCGCCCGAACGTAGCGTCGACCGGGGTAGCGCAGATCGACGCTCGCTCGAGCCCTTCCACGCTGGCCGCCGCGAGCTCGGCCCGTTCGGGGCCGCCGCGCCCGCTCTCCCGCGCCGACGCGAACAGTCCCACGACCGTCGGACCCGACCCGCTGACGAGCGCCAGCGAGGCGCCCGCGCGCCGCGCCTGCTCGATCCGCTCGGCGATCTCCGGGCACAGCAACACCGCCGCGCGCTGGAGGTCGTTGCGCAGCAGCTCCCGCTCACCCGGCAACGCTGACCCGTCTTGCAGCGCGGCGCTCAGCCGCAGGCCGAGCTCCTCCAGCTCCTGACCGCTGCGCATCTCGCCAAGACGGTCGGCCTCGCGGTAGACGGCAGCGGTCGAGAGCTCCGTGGCGGCGGGCAACACGAGCACCCCGAACGCGTCCTTCGGCGCGGGCAGCCCGATCAGTCGCTCACCCGCGCCGCTTGCCAGCCAGCGTCCGGGCGCGATCTGCGCCGGAACGTCCGCCCCCAACTCTTCGCCCAGCTCTCGGAGCAACCGCTCATCGCCGAAGCCCGATGCGTGACTGGCCAGCCGCAGCGTCGCGGCCGCGTCCGCCGAGCCGCCCGCCAATCCCGCGGCCACGGGGATGCGCTTCTCGATCGTCAGCCGCTGCGGCGGCGCCGCCCAGCCGGTGCTCGCGCGAAACGTACGTAGTGCCGCCGCCGCGATGTTCTCCTCTGGCGGCCCCGGCACGCCCGGGCAGAGGACCTCGTCGCGCTCCGTCCCCGCCGGCGCGTCCTGGAGCGTGAGCTCATCCGCGAGCGAGATCGACTGCATCACCGTCACCAGCTCGTGCCTTCCATCGCTCGCGCGCGTCGGCCCCACGAACAGCCCCAGGTTGACCTTCGCGGGCGCCAGCGCGCGGTGGACGCTCATAGCTCCAGCAGACCCGCCAGCGCGCGGAAGTCCTCCGGGCTCAGCCGCTCCGCGCGCACATCCGCGGGCTTGCCGAGCGCCAGCAGCGCCTCGCGCACCTGCTCGCGCGAGCGGAGTGGGAGGGCTCGCGATCCTCCCTGCGAGAGGGTCAACGAGCCCGCGAGCGTCTTGCGCCTATGCGCAAACCCGCCGCTGACGAGCGCGCGCAGCGCACGCGAGGTGCTCTCCGCCGGCCGGCGATACAGCCCCACGAGCACCGAGTCCACGTTCGGCACCGGGTGGAACACCGTGCGCGGCACCGCGCGCAGCACGCGCACGTCGCACACGAGCTGCGCGAGCACCGACGGCGTGCCGTAAGCGCTGCTCCCCGGTGACGCCGCCAAGCGCTCACCGACCTCGCGCTGCGCCATCGCCACCCACAAATCCACGCTCGGGAGATCCTCGATGCTGCGCAGCAACACCCCTGCGGCGATTCCGTAGGGGAGATTCGCCACGACCTTGTTCGGCGACGGGTCGAGCAGGCCGAGATCGAACGTCATCGCGTCCGCCCAGTGCACGGTTACGTTCGCGTGCCCGCGGGTCGCATCCTGCAGCGCGTCACGCAGACGCTCGTCGATCTCGATCACGTGCACGTGCGCCACCCGCTCCGCCAAATGCTCCGACAGGACGCCCAAGCCGCCGCCGATCTCCAGCACCACGTCCCCACGCTCGAGCTCCGCCGCGCGCTCGATCACGCCGAGGATGTTCGAGTCGATGAGGAAGTTCTGCCCCAGATCGCGATCCGGGCGCACGCCGAACTGGCGCATCCGGCGCAGGCTCGGCTGCACTGGAGCCTCGCCCACGGCGCTCATGCCCAGCCGAACACGCGGGCCGCGTTGCGCTCCACCGTCGCCCCCAGGGCCTGTGCGCTCACGCCGCGCAGCGCCGCCACGAACGCAAGCGTGTGCGCCACGAACGCGGGCTGGTTGCGTTCCTTCCTGACCGGCTGCGGCGTCAGATAGGGCGCGTCCGTCTCCACCAGCAGGCGCTCCTCGGGAACGCGCGCGGCCGCGTCGGCGAGGTCGGCGGCGCTCCTGTAAGTGACGTTGCCCGCGAAAGAGATCGCATAGCCGCGCGCCACGCACTCATCCAGCTGCTCAGGCATCGAGAAGCAGTGCATGATCACGCACACGCCGTCCGCTTCGCTTGCGAGCTGCCCCAGCGTCTCGCGCTCCGCCGCGCGGGAGTGGATCACGAGTGGCTTGCCCGTGTCGCGCGCGAGCGCGATCTGAGCGGCGAACGCGCGCTGTTGATCGGAGCGCGGCGGCGCGCTGTCACGGTAGAAGTCAAGGCCGCTCTCGCCGATCGCCATGCAGCGCGGGTGCGCCGCCAGTGCGCTCAGCTCGGCCAGGTCGGCGTCGTCGAAGCCCTTCGCGGCGTTCGGGTGGCGTCCGATCGCGGCGTACACCTGCGGAAACGCCTCCGCCGCCGCGAGCGCCGCGCGACACGACGCGCCGTCGATCCCCACGGTCAGCATCCGGGTCACGCCCGCCGCCTCCGCCGCGGCCACCAACTGCGCGTTCGACGGCTCGCACATGTCGAGGTGGGTGTGCGAGTCGATCATCGCGCGCGCGGGGAATCGATCACTGCAGGTCCTTGGGAAACAGCGAGTCCAGCGGCCGCACGCGCTCGATCCGCCCGGCCCCGAGCTCGCCCGCCGCGAACGACAGCTCGCCCGCGCCGAGCGCGTCGAGCAGCCGCTCCGCGCTCGTTGGCATATACGGCCACAGCAGGACCGTCACGGTGCGCAGACCCTCCGCGAGCGTGCGCAGCACGCGATCCAGCTCCTCCGCGCGCGCCTCATCTTTGGCGAGCACCCACGGCGCCTGCTCCTCGACGTAGCGGTTCAGCCGCTTCACCCGCTGCCAGACCTCGTCGAGCGCGAGCGTCAGCTCCGCGCGATCCACGTGCGCCGCGAAGCGCTCGCGCAAGCCGGCGAAATCCTCCGCGAGGGCGGGGTCGAGCTCACCCGCGGAGACCGCGCCGTCGCGGTAGCGCGTAAGCATCCCGATCGTGCGGCTGGCGAGGTTGCCGAGCTCGTTCGCGAGCTCGCTCTCGTAGCGCAGCTCGAACGCCGCGGTCGACACCGACCCGTCCTGACCGAAGGGCACGTCTCGCAAGAGGTAGAAGCGCAGCGCGTCCGCGCCGAAGCGCTCGATCACCGCGAACGGGTCGAGCACGTTCCCCAGCGACTTGCTCATCTTCTCGCCTTCCATCAGCAGGTAGCCGTGGACGAACACGTGCTCCGGCAACTCGATGTCCGCGGCCAGCAGCAGCGCGGGCCAGTACACAGTGTGGAAGCGCAGGATGTCCTTCGCGATTACGTGGTAGCTCGCCGGCCAGAACGTCGCGGTCAGGTCGGCCGTGTCGTCGATAGCGGGGGCGGGATTCGAACCCGCGACCGGCGCGGGCGCGTAGGACAGCGCGGAGTAGTAGTTCAGCAGCGCGTCGAACCACACGTAGAACACGTGCTCTGGGTCCCACGGCACCTGCACCCCCCAACTCAGCTTGTGGCGCGTGAGCGGCACGTCACGGAGCCCCGAGCGGATGAACGACAGCGCCTCGTTGTAGCGCGAGCGCGGCGCGACGAAGTCCTCGCGCTCGGCGTACAGCGCTTCGAGGCGCTCCTGGAAGGCGGACAGCTTGAAGAAGTAGTTGTCCTCCTGCTCGCGCGTCAGCTCGATGTGGTGAATCGGGCAGCGGTTGCCATCGTCGACTTCGTTGTCCGCCTTGAAGTCCGCGCAGCGTGGGCAGTACCA
>DASUPL010000049.1:0-2379 GCA_036281155.1 Solirubrobacteraceae bacterium | reverse complement strand
AGATCCACGCTACGGATCGCGTCGACGTCGACCTCTTCCCAGCCTTCGGTCAGCAGGGAGGCATGGTGGTCGGAGTGGCGAAAGACGAGCGTGCCAATGAAGATCCCGTTCGTCCGCTTGCGCAGCACCGCGTACCACATCGTCGAGGAGTCGAGGTTGCCGCGCACGCGGTGCCACGGCCGCGGCGGATCGTCGCTCTCCGGGGCGATGCCGGCGTCGATCAGCTGCCGATGCGTGGCGACCTGACCGGAGTTGGTGTCGATGAAGAAGAGTCCCACGGTGGTTGAGGATAGGGCGGCAGACGCGACCCGCGCCGACGCGTTGAGCGGCGCGGCCACGTCGCCGGCGGCGGCACCCTCCGCGCGCTCGCAGCTCAGCGACGCGTGGCAAGAGGCACTGCGCCTCTTGGACGCCGACCTGCTGCGCCGCGGCGCCGCCGCACGCACACGGCGCGCCTATGGGTTCGATTGCGCCCAGTTCGCGCTGTGGTGCACGACCAACGGCCATGAGCCGACCGACGTCACGACGCGCATCCTGCGCCGCTACGCCGCGGCGCTGGGCGAGCGCGACGTCGTCGCCGCCACGGTCGCCCGCAAGCTTGCCGCGCTGCGCTCGCTCTATCGCACGCTGCGCGAGCACGGCCAGATGGCGGCCAACCCGGCCGACCTCGTGCCGGCGCCCAAGCGGCCGTCCAAGCTGCCGCGCGTCCTGAAGGCCGACGAGGTCGCCGACCTGTTGGACCGGATCCCGCAGACGACGCCGCTGGATGTCCGCGACCGCGCGATCTTCGAGCTGGCCTACGCCTGCGGTCTGCGCGCCGAGGAGCTGGTCAACCTCGAGCGCGGCTCCCTGGACTTCGACGCCGAGGAGGTGCGCGTCGAGGGCAAGGGCGGCAAGACCCGCATCGTCCCGATCGGCGAGTCGGCTGTCCGGGCGCTGGCGCGGTACGTGGAGCGCGCTCGTCCCGCCTTGCAGGCCGACCGCGCCGAAGAGGCGTTGTTCTTGTCCAAGTCCGGTCGCCGGCTGTCGACCAGCGATGTGCGGCGGCGCCTGCGCGTGTGGTCCCGGCGCGCCGCGCTGCAGGGTGGGGCGCACCCCCACGCGCTGCGCCACTCGTTTGCCACCCACCTGCTCGACGGTGGCGCCGACCTGCGCGCCATCCAGGAGATGCTGGGCCACAGCAGCATCTCGACGACACAGATCTACACCCGTGTAGAGTCCGCGAGGCTCAAGTCCGCGTATGCGCGTGCGCATCCGAGGGCGTGAGGAACAGGGATGGAGACCAACGTCAAGGCCATTGAGCTTCGGGACCTCTGGCGCCGGTACAAGGCGACAGGCGACACGCACGCGCGTGAGCGGCTGGTCATCGCCTACTCGCCGCTGGTCAAGTACGTCGCCGGGCGCATGGCCTCGGGCCTGCCCGCGCACGTCGACGAGGGCGATCTCATCTCCTATGGCCTCGTCGGCCTGATCAGCGCGATCGAGCGGTTCGATCTCGAGCGCGAGATCAAGTTCGAGACCTACGCGATCACCCGCATCAAGGGCGCGATCATCGACGAGCTGCGCTCCCTGGATTGGGTGCCGCGCTCCGTACGCGCCAAGGCTCGCGAGATCGAGAGGGCCAACACCAAGCTCGAGCACCAGCTGCAGCGCGCGCCCACCGACGAGGAGATGTCGGCTGAGCTCGGCGTCAGCGTCGACGACTTCCAGGAGTCGCTGCTGCAGATCTCCAACTCGACGGTCGCGGCGCTGGACGAGCTCTGGACGGTCGGCGACTCCTCGGGAGATGCCGTCTCGCTGTTGGACACCCTGACCGACGAGAACGCGCCCGATCCGGCGACGGTCATGGACCAGACCGACCTCAAGGATCGAGTGGCCGACGCGATCGCCCGTCTGCCCGAGCGCGAGAAGCTCGTGGTGGCGTTGTACTACTACGAGAACCTCACGCTGCGCGAGATCGGCGAGGTTCTCGGCGTGACCGAGTCACGGATCTCGCAGCTGCACACGAAGGCCGTCCTGCGCCTTCGCTCGCGGTTGCTCGAACAGGAGTAGCGCTAGGACGAGATCCGCTGAGCGTCCGTCAGCGATCTTAGGATCGCGGACGTGCGATCTCCGATCCTCGCCGATTCTGCGACCACCTGGGCCGCCATGGGCGCCATCGCCACGTTGTTGACGGCGCTCATCACACTTGCGTTGGGTCTCGTGTACTCCAGCCGTCAGACCGAATACTCGCGGAGGGCTGCCGCAAACGCTCGAGTCAGCGCTGATGCCGCCATGGCCGCGACGCATCTGGCGGAGCGCAACCTCGCACTCGTCGCGGGGCAACTCGAGGTCGTCAAGGAGCAAACGGGGGTCCTACAGCGTCAGGTTGATCTCGGC